>JACMKT010000252.1 GCA_014380005.1 Rhodospirillales bacterium
CCTTTGCCGCTCATGGACGCGACGATTTTGCGGTCGGCCAGGAGTTTGCGGTAATCGCCCGAGCAATATTGGCTGCCGCGATCCGAGTGATGGATAATCCCCGCCGCCGGTTGTCGCACCGCCAAGGCGCGCTTCACCGCGGTCAGCGCCAGATCCTTTTTCATGCGGTCGCTGGTGGCCCAGCCCACGATGCGGCGTGAAAATAGATCGACGACGATGGCCAGATACAGCCAGCCTTCCGCCGTCCAGATATAGGAAATGTCAGCGCCCCATTTCTCGTTGGCTTGCTCGGCAATGAAATCCTGATCCAGGACATTGGGGGCAACCGGTCCGCCATGTTCGCTGTCGGTGGTCTTCTTGAAACGGCGCTTCTGCAGGGCTTTCAGGCCGTTCTCGCGCATCAGCCGGGCCACGCGGTGACGGCCGATCAAGTGCCCGTCTTCGCGCAATTCCACATGCATGCGCGGGCTGCCATAGGTTTCCCGCGACAGGCTGAATTGGCTGCGGATATGAGCCAAAAACACCATGTCGTCCAATTGCCGTTGGCTGGGCTGGCGCCGCTTCCAGGCGTAGAAGCCACTGGTGCTGACGCCAAACAAGGCGCATGTCCGGTCCAGAGACAGACCGGCCTTCTTCTCGTCGATGTGCAGGAAGATCATCGACTTGTTTCCTTGGCGAAGAAGGCCGTGGCTTTTTTTAACAGGTCTCGCTCGGCCCGCAGAATCTCGTTCTCTTTGCGCAAGCGGGCCAGTTCCTTGGCCGTGTCCTCATGCGGACCGGCAAGCAGGTCCGCTTCGCGGTGGCGCGTCAGCCACTTGCCCAAAGTCGAATGCCCGATCCCCAGATCGGCGGCAACCTGACCAACCGTGCGCCCGCTGGTCTGAACCAGACGGACGGCTTCCCGTTTGAACTCGTCGGTGAATGTCCTCATTCCTGAACCCGTCATCAGAATGTCCCTCGTGCAAAGTTAGCATGCACGCTCTCCACTCTTTCCGGGCAAGTCCAACCGCCTTATACCGGGATTCGCGGGGGGGCGGAGTGGGTCGAAGTGAGAGCGTCGTGATAGCTTGCTGTCGGATGAATTTCGGAAAATATCGGAATTATATTGCTAGTGCATTGAAAAATAACGATATTTTCTCAATGCACCGTGCACACCATGCACGGATCAAAGCTTCTCACCACGTGCTGGACCGCCACGGGTGTGGTTTCGCCGGGCTGGATGGGGGTGCCGGTCAGGGCTTGTTCCAGTGGGCCGGGGATGCCGGCTGCGTCGCGGGGGGAGAAGTTCCAGGTGGTTGGGGCGACGATCTGATAGGACTGGATCAGGCCGCTTTCCACGGTCATCCAATGGCCCAGGGCGCCGCGCGCGGCTTCCACCAAGCCGATGCCCGTGCCGCGCAGGGGCAGGGGGCTTTCGACGCAGAACGGCTCGCCGGGGCGCAATTGTTTGACCCAGCCTTCCATGGCCATGACTAGGCGGGCCAATTCCACCAGCCGCATGACCACCCGGTCCATGACCGCGCCGCCTGACTCCGTCACCAGATCGTGGGCCAGGGGATCGCCGGCCACTATCTGGCGGGCCAGGGCGCCCACTTCCACCACGCGGCCCGCCAGACGCGGTGCCTTGCACCAGGAATAGGCGCCGTCCTTATGGGCGGCGGGCTGGGTCGGGCCGTCCATCCAGGCGTGGGTCAGGTCTTCGGTCATTTCCGCCGGGTCGTGCGGGCGGGTTTGGCCGTCCATGACCACGCCCGACGGCCACAGGCCGAAGCTGCCATGGGACAGGAAGGCGCCGGGGCCTCGGCCCAAGCGGTCCAGGCCAAGGTCTTCGGCAATGTGCAGGAACAGGCGCAGATCGCCGTGCTCGGGCGGGGCGGCGTGGGTCCAGGCCTGTAGCGCAGCCACCGAATTCAGGGCGGCGATATTTTCCAGCCGGTCGGCGAAGATCACCTGTTCCAGGGCCTCGCGGAAATCGGCCAGGATGGACAGCAGGCGGACACGCTCGCCCGGGTCCACGCTTTTGGTGGTGCCGCCCGGTTGCAGCGCCAGAGAGTGAGGCCATTTGCCCGCCAGCAATCCCATCAGGTGCAGGAACCGCGCCCGCGCCGGCAACAGGCTGCGCTGGCTGGTCCCCTCCATAGCGGCAAACCGTTCCACCGCCGCCTTGTGCCAGGGCCGCGAGGCATAAGCGGCGCGGGCGAAATCGGGCATGAAAAACAGCACGAAATGGGTCAGATGGTCGGCAGCGTTCTCGCAGGCCAGCACCAGATCGGCGGCCAGGATGCCGTTGGGCGGCGGGGTGACACCGGCGATATCCGCCAAGGCGCGGGCGGCGGCCATGGATTGCGAGACCGAGCAGATGCCGCAGATGCGCGGCGCGATGACCAGGGCATCCTCGGGCGGGCGGGCGGCCAGGATTTGTTCGAAACCGCGATACATGGGGGCGGTGACGCGGGCTTCGCGCACCACGCCGTCGGCGATGTCCAGGGTGACTTCCAAATCGCCCTCGACGCGGTTGAAGGGGCCGACGATCAGGCGGGTGGTCGTGGGCAGGCGGGTGGTCATGGACTCTTCTTGCGGGCAGGGGGGACGACCACGTGGTCGGAATGGGCGTTGGTGCGCACGCGTTGGGGGGTGGCGGATTTGGACAGGGCGGCCAGGGCGACGAACCACGCCTTGGGCATGTCCAGCGGCAGGCCCACGGGAATGCCGGCCACCTTGGCGGTTTCTTGGAAGGGGGCTCCGGGGTTCTGGAAGCCGGGGCTGGTGCAGTTGATGCAGGTGAAGCCGCCATCGGTGCACGAGCCATAGCCGTTCCAGCGGCGGATATTGCAATCGCCCGGCGCCTGGGTCGCCTTGCAGCCCAAATTCTCCATCAGGCAGCCCCGGTCCGACGCAGTGGCGGCGCTGGCCTTGAACTCGTAGAACTCGTTGCGGCTACAGCCGTGATGGGCCAGATGGTCGGCGAAGGCGCGGGGGCGGCCCAGGGAATCCAGCCGGGCGGCGTCGAAACCGCCTAAGGCCAGATCGGCCAGGGTTTCCACCAGCCAGCCGGGATGGGGGGCGCAGCCGGCGATGTTGATGACCGGCAGGCCGCTGCGTGAGCGGAATTCTGCCGGCAGCAAACCATTGTCGTGTTGCAGCCCGACCGCGTCGGTGGGGTTGACGCCCGCCATGGGAATGCCGCCGAACGCCGCACAGGACCCCACCGCCACCATGTTCTGGGCATGGCGCGCGATGCGTTCCACCCAGCGGCTGACCGGCGTGCCGGTGCCTGACAGCAATTGGAATCGCCCGGTGCCGTTGGGGCCGGTCAGGATGGAGCCCTCCACGCACAGCGCGTCCACCGTAACGCGCCCTTCAGCGGCGGCGGTCAGGATGGCCAGGGCCTCCGCGCCCGATTCCTCGGACAAGGACGGGTGCCACAGCAGGCGGATGCCGAAACGCTCCAGGGCGCGCAGCAATCCCACATCGTCGGCGGCCAGCGCCGACATGGTGCAGCCGCCGCAGCTTCCCGCTTGCAGCCAGAGGACGGAAAAAGGTTCGCTCATGGGCGCAGATTAGGCCGTGCGTATGGGCGAAGGCAAGGGACGGGCTTGGCGCCGTCGGGGCTTTGGGCTAAAACCCGCTGATCATGATGCTGACCCCCATCGACCACGGCACCTTGCTGCCGCTGCTGCCCGAATTTGCCACCGCTCTGGCCGACGATGCCCTGGCGCTCAAGGTGTTCCATCACGTCACCCGGCTGATCCCCGATGGCGACCTGATGACCCTGTCCACCGACGCCACCCACCATGCGCAGGGTGTGGAACTGTGCCGCCAGTTCGGCTTCGGCATCCTGGACGTGGACCCCAAGACCCACTTCACCTGGGACGGCGAGAACGTCGCCATCCGTATGGAACCCAGCGTGCTGATCCACGAAGTCGCCCATTACCAATTGGCCTCGCCCGAGCGCCGCACGGTGCTGGATTTCGGCCTGGGCTGCGGCCCGGAAAGCGGCAAGCGCGAGCAGGCTGATGCGGTGCAGACCCTGTTCCTGCCCGAACGCGACGTGGAAGAGGCGCTGTGCTCGTTGCTGGGCATCCTGTGGGAGGCCGAATTGGGCCAGCCCGCCGTGCTGGCTTTCCTGGAGCAGAACTGGATGGAAGGCGGCGCCAGCCTGCACAACGTCGCCCATTTCCGTAAGATCGTGCGCTGGCTGAAGGACATGGCGCTGATCGACGAGGATGGCCATCCCACCCGCAATGTGCGCCAGGAAGGCGACGATACGTTCTTTGCCCGCTGGTATGCGGATCATTCGTGAGGGTTTATCCACACGAATGGATCACTCGTTCTTATTCGTTGGCCCGCGCAACGGGCATCCGTGTCTCAGAAGCAGCGGTTAAACCCGCGCCAAGATCTTCTTGACCTTGCGTTCCAGGGCGGCGGGCATGAAGGGTTTGGACAGGACGTCCATATGGCCCATGCCGCGGCGTTCCAATTCGCCCGCATTGCCGGTGACGAACAGCACGGCGATGGAGTGTTTGGTCAGGATGCGTTCGACCGCGGTGATGCCGTCATCGCCCGCCTTCAGCCGCACATCGGCAAGGATCAAATCCAGTTCCTGGCTTTCGGCTGTAGCGACAGCTTCGGCGCTATTATCCACCACCGCGCGTACGTCGCAGCCCATGGCCTCCAGCACCATCCTTAGCCCCATGGCGATCAGCGGTTCGTCTTCGATCACCATCACGCGGGGGCGAGCGTCACTGTCACGAAGACCGGACCCCGCGCCTGCAGGAATTACCACCGCCATACCTTTAAAATCCCTTCCCCCCCGGAAAACGGGGCGATATTCAGTCGAACGCACAAATTTTTCAAGGATTGTTGTCCGTCGAACGCTGCTCAAAGGTAGAAAATATCCAATTTTACGATAACCGATAGTCTGATATCCGCTGGGCCGTTTCGGCACGCATGGCGTCGGCGGTTTTGGCCTTGATGGCACCATAGCCGCGTACCGACAAAGGCAGCCGGGCCAACTCCACCGCTTGGGCGTGATTGGCAATGGTCAGCGTGGCTGTGATTTCTTTGACCATGGCGCGGTACTCGGCGATCAGGGCGCGTTCCTCGCGCCGCTCCGTCGTGTGGCCGAAGGGGTCCAACAGGGTGCCGCGCAATCCTTTCAGCTTCGCCAACCCTTTCATCATCACCAGCATCCACGGGCCGAACCGACGTTTGCGCCCGCCTAGCATGGGCGGCGCCAAATGGGGTTCGATGCGGTCCCAGCTTTCGAATTCCGCCGACAACGCTTTCGTAAAGGCGTTATCGCTGAACAGCCGGGCCACTTCGTATTCATCCTTGTAGCTCATCAGCTTGAACAGGGCACGTACCACCGCCTCGGTCAGGGCTTGCGCGCCGGGCATTACCTCGCTTTCGCGGTGACGCACGGTGCTCACTAGCGCGTCATAGCGCTTGGCCCAGGCGCGGTTTTGCCATGCCTCCAGATAGTCCATGCGCCGCGCGATCATCTGGTCCAGATCCACCGACAGGCGGCGGTCGTCGGGCACGTCCTCGGGCGGGCAGGCCAGCCGCGCCACCGCATCGCCATGCAGCGCGGCGCGGCGGCCCCAGCGGAAGGCTTGCAGGTTGAAATCCACGGCCTGACCGTTGAGCGCAATGGCTTGCAGCAGCGAGTCCTCACATAGGGGCAGCAGCCCGCTTTGCCAGGCGAAGCCCACCAGGAACATGTTGGCGGCCAAGGCGTCGCCCATCAGCCCGGTCGCCAGTTTCGTCGCATTGATGAAGGTGGCAGCGCCGTCCGTGGCCTCGACGATGGCGGCGTGCATGCCCTTGGCCGGGAAGGCCAGATCGGGGGAATGGGTGAAGGTGGCCGGCATGGCTTCATGGTCGTTGACGATGGCCGCCGTGACCCCGGCCTTCAGCTTGGACAAGGTGTCGAACCCGGCGGCTACCACCATGTCGCAGGCCAGCAGCAGCCGGGCGCCACCGGCGGCGATGCGCACGGCGCTCAGGCGTTCTGGGGTGTCGCAGATGCGCACATGACTGACCACGGCGCCGTTCTTCTGGGCCAGACCGGTCTGATCCAAGGCGGTGACGCCCTTACCCTCCAGATGGGCGGCCATGCCCAGCACCTGGGCCACGGTGACCACGCCGGTGCCGCCGATGCCGGTCACCACGATGCCATAGGGATCGGCGGCAGAGGGCAGAATGGGGGCGGGCAAATCGGGGAAGGCATGGTCGTGGTCGCCCACCCCGGCATGGCGCTTCAGCTTGGCGCCCTTGACGGTGACGAAGCTGGGGCAGAAGCCCTTGAGGCAGCTGAAATCCTTGTTGCAGGCGGATTGGTCGATGGCGCGTTTACGCCCGAATTCGGTTTCCACCGGCACTACGGCGACGCAATTGGATTTCTCGCCGCAATCGCCGCAGCCCTCGCACACCAATTCGTTGATGAACACCCGTTCCGGCGGGTCCTCCATCAGGCCGCGCTTGCGGCGGCGGCGCTTTTCGGCGGCGCAGGTCTGGTCGTAGATCAGCACCGACACACCCGGCCATTGGGCCAAGTCGCGCTGGACGGTGTCCAAATCGTCGCGCATGTGCACACTGGTGCCGGACGGCAGGATTTCGGCGGGGCGGGCGCGGTCGGAGACGATGGCGATGCGCTCCACCCCCTCGGCCCGCACCTGGGCGGCCAGGGTGGGGACGTCCAGCGGCCCGTCCACCTGTTGCCCGCCGGTCATGGCGACGGCGTCGTTGAACAGGATTTTGTAGGTGATGCGGGATTTGGCGGCGACACAGGCGCGGATGGCCAGCAGGCCCGAATGATAATAGGTGCCGTCGCCCAAATTCTGGAACACGTGGGCGGTGGAGGTGAACGGCGCCTGACCGATCCAATTGGCCCCTTCGCCGCCCATATGGGTGAAGGTCTCGGTGCGGCGCTCGGGCATCCAGGTGGCCATGAAGTGACAGCCGATACCGGCCATGGCCCGGCTGCCCTCGGGCACGTTGGTGGAGGTATTGTGCGGGCAGCCGGCGCAGAAATAGGGGATGCGGGCAAAGCCCTGGGGCACGGTCGCTAAGGCGCGCTCTTTGGCCTCCAGCCATTCCAGCCGTTGCTTGATGCGCAGGCTGGTGTAGAAGCGGCCAATGCGCGCGGCGATGACACGGGCGATCTGGGCCGGGGACAGCTCGCCGGCGGAGGGCAATATCCAGGTCCCGGCCTCGTCGAATTTGCCGATGATTCGGGGGCGCACGTCTTCGCGCCAATTATAAAGCTGCTCCTTCATCTGGTTCTCGATGATGGCGCGCTTTTCCTCCACCACCAGAATTTCCTCCAGCCCCTCGGCGAAGGCGCGCACGCCCTCGCGCTCCAGCGGCCAGCTCATGCCCACCTTGTACAGGCGGATGCCGATCTCGGCGGCGTGGGCGGCGTCCATACCCAGATCGTCCAGGGCCTGGACCACGTCCAGATAGGATTTGCCGGTGGTGATGATGCCGAAGCGGGGCACTGGGCTGTCCACCACCACCCGGTCAATGCGGTTGGCCCGCGCAAAGGCCAAGGCGGCATAGATTTTGTGGCGCATCAGCCGCTCTTCCTGCTCCAGGAAGCGGTCGGGCCAGCGGATGGACAGGCCGCCGGGCGGGGCGGTGAAGTCCTCGGGCTGCACAAAGCTTTGGCGCCACGGGTCGATGGCGATGGTGGCGGAACTTTCCACCGTCTCGGTGATGGTCTTCATGGCGACCCACAGGGCCGAGTATCGCGACAGCGCCCAGCCGAACAGGCCGTAATCCACCAATTCCTGAATACCGGCGGGATTGAGCACCGGCATGTGCGCTGCCATGAACATGTGCTCGGATTGGTGGGCCAGGGTGGAGGATTTGGCGCCATGGTCGTCGCCGGCCAGCACCAGCACGCCGCCATGGCGCGCGGTGCCGGCGGAATTGGCGTGTTTGATGGCGTCCATGGAGCGGTCCACCCCCGGCCCCTTGCCGTACCACAGCGAGAACACCCCATCCACATTGGCGCCCTCGAACAGGGTGACCTGCTGGGTGCCCCATATTGCGGTGGCAGCCAAATCCTCGTTGATGCCGGGGCGGAAGACGATGTCATGGGCGGTGAGATGCTTGCTGGCGCGCTCCAACTCGCGGTCCAGCCCGCCCAAGGGCGAGCCGCGATAGCCCGAGATGAAGCCGGCGGTGTTCAGCCCGGCTGCGCGGTCACGGTCGCGCTGCAGCATGGGCAGCCGCACCAAGGCCTGGATGCCCGACAGGTACACCCGCCCGGAGGTCGAGGTGTATTTATCGTCAAGGGTGATGGACGCAGACACGGTCATGTCACGGCTCCCGCTAGCCTGGGACGTGGGGAGGCGCGCGCCATGGGGGAAGGGGGCGGCGAAAAAAGCAAGGAAGCCCCGACGCCGTTCGTCCGGGTGATAATAAAATTACGGCGAAACGGGGGGATGATTTCCGTTCGAGGGCGGGGTATATCAAGGCGGCTTTGTATAGGGATCATCCATGAGCGTGCTCGTCACCGGTGCCGCCGGCTTCATCGGCTTCCACACGTCGCTGCGTCTGTTGGCGCGCGGCGACAAAGTCGTGGGCGTGGATAACCTTAATCCCTATTACGATCCGGCCCTGAAGCAGGCCCGGCTGGCCCAATTGCAGGCCCATCCCGGCTTCAGCTTCCATCAGGCCGATATCGGCGACCGCGCCGCCATGGCCGCAATCGCCGACGCCCATCCCGAGATCACTGGCTATATCAATCTGGCCGCCCAGGCCGGCGTGCGCCATTCCCTGAAGGCGCCGCACGATTACAGCCATTCCAACGTGGAAGGCCATCTGGTCATGCTGGAGTTGGCCCGCGCCAACGCCAACTGCCGGAACTTCGTCTATGCCAGCTCGTCCTCGGTCTATGGCGCCAATACCAAGCTGCCGTTCGCGGTGGAAGACCGGGTGGACCAGCCCATCTCGCTTTACGCCGCCACCAAGCGCGCGGGCGAGCTGATGAGCCATTGCTATTCCCACCTGTACCGCATCCCCACCAGCGGCCTGCGCTTCTTTACCGTCTACGGCCCGTGGGGCCGCCCCGACATGGCCGCCTATCTGTTCGCCAAGGCCATCTTGGAAGGCAAGCCCATCACCATCTTCAACAATGGCGATATGCGGCGCGACTTCACCTATATCGACGACATCGTCTCGGGCGTGGTCGGCACGTTGGATCATCCGGCGGCTGACGATGGCGTCACCCCGCCGGCCAAGATCTACAACATCGGCAACACCCGTTCGGAAAAGCTGATGGATTTCGTCGGCTTGGTGGAGCAATGCCTGGGCCGCAAGGCGGAATACCAATTCGCCCCCATGCAGGCGGGCGACGTCAAGGAAACCTACGCCGATATCTCGGCCATCCAACGCGATTGCGGCTTCGCCCCGACCACGCCCATTTCGGAAGGCGTGCCGAAATTCATCGCGTGGTTCAAGCAGTATCACGGGGTGTGATTTTTAACCCTCTCCCCTCGCGGGAGAGGGTGGCGCGAAGCGCCGGGAGAGGGGGAGCCGCACAG
>JACMKT010000253.1 GCA_014380005.1 Rhodospirillales bacterium
GCGAGGGTGAATAGTGACGCGATGGCGACCGGTCGTACCGGGGATTGAGAGAACCCGTTTGTGTTCATGAGCGTTCTGCTCGGACGAATGATTTGGGACTCGATCCGTGGATTTCATCAGGGCCAGCGGCCATGCGCTGCGCAAACAGGCCGGACACATGACTGCACCTGACCAGGTCAAAAAAGCGTCAATATTTTCCTTGCAACGCAGGAGCCGTCCACACAGGAAAACGAATGGGTCAAGACAAGCGACCCCGGCGGTGCGCCTAAAATTCGTTCTTATTCGTTTTCATTCGTGTCCCATCTTCCTATGTGTGGCGCCGAATAGATTTTCTCTTCAGGCACTTACCTCTGACTGGCATCTTTTAAGGTGAACCTCGGAGACACTGAGGCACGGAGATACCTCGCCAGACGGAGCCCGAATCGGGTCCCGTTTGATCGACATCTCCGTGCCTCCGTGGTTCAATTACTCGTGTCCAATTTGACGGTTGGAGCCGGAAAGGCACGCGGTCCCTGCCTTTCCAGGCGACGCCGAAAATCAAACCGGACAGCCGTGTGTCAAGCACGGGCATGACGACGGAGGGGGTGGCGCTTCAATGCCAAAAAATCCATCATCCAATCTCACGATGCTTTCTTCCTGGCGGACACGGTCTTGACGGAGCCCTTGGCTGCAGCGGCGCGCGCCTTGGCGACTTCAATGGTGTCGAGGGCCTGGGCGGTCTGCATGATGATTTCCGTGGCGGTGGCGCTGTCCTTGAACACCAAATCTTGGCTTGCCACCACCCTGAGGCGGGTGGTGCGCGGGGTGACTTCCTGCACCTCCACATTGATCTCGCGGTCGCGGGTGCGGCCCGATAGCTGGCGCACGCCGGTTTCCTTATTAGGCTCGTCCTTTTCCACGGCGATGCCCATGGTGCTCAAGGCCTTGCGGGCGGCGGAATGGACGTCGTCGGGGCTGGCGGTGAAGGTCTTGTAGGCGATGCCGCCCAGGGTGTGATTGATGCCTGCACTGGCCGTGGAACTTGCGCCGATGCCCAGCAGGGTCAGGCCCAAGCCACCGGCGCAGCCGGACAATCCCATGGAAGCCACGATAATGACGCCCGCCAGCGGAATTGAATGACGCATTGGGGAACTCCCTCATCGAACGAGGTAGCGTACAACGCCCATGGGGTGGCTCCCCGGGGCAAGGGAGTGGCGGTATTGAGGCATTATTGAGACTAGCCGTTAGCGCACTGCCCCTATCCCATATGTCCGGTGACGTCTCCCTTTCCGCAATTTGTTGGCAGGCCTTACGGCGATAGGGTTACGTCCTGACTCCAGCCGCAAAGGTGATTGCCATGAGCGCAAATGCTCCGCTGTTCCTTGGCCTGACTGTTTTCAACGGCGAGCGTTATCTGCCTGAGGCGCTGGAAAGCGCATTGGCGCAAAGCTTCGGCGATTTCACCTTGTTCATCTCGGACAACGCGTCCACCGACGGCACCGCCGACATCTGCGGTCACTACATGCGCCTGGACCGGCGCATCCAGTACCGCCGCAATGAGCGCAATGTGGGCGCCGGCCCCAACTTCAATCTGGCGTTCCGGCAATGCAATGCCCCCTTCTACAAGTGGATGGCCCATGACGACGTGCTGGACCCGGCCTTCCTGCAGCGCTGCATGGAGGTGCTGCGCGACGATGACGGCGTGGTGCTGGCCCACACCGCCCTGCGGCTGCTGGATGACGAGGGCGAGGTCCTGATCGAAGGTCCCAAGGGCAAGATCATCGACCGCCACGGCAACCGCCATCATGACCGCGAGCCTCTGCACCTTGCCGAAGGGGCACGGCCCTCCCTGCGCCATGCGGAAGCCCTGCGCCGCATGAACTGGTGCACCGCCTTGTTCGGGGTGATGCGCGCGGATGCCCTGCGGCGGACCAATTGGCTGGGCAGCTATTACGAGGCCGACCGTATCCTGCTGGCGGAACTGGCGCTGATGGGGCGCTTCCGCCAGATCGAGGAACCGTTGCTGCATAAGCGCTGCCATGCCGGGGTCAGCGTGCTGAAAAGCTATGCCGACAAGGCGCGCATGATGGACCCCAACGTCGCCCCGCTTTTGCCCGGCCTGCGCCTGCGCGCCGGTTATTGCCGCAGCCTGTTCGTGGGCGATCTGCCCTTGGGGGAACGGCTGGCCTGTGGGGCCACGGTGGCGCGGCTGTTCTGCCGCAATTCCATGGCTTACAAAATCCGCTGCACCTTGCGTGAATTGTGGTCCGAAGCCCCGCCGGCGGGGCCTGAACTACAAGCCGCTCCATCCATAGCCCAAGGCGTTCAACTGGGATGCGCCGAAGGTGATAGTCCGGTGCAGCACTAACTTGCCGCCCAGATGGCTATAGAAGAAGCGCGACGGATTGGCCTCCAGCACCCAGACCAGGGCGGAGGCCATGCCCCGGCGTTTCAGATCGGCAAGCATGCCGTGCAACAGGTGCCGTCCGATGCCCTGGCCTTGGGAATCGGGCAGCACGTACAGCATGGTGATCTCGCCGTCATAGGCCAAAGACGGCATGCGCTGAGGACCGCAATGGCCGAAACCCAACACGCCGCCCTGGTCCAGGTCGTCCCACACCCACAGCCCTTCGCTGCCGTGGCTCATCTCGGCTTCCCATTGCCGGGCCTTGCGGGCGGTGGACATGGCGATCAGCGAACCGGCATCCAGTATGCCCGCATAGGCGGCCTGCCACGTCTCCACCTCGATGAAGCCCATGGCTGCCGCATCGGTCATGCGTGCTTGGCGTAACATGAGGTCTCATATGGGGACCCTTGACGCGTCTGCTCGCGCTCTAAACCACCAAAGCGGCCAGCGCCTCGGCTCCCACCGGGGCGTTGGGCTGCCAGGGGATCAGGGCGCAGCGGGGGGCCAATCCATGGGCCACGCGCTGGATGAACGGCACCTCGAAGCGGCCACGCTGGGCCAGCAGCGGGTCTTGGGTGTGGCTCGCCAGCAGGCTTTGATTGATGACCCAGGCGGCGGGAGTGATGCCGGCGCGGGCCAGATCCGTTTGCAGGCGTTCGGCTTCGTGCACCGGGGTGGCCTCGGCCAGGGTGACGATCAGCACATGGGTGAAGGCGGAATCGCGCAGGCGCGGCAGCAATTGGCGCACGGCGTCGGGCATGGCCGCCTGGGTGCGCGAGACCTCGCGGTGATAGGCCTCCGCCGCGTCCAGCAGCAGGATGGTGTGGCCGGTAGGCGCAGTGTCCAGCACGACGAAGCCGTCGCTTCCCGCATCCACCGTGCGGGCAAAGGCGCGGAAGACGGCGATTTCCTCCGTGCAGGGGGAACGCAAATCTTCTTCCAGCATGGCGCGCCCGGCTTCGTCCAGCCCGGCGCCCGCTTTCGCCAGCACCTCGTCGGCATAGGCGGCCACTTCGGCCTCGGGGTCGATGCGGGCGATGGTCAGGCCCGGCACCGGGGCGCCCACGGCCAAATCCACATGGGCGGCGGGATCGGTGGTGGACAGCAGCACGGTGTGGCCTTTGCCGGCCAGCGCCACGGCAATGGCGGCAGCCACCGAGGTCTTGCCGACGCCGCCCTTGCCCATGGTCATGATCACGCCCCGGCCCGCGCGGGCAAGATCGTCCACCAGCGGCGCCAAGCCCTGGGGCAGTACCGGCATGTCCATATGGGTGTCGTCCATGACCGCCCGTGCGGGATCGCTCATGGCCCGCAGGCAATCAAGTCCCACCGTGCCCTTGGGCAGGAACGGCGTTTCGCTGCGCGGCAGTCCGGCCAAGGCCGCGGGCATGGCGGCCACCGCCTCGCTTCCCCGCCGGGTCATGGCATCGGCCACCGTGTCGCCCAGTGTGGAGGCAACGAACACGCCGTTGAGGGCGAGGCGCAAATTCACCACGCCCAGTTCGGCCAATTCACCTCGGGTGCGTTCGGCCTCGCGCAGGGCCGAGGCTTCCGGGCGTGCCACCAGGACGACGCTGGTCATGGCCGGATCGGCCAGATGGGCGACGGTGGCGGCGTACAGCGCCTTCTGCTTCTCCAGCCCGGCCAGCGGCCCCAGGCACGACGCGCCGCCGGTGGTGGAGGCGATGAACTGAGTCCAGGCGGACGGCAGCGTCAGCAGCCGCAAGGTATGGCCGGTGGGGGCGGTGTCGAAGATGACATGGTCGAAGCCGACGGTGACATCCGCATCGCCCAGCAGCTTGGCGAATTCGTCGAAGGCGGCGATTTCCACCGTGCAGGCGCCGGAGAATTGTTCCTCCATGCTGGCGATGGCGGCGGGCGGCAGGATGCCCCGGTAGGGGCCGACCATGCGCTCGCGGTAATCCCGCGCGGCGGCTTCGGGGTCGATGTTCAGGGCGAACAGGTTGGGCGCCCCGGCAATTTCCACGGGGCGCTGGGACAATGCGGTGCCCAGCACCTCGTCAAGGTTGGAGGCCGGGTCGGTGCTGACGATCAGCACCCGCTTGCCCGCCTCGGCGAGGCTCAGGCCGGTGGCGCAGGACAGCGAGGTCTTGCCCACGCCGCCCTTGCCGGTGAAGAACAGATAGCGGGTGTCAGTCGTGGGCAGGGCCATCAGGCCAGACCCAGCTTGTGGGCCAATTGGGCGCGGGTCAGATAGATGCCGGCGGAAACGATTTCGCCATCCACCAGCACGACGGGCAGGCGGTCCATGCCGGTTGCCATCTGCTTGACCACGTCCGCGTTGGCGGCGAAGGCCTGGGGCTCCTGGCCCAGATTATAGCGCTGTACGGTCACGCCCTGCTCGGCCACCCATTTCAGGTCGGCGGCGAATTGGACCAGCACCGGGTCCACCTCAGGGCCGCACACGCCGGTGGAGCAGCACATGGCGGGGTCGTAGATTTCAAGCTTTTTCATCATGCCCTCCCGGTTTCGTACCAATGCTTTGACGAATTGACGATCTTGACCACCGACAGCATGACCGGCACTTCAATCAGCACACCCACCACGGTGGCCAGTGCCGCGCCCGAGTGGAAGCCGAACAGGCTGATGGCGGCGGCCACGGCCAGTTCGAAGAAGTTGCTTGCGCCGATCAGCGCCGACGGCCCGGCCACGCAATGGGCCACGCCCAGCTTCTTATTCAGCACATAGGCCAAGCCGGAATTGAAATAGACCTGGATGGTGATGGGCACCGCCAGCAGGCCGATGATCATAGGCTGGGCGATGATCTGCTCGCCCTGGAAGCCGAATAGTAGCACTAATGTGGTCAGCAGCGCTACCAGGGATAGGGGTGCCAGCCGGGCCAGGGTGGCAGCCAGGGCTTTCGGGCCTTTGACCAGCAGCGCCTTGCGCCACGCCTGGGCGACGATCACCGGCACCACGATGTACAGCACCACCGACAGCAGCAGGGTGTTCCATGGCACGGTGATGGAGGACAGCCCCAGCAACAGTGCCACGATGGGGGCGAAGGCCACCACCATAATGACGTCGTTGACCGCCACTTGGCTCAGGGTGAAATGGGGCTCGCCGTCGCACAGATTGGACCACACGAACACCATGGCGGTGCAGGGGGCGGCGGCCAGCAGGATCAGCCCGGCGATATAGCTGTCGATCTGGTCCGCGGGCAGATAGGGCCGGAACAGGGTGTTGATGAACACCCAGCCCAGCAGCGCCATGGAGAACGGCTTGACCGCCCAATTGATGAACAGGGTGACGCCCATGCCCTTCCAATGCTGCTTGACCTGATGCAGGGCGCCGAAGTCGATCTTCAGCAGCATGGGGATGATCATCAGCCAGACCAGTACCGCCACCGGCAGATTGACCTGAGCCACTTCCATGCGGCCGATGGCCTGGAACGGGGCGGACACGAAATGGCCCAGCGCCACGCCGGCCATGATGCACAGGGCCACCCATAGGGTCAGATAGCGTTCGAACACCGACATGTCAGACTTCCCCGGCCCGTTCGGGGCCAAGCTCGATCAGCTTGCGGATTTTGGTTTCGATCATGCCGTAGACCTCGCGGAACACCGCCAAGCGTTGTTCATGGCTGCCTTCGGCGCCCGCCGGGTCGGGGAAGCCCATATGCAGTTTGGACGGATGGCCCGGCCAGATGGGGCAGGTCTCGCTGGCGGCGTTGTCACAGACGGTGATGACCAGATTCATCTTGGGCGCGTCGGGCCGGGCGAACTCGTTCCAGGATTTGGAGCGCAGGCCGTCGGTCGAATGGCCTTTCTCTAAAAGCAATTCGATGGACAGCGGATTGACCTTGCCGGTGGGCTGGCTGCCGGCGCTGTACGCTTTCCAGCGGCCCCCGCCCAGATCGTTGACTAGGCATTCGGCCAGCACGCTGCGGGCGCTGTTGCCGGTGCACAGGACAAGGACGTTGATGGGCGCATCAGCCATGATGGTTGGTTCCTTGGGTATCAAGCGGTGGTTTTGCCGATGGCGTCGAGGTGCGTCTGCAGTGACAGCTTGTCGAGAGAGTGGATAGGCAGCGCGGCAAAAACGTTGATGCGATTGGCCAGCATGCGCATGATCTCACCGCAGAAGGCGGTCTTTTCGACCTCGGTCCCTTGGAAGCCGGTGGGATCGGGAACGCCCCAATGGGCGGTCATGGGCTGGCCCGGCCATACCGGACAGACCTCGCCAGCGGCGTTGTCACAGACGGTGAAGACGAAATCCAGTTCCGGTGCATCGGGTCGGGTGAATTCCTCCCACGATTTCGAGCGCAAGCCTTCGGTCGGGTAATTGGTCTTCTTTAAAAGGGCAAGCACGGTCGTATCGATGTGGCCCTTGGGATGGCTGCCCGCACTGAAAGCCTTGAACTTGCCGCTGAGATCACTGTTCAGGATGCTCTCGGCCAGGATGCTGCGCGCCGTATTGCCGGTGCACAGGAAAAGGACGTTGTAGGTTTTCTCGTTCATGTCGGTTCCCCGCAACAGGTGGTGGGCGCTTTCGCATTCAAGGGCAGCGCGGCGCGGCCCTGATCGCACAAAGTTTGCAACGGCACCGCATTGACCAAGCCCAGCATGCGGCGGTCCTCGGCCGTGGTGGGGTCGTCGTGCAACGACGTCCGTATCAGATCCAGAAAACTGCGCGCATAGGGGTTGAGGTCGCGCTCGGCCAGCCGGTAATAGACCCACTTGCCGTCGCGGCGCTGTTGCAGCAACCCGGCAATTTTCAATGCGGCCAGATGTTTGGACACGGTGGCGGGCGCCAGATTCAGCACCGCCGTGATTTGGCAGACGCACAGCTCGCCCCCCTCCAGCAGCTTCAGGATGCGGGCCCGGCTGGGATCGGCGATGGCTTTGCTGACGGTCTCGAAGGTTTCAAGCATGGGAGAGCACTAGCATCAATTCGCCGAATGACGAAATGATGGATTTGTGACGGGTCGTGCCGATGGAAGCTTTCTCCCCTGTAACAGAATGTGGTGATGGAAATGTGTTAGAAAGGTATGTTGACTGCCGCATTGCACACGTTAAAGTGCGGTCACTCTGTGGGATGGGGGGAACCATGTCCGATGATATACAGGCCGGCCAGGGGCCGAGCCGCCGGTTGGTGCTGGGTGGTTTGACCGGTATGGCCGCTGTTGCGTTGTTGCCCGGTTGCGCCAGCCGCGACACCGGTTGTGCGGGCACTTGCCCCAGTGATTTCGTGGCGGCCTCGGCGCGGCTGACCGGGATCGAGCTGAACGGCACCTATGCCCAGCTCGCCGCCCAGCTTTGGGCCGAACTGATCAATCTGGGGCGGCGCGACGAACTGGACCGGGTCATCCGTCTGGCGAGTACCGCCCATAGCGATGACGACCTGGAACACCGCCTGACCGAAAGCGGCCTGATGCCCACGGCCCAAGACATCATCCGAGCCTGGTACACCGGCGCGGTGACCATCGCCGATCCGGGCCGGCCCGGCATGACCGAGACCAAGGTGGTCAATTACAACGAGGCGCTGGTGTGGACCGCCTGCAGCTTCACCAAGCCGCCCGCCACGTGCGGCGGTCCGTTCGGCTATTGGCATGACGGGCCGACGGCGTAAGGCGTCCAAGAAAAGGCGGGGGGAATTATGAATTTCACGGTGAATTTCTCGGGCAGCGATTTCGAGCAGATCGAGGCCGATGTCATCATCATCGGCGCCGGCATGTATGGCGGCCTGATGGCCGACCGTCTGGCCGCGCCGGGGCGGCGGGTGGTCATGCTGGATGCCGGACCGATGATCGACCGGGTCGAGGCGGTGGACCGCTTTCGTGCCTCGACCACCAAGGGTAACAACGCGCCTTATGTGAACGCCCCGTGGGCGCCGTGTCCCGATGACATGGCCCCGGCGCCGTTCTACGGCAGCGACCCCATGAACCCCAACAAGGACGGCCAGACCCCGTTCGCCGTGCTGTATCTGCGCGGCGTCGGTGGCACGTCGTGGCATTTCACCGCCCATGCCGAGCGCTTCCAGCCCAACGATTTCCGCATGAAGTCGCTGTACGGCGTGGGCGCCGACTGGCCGGTGACCTATGACGAACTGCAACCCTATTACGCCCAGGCGGAACAGGAATGGGGCGTGGCCGGCGGCCCCGCCACCATGGGCCCGCCGCGCGACACGCCTTATCCCATGCCGCCGGTGCCGCAAAGCTTCCTGGACGAGCGGGTCTCGGACGCGCTGCAAAAAACCGGCTACAAGGGTCAGGTCCTGGGCTTCCCCCATGCCCGCAATTCCGTGCCCGGCTATGGCGGCCGCCCGCAATGCTGCGGCAATGCCAGCTGCCGCTTCATCTGTCCCATCGGCGCCAAATATGACGGCTCGGTCCATGTCATGAAGGCGGTGAGCAAGGGCGCCCTGCTGCTGCCCGAGCGCGTGGTCTATGCCATCGACGTGGGCGCGGACAAGCAAATCAGCGGCCTGCGCTACGTCACCAGCAAGGGCAAGCCGGGCCTCGCCAAGGCCAAGACCTACATCCTGGCCGCCCATGCCATCGAGACGCCCAAGCTGCTGCTCATGTCCGCCGGCGTCAACGCCCCCCGGGGCGTCGCCAACAGCTCGGGGCTGGTGGGGCGCAACCTCATGTGCAACGTGGATGTGGATTCCTTCGGCTGGGCCAAAAACCCGGTCTGGCCCTATCGCGGCCCGGTCAGCGCCACCAGCGGCATCGACGGCTATCGCGACGGCGCATTCCGCACCAACACCGCCGCCGCCGTCACCCTGGTCATCAATGGCGGGTTCAATCCCTCCTTGGGTCCGTTCCAGGAAGTGGACCGGGCGCTGGAGGAGAACCGCATCGGCAAGAATCTGCGCCAGCGGGTCCACGATCTGGTGGCGACCGAGGTGGTGCTGTCCAGTTCGGTGGAAGTGCTGCCCAGCCTGAGCAACACCATCGTTCCCGACCCCAGCCGGCGCGACGAATTGGGCATTCCGCTGCCCAAGGTGGATTTCTCCCTGGATGAGTACACCATCCGCGGCTGCCATCAGGCGTTCGATCGGCAGATGGCGATCCTCAAGCAGATGGACGCCAAGATCGACACCGAGAAGACGTCCAATCCCAACAAGCCCACGGTGGACGGCGCCATCATGGCCGGTACTGCCAAGATGGGCATTTCCGCCATGGATTCCGTGGTGAACCCGTTCGGCCGCAGCCACGACCACAAGAACCTGTTCATCATCGGCACCGCCAATTACCCGACCGTGACGGTGTGTTCGCCGTCCCTGACGGCGGCGGCTTTGGCCATCCGGGCCGCCGACCACATCGCCAAACACGACGCCTGAGGGGGAGAGCATGATTGTGAACAAGACTCTCGACCGCCGCACCCTGCTCAAGGGCGCCGGTGCCCTGGCCCTCATGGGCGGCGTGGGCTTCAGCGCCCGTGCCCGCGAAGCCGGCGGCTTGCTGTGGCAACCGGGTGAAGCAAGTTCCGTTGGCAATGTGCTCGACACCGTGGTCAACGCCCAATATGGCAGCTTTGATCTGGCCGGCCAGAAGGTCAGCCTGCGCGGCTATGACGGCGGGCCGGTGGGCCGCACCCTGCGGCTTCGCGCCGGTGATACCTTGCGGCTGCGGCTGAAGAACGAATTTCCGTGGGAGCCCTCGGGCGCCATTTGCGGCGGCAACGTGCCCCATGCGCTCAACACCACCAACATGCATCTGCATGGCGTGCACGTGTCGCCCAACCAGCCGTCCGATTACATCCTGCTGGCCCTGGCGCCGAAGACGCCGCTCAGCCCGGTGCCCACGCAAGAGGCCATGTCCGACTACCAATACGTCTACAAGATCGGCGCCGACCATCCGCCGGGAACCTATTTCTACCATGCCCATTACCACGGCTCGGTGGCGTTGCAAGTGTCCAGCGGCATGGCCGGCTGCCTGATCATCGAGGGTGAGATGGACCGCATCCCCGAGATCGCCGCCGCCGCCGAACGGGTGCTGATGGTGCAAAGCCAATGCGTCGGCCCCGACGGCACCTGCGAAAGCTACGAGCAGTTGGAACTGGTCCCCGGCGCGCCGCCGCGGCCCACTTACGTCAACGGCCAATTGGTGCCGAAGATCGCCATGCGTCCGGGCGAGGTCCAGCGCTGGCGGGTGATCAACGGCACCCATGACCGCCTGCTGTGGCTGGGTCTGGACGGACTGAAGACCATGCTGCTGTGCTGCGACGGCAATCCGCTGCCCAAGGCGGAAGAGGTCACCGGGCCGCTGCGCTTCGTGCCGGGAAACCGGCTTGATCTGCTGGTCAAGGCGCCCAGCCAGCCCGGCACCTATGCCATCGCCAGCGGCGACGGCACCGGCCCGCTGGTGACCGTGGTGGTGGACGGCCAGCCCAAGCCCATGGCGTTGTTCTCGGGCGCCCTGCCGTCCTCGCCTTTGCTGCGGCCCATCTCCGCCGCCGAAATCCAGTATGGCCGCCGCCTGACCTTCGGCATGACCGGCGCGCCGGCCCACACCACCTACACCATCAACGGCGTACCGTTCTCATGCGAAACCCCGTGGGAAATCCCGTTGGGCCGGGTGGAGGAATGGGAAATCACCAACCAGACCAACGATTCCCACCCCTTCCACATTCATGTGAACCCATTCCAGATGGTGTCCGGCGGCAATGTTCCGGCGGGGCGGTGGCTGGATACGGTGGAGGTGCCGCCCACCGGCAAGGTCACCTTCCGCACCCGCTTCGATCAGTTCACCGGCCTGTTCGTGTTCCACTGCCATACCCTGGTTCACGAAGACATGGGCATGATGCAGGCCATCAAGGTGGTGTGACGGTCAGCAACGCCTTGAGTTCGGGCAGGCAGGAGCCACATCCGGTGCCTGCCCGCAAGGCGCTGCCGATGTCCTCGACGCTGGTCAGGCGCTGGCGGCGGATGGCGTCGGTCAGGGTGGTGACGCCCACCGAGAAGCAGGCGCACACCGTGCGCCCCCCATCGGCCATGCCGTTGGGGGCGCGGCCCGCCAGCACGGCGGCCCGTTCCATGGGGGTGGTCAGGGCTTGGCCGATTTGGCTGGCCAGCCATTGGGTGGACAGGCCGGGGCGGTCCTGGGACAGGAACAGGGCGGCCACCAGCCGGCCTTCCGCCATCCAGGCATAGCGGGCGGTGCCTTGGCGTGAGTCCAGCACCTCCATGCGGCTGGGGCCGAAGCGGTGGTCCAGCGTCGCCACCAGCTTTGCCTTTTCATCGTCCTCGCCGCCGGCCAGTTCCACGATCTGGGCGCCCTCGGCTTGGCGGCGCACCCACCACGGCGCATCAAGGGGCGGCAGGTCGCGGCAGATCAACAGGCCGGACCAGCAGGTTGCGAACGGCTCCACCCGCACCGGCACATGCTTGGATTCCGGCTGTCCCGAATGCGGGTCGGTGTGGCCGGGCAGCAGCCGCCCGATCACCGCCTGGGCGGCGTAGCCGTCATTCCAATGCATGGGTAGGAACACATCGCCGGGGCGCTGGTCGGTGGTGTGGTGGATGCGGGCGATGTAGCTGCCCTGGCGGCTGGTGATTCGGGCCAGCGTGCCGTCCGCTAGCGCCTTGGCATCGACGGGATGGATGTCCAGCAGGGGTTCGGGGCGGTGGCCGGACAGGCGGGGCGACAGGCCGGTGCGGGTCATGGTGTGCCACTGGTCGCGGTAGCGCCCGGTGTTGAGGCGCAGCGGGAAGTCGGGCGATGGGGAATCCATGGGCGCGCGGTGGGTGACCGGGACCAGCCGGGCGCGGCCGTCGGGGGTGAAGAAAATACCGTCGGCGAACATGCGCTTGGCCCCCCATTGGGCGGGCGCCATGGTCTGGTAATCGGTGGGCACGTCCAGGCGGAAATCGCGGCTGCCATTGTTTTCAAAAGCGGACAGGCGGGCGTGCTCGGCGTGGATGGAAGCCGGGCCGGTCCAGCCGAACCAACCGCCAAAGCCCAAGGCGCGGGCCACTTCGGCCACCTGCCACCAATCGGCGCGGGCCTCGGGCGGGCCGGGCAGGAAGGGGCGCTGGCGCGAGATGGTGCGCTCGGAATTGGTGACCGTGCCGTCTTTCTCGCCCCAGGCCAGGGACGGCAGCTTGATATGGGCAAAATCCAGGGTGTCGGTGCGGGCCACGCAATCGGAGACGATGACCACCGGGCAGCGGGCCAGCGCCCGGCGCACCAGATCAGCCTCGGGCAGGCTGACCGCCGGGTTGGTGCCCATGATCCACACCGCCTTGATCTTGCCCGCATCCATGGCGCGGAACAGATCCATGGCCTTCAGGCCTTCATGCGTCGCCATGCGCGGCGCATCCCAGAAGCGCCCGACGCGGTCGATGGAGTCTGCGTCGAACCCCATATGGGCGGCCAATTGGTTCGCCAGCCCGCCAACCTCGCGCCCGCCCATGGCGTTGGGCTGGCCGGTGACCGAGAACGGCCCCATGCCCGGCTTGCCCAGGCGCCCCGTCGCCAGATGGACGTTGATGATGGCATTGACCTTATCGGTGCCCGAACTGGATTGGTTGACGCCCTGGCTGAACACGGTGACCACCTTGCCGGTGGTGGCGAACCAGTCGTAGAAGCGGGCGATGTCAGGGGTGACGTCCACCGGATCGGCGTGGGCGGCATCCAGGGTCTCGGTCAAGCCGGTGGTATAATCGGCCAGATATTCGTGGTCCAGCGCACCCATTGCGGCGCAATGGGCCAGCAAGCCGTTGAACAGGGCCACGTCGGCCCCCGGCGCGATTGCCAGATGTAGATCGGCGATGTCGCAGCTTTCCGTGCGGCGGGGATCGATGACCACCACGCGGGTGCCGCGTTCCGCCTTGGCCGCCTTCAGCCGCTGGAACAGCACCGGGTGGCACCATGCGAGGTTCGACCCCACCAGCACCACCAGATCGGCCAGCTCCAGATCTTCGTAACAGCCGGGCACGGTGTCGGAGCCGAAGGCGCGGCGGTGGCCGGCCACGGTGGAGGCCATGCACAGCCGGGAATTGGTATCCACATTGGCGGTGCCGAGGAAGCCCTTGGCCAGCTTGTTGGCGGCGTAATAATCCTCGGTCAGCAATTGGCCGGACAGGTAGAACGAGAATGAATCCGGCCCGTGCAGGTCGATGACCGAACGGATGCGCCCCGCCGCTTCGGCAATGGCGTGATCCCATCCCACCCGCCGCCCGTCCACGGTGGGATGGGTCAGGCGGGTTTCGGTTCCCAAGGTCTCGGCCAGGGCGGCGCCCTTGGAACACAGACGGCCGAAATTGGCCGGGTGGTCGGGATCGCCGCGCATGCTCCAACCGTCAGGACTTTGCTCGGCGATGACGCCGCAGCCGGTGCCGCAATAGGGGCAGGTGGTTTTGACCATGCGTCCCCCTCTCCCGACGGCTTCGCCGCCACCCTCCCCCGCAAGGGGGGAGGGAAGGTTGGTGGTTTCCGCCATTACACCCCTCCCCCCTCGCGGGGGAGGGAGGGGCCCGTCGCCATGGCGACGGGAGGGAGAGGGGGCGCAAGGTACAGCAACCCACCCTCTAGTTTCACCGGCACCATGGTGGTGCAGCCATGATCCGGCGCCACCGCCTCGCCGGAATTCAAATCGATCACCCAATTATGCAGCGGGCAGGCGACCTTGCGGCCCGAGACGATGCCTTCGCTCAACGGGCCGCCCTTGTGGGGGCATTTGTTGATCAGGGCGAAGACCTCGTCGTCGGCGGTGCGGAACACCGCCACCTGACCCATGGGGGTTTCCACCGTGCGGGCGCCCAAGGGGGGGATGTCGTTCAAGGTGCCGATGGCGGTCCAGTCCATATGCGTCACTCCACCACGGCCAGGGATTTGAATTCGTGCGCGTCCACGCCGCCTTCGGCCCGTTCGGCCCAGGGGTCGTCCTGCATGAATTGCTGGGAGTACAGGAAGCGGGCCTGAAGGGCCTTGCGTCCCGCTTCGTCGTCCATGATGCGGCTTTTCACATAAGCCAGCCCGACCCGCTCCACATAGGGCGCGGTGCGTTCCAGATAGCGGCCTTCCTCGCGGTACAACTGCATGAAGGCACCGGCGTATTCCAGCACCTCGGCTTCGGTGGACACCCGGCCCAGGGGATCGGTGCCGCGCAGATCGATGCCGCCATTGCCGCCGATGACCATGTCATAGCCGGCTTCCACGCAGATGATGCCGAAATCCTTGATGGTGGCTTCGGCGCAATTGCGCGGGCAGCCCGACACCGCCAGCTTGAATTTATGCGGCGTCCACGCGCCCCACATCATGCGTTCCAGCTTGATGCCCAGGCCGGTGGAATCCTGGGTGCCGAAGCGGCACCATTCCGAGCCCACGCAGGTTTTCACCGTGCGCAACCCCTTGGCATAGGCGTGGCCCGAGACCATGCCGGCCTTGTTGAGATCGCCCCACACCGCCGGCAAATCTTCCTTTTTCACCCCCAGCAAATCGATGCGCTGACCGCCGGTGACCTTGACGGTGGGGATGTTGAATTTGTCGGCCACGTCGGCGATGGCGCGTAATTCGGCGGCGGTGGTGACTCCACCCCACATGCGCGGCACCACGGAATAGGTGCCGTCCTTCTGGATGTTGGCGTGGACCCGCTCGTTGATGAAGCGCGAGCGGTAATCGTCCACATACTCGCCCGGCCATGCACACAGCAGGTAATAGTTCAGTGCCGGGCGGCATTTGGCGCAGCCGTCGGGGGTGGTCCAGCCCAGGGCCGCGCGCACGGAATCCTGGGTCTTCAGGCCTTGCTTCAGGATGGCGGCACGCACGGAATCATGGCCGTGCTCGGTGCATTTGCACATGGCCTCGGGCAAAGCGGCATCGGCGCCGGTGACATGGGCCAGGATGGCCTGGACCACATTGGTGCACTGGCCGCAGGACGCGCTGGCCTTGGTGTGGGCGCGCACCTCGTCCAGAGAGGTCAGGCCCTTGGCGGTGATGGCGGACACGATGGCGCCCTTGGACACGCCGTTGCAGCCGCACACCTGAGCATCATCGGCCATGGCCGCCACGTCCATGCCACCCTTGGCACAGGGTTCCGCGAAGGCTTGGCCCAGGATGATGCGGTCGCGCAAGCCCGACACGTCCTTGCCCTGGCGCATCAGGTCGAAATACCAGCCGCCATCGGCCACGTCGCCGTACAGCACGGCACCCACCAACTTGTCGTCGCGGATGACCAGCTTCTTGTAGATGCCCTTGGCGATGTCGCGGAAGACGATCTCCGCATCGGCCTCGTCGGCAGCGGCCAATTGACCGGCGGAAAACACGTCGATGCCGGTGATCTTCAGCCGGGTGGACAAAGCGGGGGTGGCGTAGGCGGCAACGTTGTCGCCGGCCAGCCGGGCGGCGCACACCTTGGCCTGTTCCCACAACGGCGCCACAAGGCCGAAGATTTGGCCATTATGTTCGACGCATTCGCCCACGGAATAGATATCCGGGTCGCTGGTCGCCATGTCGTCGCCCACACGGATGCCGCGGTTGACGTCCAGGCCGGAGGCCTTGGCGAGGTCCACATTGGGGCGGATGCCGATGGCGACCACGATCAGATCGGCGGGGATTTGGCGGCCATCGGCCAGCAGCAGCCCTTCCGCCTTGGTCTCGCCCAGCACGCTTTCGGTCTGGCCCGAGGTGAAGAAGTGCAGGCCGCGATCGGTCAGGTCGCGTTGCAGCAGATGCCCGGCCTCCACGTCCAACTGCCGTTCCATCAGCGTCGGCATCAGATGGACCAGGGCCACCGGCATGCCCTGGCGTTTCAGGCCCCAAGCGGCTTCCAGCCCCAGCAACCCGCCGCCGATGACCACGGCGCGCTGCTTGTTGGCCGCCGCCTTCAGCATGGCGTCCACATCGGCGATGTCGCGGAAGGCGACCACGCCGGGCAAATCCAGGCCGGGCAAAGGCGGCATCAGCGGCTTGGAGCCGGTGGACAGCAGCAGCTTGTCATAGGCCACCACCCGGCCCGAGGCCGAGGTCACCGTCTTAGCGTCACGGTCGATGGCAACCACCGCATCGCCGGTATGCAGGGTGATGCCGTTTTCCGCGTACCATTCGCGGGGATTGATGACGATGTCGTCCATCGCCTTCTCGCCGGCCAGGACCGAGGACAGCATGATGCGGTTGTAATTGGGGTGGGGCTCGGCGCCGAACACGGTGATGTCATAGCGGACGGGAGCGCGGGCCAGCAGCTCCTCGACGGTGCGCATGCCGGCCATGCCGTTGCCGATGACCACCAGACGCTGACGGGGGATTGCGTTCATGGGCGTGGTCCTCTCAGGCGGCGACGGAATGGGGGGTGTTGCCGTGCAGGAAGCGCAGCACCTCGGCCCGGGCGGCGGTGTAGGTGGGGTCGTCGGCTAGGTCCATGCGGTGGCGCGGACGCTCCAGCTCGACCTTGAGGATCTGGCCGATGGTGGCGGCGGGGCCGTTGTTCATCATGACGATGCGGTCCGACAGCAGCACGGATTCGTCCACGTCATGGGTGATCATCAGCACGGTGTTGCCCAGCGTGCGGTGGATTTCCATCAGACTGTCCTGAAGATGGGCGCGGGTCAGGGCGTCCAGGGCGCCGAAGGGTTCGTCCAGCAGCAGCACCTTGGGTTCCATGGCAAGCGCCCGGGCGATGCCCACGCGCTGCTTCATGCCGCCCGAGATTTCGTCCGGCTTCTTGTCCTTGGCCGGGATCATGCGCACCAGATCAAGGTTGTGCATGATCCAGTCATGGCGCTGGGCCTTGGTCTTGGCCTTGCACACCTTGTCCACCGCCAGTTTTACGTTGTCATAGACGCTCAGCCAGGGCAGCAGGGAATGGTTCTGGAACACCACGGCGCGGTCGGGGCCGGGGGTGTCCACCTCGCGGCCTTCCAGCAGCACGCCGCCTTCGGTGGCCTGCAACAGGCCGGCGACGATGTTCAGGATGGTGGATTTGCCGCAGCCGGAATGGCCGATGATGGAGATGAACTCGCCCTTCTCCACCCGCAGGGTGACGCCGTCCAAGGCGCGGAAGCTGCCCTTTTCGGTCTGGAAGGTGATGCCGACGTCTTCGATGGAAAGATAGGCACTCATGGCGTGGTCTCCTTAGCGACCTGGACGGTCACGTCCGGCGCGGCAGCGGGGTCGAACAGGGCGCCGTCCAGCAGCAGATCGGGGCCCATGGCAATGGGGGCGGTGGCCTTGTCCAGCACCCAGGCGCTCGCGTGGTGGCCCTCGGTCTTGTAATCGGTCAGGGGGACGGCCAAGCCCAGCTCCAGCGCGGCAAGGCGATAGAGGTCGGGGCGGTAGACCTCTTCGGCCACACGGCGCGCGTCCATGGCGCCGCACTGGCCCCAGCGCTGCATCTGGCGCAGATACCAGATGGCTTGGCTGCGCCAGGGGAAGTTGGCGGCGTGGGCGTGGAAGGTGATGCCGCCCTGGCGGACCACCTCCGCCGGCACGTTCAGATAGGCCGGCTGGGCCAGGATTCCTGCCATCTCGGCCCGATTGGCGTCGCACCAGCTTGCCGCGTTGATCACGGCCTTGATCAGCGCGGTGATTGTGGTGGGGTTGGCGTCGGCGAAGGCGCGGGTGACGCCCAGCACCTTTTCAATGCGCCCGGCGAAGATGTGGTTGCTGGTGGCCACGACCCGGCCCAGTTCCATCTTCACCGCAAGGCTGCCCCACGGCTCGCCCACACAGAAGCCGGCGATGTTGCCCGCCGACAGATGGGCCACCATCTGCGGCGGCGGCACCACCACCAGCCGCACGTCGCGGTCGGGGTCGATGCCGTTGCTCGCCAGCCACAGCCGCAGCTCCAGATGATGGGGCGAGACCGGGTAGACCATGGCGAAGGACAGGGGCGGACGGCCCGCCGCCTTGTCTTCGCCGATGACCGCCTTCAGGCCACCCGCCGCGTCCATGCGGCGGCACAGTTCCGTGGACAGGGTGATGGTGTTGCCGCCCAGATTGAGCGCCATGATCGCCAGAATGGGCTCGCGGATGGCGCCCAGGCCCAGAGTCATGGATAGCGGCATGGTCGCCAGCATTTGCGCGCCATCCAACGCCCCCACCGCCACCTTGTCGCGGATATTGGCCCAGGACGGCTCGCGGCTGAGGTCCACATCCAGACCTTGCTCGGCGAAGAAGCCGCGTTCCTTGGCCACCACCAGGGGGGCGCAATCGGTCAGGGGCACGAAGCCCAGCTTCAGGCGGGTCTTTTCCATGATCCTACCCCGCCACTTTCTTGCCGATGGCGGTGATCAGGCGGTCCAGCATGAAGCCCACCAGACCCACATAGATCAGGGCCAGGATGATCTCGCTCATGAGCGAGCTGTTCCAGGCGTCCCA
>JACMKT010000254.1 GCA_014380005.1 Rhodospirillales bacterium
AATGACACGGATGGACACGGATCCCCGCTGCGCGGGACACGGATAAGGACCATCCGTGTTTATCCGTGTCCATCCGTGTCACCAATAATTCTTGGCTTGAAATAGTGCACCTGCCATGGACCCCGGATCGGCGCTACGCTTATCTGGGGTGGCGGGACACTTTGGGGAACCTCCCCACTAATCCGCAATGAACCAAAAAATGGCCCCCGTCCAACCGGACGGAGGCCCCGAGTTTCATGCTGCCAAATCAGCCCTTGGGCGGATTCGGACCCCAATAGGTTTTCGGGTTCCAGCACGGGTAACGGTTGTCGGCGGCGTCCAGATCGGCCTTGCGCTTGGCCTGATTGGTATCCTCCGCCAGAACCTTCAGATATTCGATGATGGCCATGCGCTCGTCATGGCTCAGCCCGCGGCCGATCACGCCGGAGCGGGTGGCGTTGGCGAATTCATGGCCCTGGTTGGAATTGCCGGTGGTGTGGGTTTCGAACTTGGTGGCGCCGATCATTTCCGTGGTCACGAAGCCCAGATTGACCGGATCGTATTCCCGGTTGGCCAGCCAGAAGGAGTTCGGGCGGGTGGGGGCCGGCGACAGCAGGTCGTAAATGGTGGGAACCGAGCCGTTATGCAGGAAGGGCGGGTTGGCCCAGATGCCGTCCAGCGGGCGCGACTTGTAGCCGCAGGTTTCGCGCACCTCGTTGGGCCAGCCGAAGCCGTCGAAATCGGCCTGCATGTCCTTGGGAACCGGCTTGGTGCCGTATTTATACTGGAAGTCCTTGACGTTCTGGGTCACCACGAACAGGCCTTCGCCGGCGCTGATGGGGTCGGCGATGCCCAGCGAGGTGGCGTCATAGGTGCGGGTGTTGAAGTTGGTCAGCAAGGTGGCATCGGTGCCGACCTCTTTGACGCCGATCACCGGCACCTGCAGGAAGGTCACGCCTTCCCAGCCCTTGCGGCTGAACGGGCGGGGGGCGTGGCAGCCGGCGCACAGCTCGTCATACAGCGGCTTGCCGCTCTTGTAGGCCAGCACAGTGTCGGGGGCGGGCAGGGCCTTGGGCCACACCGGAGCCTTCAACTGGCGCAGATTGGTCTCGGTGGCGTGCAAATCCCACACCGGGATCGAGGTGCCCCAGACGGCGGGGGCGGCGTTGACCAGACCGGCTTCGTTGGTGAAGTTGGTCTTGGCGTTGACGCCCAGGGTCTCGCCGGCGTTGCGGATCATGGGCTGACGGACCGAGCCGTTATACTGGACCCAATCGAAGAAGGGCGCGTCCCAGATATGGGGCAGGCGCACCGGCGCGGTGCCTTGCTTCTTGTTGGGCTGATAGGCCAGATCGTTGCCCAGCAGGGTGTTGGCGATGCGCTGCAACGCATCCAGGCGGCCGTAGCCTTCTTCCACCGGATAGATGTTGTGCAGGGTTTCGTAGGTGGCTTGGCTGATGGCCGAGGCGGCACCCAGATCGAAGGCGGCGCGCAGCTGGGCCTTGGTCTCGCTGCCGTATTTGGCGCCCAGCACCCGCTTGGCGAAGCGCTCGAATTTTTCGGGCTCGGCGGCGGTGGCGATGACCGATTTGGCCATGGTGGCGGTGAACAGGGTGGTGTTCTGGAAGCCGCCGCCGCCATCGATGCGGATGCCGGTGCCCTTATAATTGATCTGACCGGTGTGGCAGGCGGCACAGCCCAGGCCCACGGTCTGAACGCCGCCCAGATCGAACGGGCTGAAGCCCACGGGCAATTTGCCCGGAACGTCGTCCACCAGGAAGCCGAAGCGCGACAGATAGGTGGGGTCGGACAGCAGGTCGGTGCCCTCGGGCTCCTCCAGCGCCTGGAACCACGCCAGCGGCATCAGCACGGTGCCCTGCTGGCGCCAATAGAACTCCTCGCGGGTCTTCTTGTCCCAGCCGGGGCTGGCATAGACCACGCTGTTGACGCTCTGCTGCGGCGGCAATGTGGGGTTGCAGGCGGACAGCGCTGCGGCTGCCATGGCGGCGATGGCCGCACCTAATTTGAATTTCATACTCCCCCTCCGTAAAAGTGTCGCCGCCGCGTCTCCCTCGCAGCGGTGGTAGATCGTAGTTCATGCAACTACGAAGGTAAATGACTGTGTTAATGCGTCGTTGCATTTGCGGTTGTGCCGCGCAATGGCTTTCCTGCATGACAGGGATCCGCACAGGCGCGGTGCTCAATCCTGTGGTTCGGAATAAAGTCTTTATGCTCCTTTCGGCACGGAGGTCCTGCCATGAGAGACCTATCCTCTCCACCGACCAAGGTGCTGATCGTCGAGGACACGGAGGTGGCCCGCCCGCCGCTTGAGGGCGCTGCTGATCGGTTACGATCAGCAGGATATAAATTCAAGCGATCAGAAGGTTACGGGTCGGCAGCAATTCGTGCAGTACCCAGCTACGATGGGCGTTGGCGGCCATGTGGAAACGGCAGGCCGGGTGCTCCAGCGCCTTCCGCGCATCCACCTTCTGATTGGCTTGTTCCAGCCATTGGGTCCATGCCTCGCCCTGATAGGCGGGGATTTCCTCGGCTTGGCTGAACAGCTTGCCGGCTTGGGCGGCCTTTTTCCACGCGTCGGAACGTTCGGCTGAATCGCCCTTCACCGCCAGGATGGCGACGATATTGTCCATGATCTCGGCGAAGGGCCGCGCCGTGCCTTCGGTGAAATCCGGGCGTTCCGCGCACACCCGGACGAACATGTCGTACAGCGCCGCGCAGGCTTCCAGGAAGTTGTCGGGATTGGAGCGGTCCTCGGGGACGCGCTTGGGGAATTCGTAGTCGAAGCCCCAGGACAGATAGGGCAGGTCGGGATAGGTGGCCACAGAGCCATGGCCCAGGGAATTGGTTGCCGTTTCGGCCACCCAGCTTTTGACGTTGGCGAGAAACTTGGTCTCGTCGCCATGACGTTCGAAGAACGCCTTGGCCTTGCCTTTCAGACGGTCGGCCAAGCCGGGCTCGATGCCCTTGAAGCGGAAGCTGCCGTTTTGCACGCTGTTGCGGCGCGAGCTGACGCCGGAAAAACCGAAATGGGAGTAGGTGTCGGCTAAGACATGGGCGGTGACGCCGACGCGTTCCAGCGCGTACGGGTCCAGCCCGGACCGTGCCACCACCACGTCCACCATCTGCCGCGCCGGTTCGCTGTCCTTACGGCATTTCAGCAGCTCGGTATAATCCGCATCGCCGCCGGCACCGGATTCGTTGCCCGGCAGGAAGTGGAACGGCACCCAGACATTGCGCTGGTCATCGGGTTCGACGTTGCTGATCAAATCGCCCACATGATGGGCCGTGGGCGTGCGCGCCAACCGCGCCCCGTCCTTCAGCACCACGGGGTCCTTTTGGACGTTGTCATCCACATATTGCGCGGCGGTAGCAATGATCCCGGCAGCCTCGCGCGAAAGCCCCGCCGCGCGTGCCATGGCATAGGTGCCGTAATAGTGCATGTCGATCTGCATGGTCATTCCCCCCGCCTAATGGAGGGGGCATGCTAAACAAAGCGCCTTATCCGGGCAAGTCGTCTTGTTTGTTCAACTTCTAGAAGTTTTGGCCTTGGCGGTTTTCCGGGGGCGGTTTGGTGGAGACAATTTTTCACCACGAAGAGGAGAAGGACGCGAAGCCGGCCCATCTGGGAGATGGCTTCGTGTTCTTCCCGTCCTTCGTGGTGAAATTCTTCTGATCGCCTTCTGGCAGGCTCTCCGCTGGTCCGCGATGAACCAGAAGGTTAGGCCATGGCCTCGCCGGTGATGGCTTTGTCCAGCAGGGCGATGGTGTTGTCGATGCCGTACAGCTTGATGAAGCTGCCCATGCGCGGACCCTGGTCCTGGCCCAGCAGCACCTCGTAGCAGGCCTTGAACCACACCTTCAGATCGGGGAAGGCGTCGCGCTTGCCGATTTCGTAGACGGCGTTCTGCAAATCCTCAGCCGAGGATTCGGCGGACAGGGCTTGCAGGCTGGTCTTGAGGTCGGTGAAGGCTTGGACTTCATCAGGGGTGGCGGCGCGGTACTTCTTGTTGGGCTTGACGAAGTCGCGATAGTAGGCGGCTGCGCCGGTGACCAGCTTGTCCAGGATGGGCGCGGTCTCCGGGCTGGCGCCGGGGGCGTAGCGCTGGATGAAGCCCCACAGCACGGCCTTGTCCTCGGAATTGCACACGCTGGCTAGGTTCAGCAGGATGCTGAATGACAGATGGGCGGCTTCCTGGGGCGGCTTGCCGTTGTGGATGTGCCAAGCCGGGTTGTCCAGGCGCTTGACCGGGTCTTGCTCGGTCTCGAACTTGGACAGATAGGTCAGGTAATCGTCCACCGAGCGCGGAATGACGTCGAAATACAGCCGCTTGGCCGCCTTGGGCTTCTGGTACATGAACAGCGCCAAGCTGGCATCGGGGGCGTATTTCAGCCAATCGTCCACCGCCAAGCCGTTGCCCTTGGACTTGGAAATCTTCTGGCCCTGATCGTCCAGGAACAATTCGTAGGTCAGGTTCATGGGCGGAGTGCCGCCGATGTTGCGGCAGATGCGGCCCGACAGTTCCACCGAGGGGATCAAATCCTTGCCGCTCATTTCGTAATCCACGCCCAAAGCCAGCCAGCGCATGGCCCAATCGGCCTTCCACTGCATCTTGCAATGGGCGCCGGTCACCGGGGTCTCGACCTTTTTGCCGTCTTCGCGCTGATAGACGATGGTGCCGGCGGCCAAATTGCGCTCGATCACCGGGACTTGCAGCACGATGCCGGT
>JACMKT010000255.1 GCA_014380005.1 Rhodospirillales bacterium
GCACGGGGCGCCGCTCCAGCATGTGGCTTGCCGTCGACGCCGTGACCAAGGGCGAGGCCGCCGGGGTGGTTTCGGCTGGCAACACCGGCGCCTTGATGGCCGTGTCGAAGTTCGTGCTGCGCATGCTGCCGGGCATCGACCGTCCCGCCATCGCCGGCCTGTTCCCGACCGAGCGTGGCGAGACCGTCATGCTCGATCTGGGTGCCAACGTCGAATGCAGCGCCCGGAATTTGGTCGAGTTCGCGGTGATGGGCGAAGTTTTCGCCCGCGCCGTGCTTGGCCTGGAGCAGCCGACCATCGGCCTGCTCAATATTGGTTCCGAGGATCTGAAGGGCAACGACGCGGTCAAGGCAGCGGCCAATACGCTGCGTGAAAGCCCGTTGCCCATCCGCTTCCACGGCTTCGTCGAAGGCAACGATATCTGCGCCGGCACGGTGGATGTGGTGGTGACCGATGGGTTCACCGGCAACATCGCACTCAAGACAGCCGAAGGCACGGTGAAGTTCTATTCGACCTTCCTGCGTCAGGCGTTCAAGAACTCGCTGCTGGCCAAGATCGGCTTCGTTCTGGCCCGTCAGGCGTTGAACAAAGTCAAGGTCCGCACCGATCCTCGCCGCTATAACGGCGCCATGTTCCTGGGTCTGAACGGCATCGCCGTCAAAAGCCATGGCGGCACCGACGCTTTCGGTTTCGCCAACGCTGTCGGCGTGGCTGTTGATCTGGTGGCCCATGGCTACAATGACCGTATCCGCAAGGAAGTCGAACATCTCAAGGCCGCTGAGGCCCTGTCATCGCAACGCGTCGCCGGTAACGGATAACCCACCAAAATGATGCTGCGCTCCCACATCGTCGGCTGCGGGTCGTATCTCCCGTCCCGTATCGTCACCAATCGCGAACTTGCCGCGACGGTGGACACCTCCGACGAATGGATCCTCGAGCGCACTGGCATCCGCCAGCGTCACATCGCAGCCGAGGGGGAAACCACCTCGGATTTGGCCACTGCCGCCGCCCTGAAGGCGTTGGAGATGGCCGAGATCAATCCGGTCGATGTGGATTTGCTGATCGTGGCGACCGCCACCCCCGATAATACGTTCCCCGCCACCGCCGCCCGTGTGCAGCAGCGCATCGGTATGACCGGGGGCTTTGCCTTCGACATCCAGGCGGTATGCTCGGGCTTCATCTACGCCCTTTCCGTGGCCGACAACTTCATCAAATCCGGCCAGGCCCGCACTGCCGTGGTGATCGGAGCCGAAACGTTCTCGCGCATCCTGGATTGGAGCGACCGTGGCACCTGCGTGCTGTTCGGTGACGGCGCCGGTGCGGTGGTGCTGCGTGGCGCCCTGGAGAAGGGGGCCAACACCGATCGCGGTGTGCTGTCCACCCATCTGCATTCCGATGGCCGCCACTATGACCTTCTGAAGGTGGATGGCGGTCCGTCCTCAAGCCAGACCGTGGGCCATCTGCGTATGGAAGGCCGCGAGGTCTTCCGCCATGCCGTGGTCAATCTGGCCGAAGTGGTGCGTGAGGCGCTGAGCGCCAACGATCTGACCGCTGCCGACATCAATTGGGTGGTGCCCCATCAGGCCAACCGCCGCATCCTGGAAGGCACCGCCAAGAAGCTGGGCTTCCCCATGGAGCGCATGGTGGTCACGGTTGAGCGTCACGCCAACACATCCGCCGCGTCCATCCCGCTGGCCCTGGCCGAAGCCGTGAACGATGGCCGTATCAAGCGGGGTGACCTGCTGCTGCTGGAAGCCATGGGCGGCGGGTTCACCTGGGGTTCGGCCCTGGCCCGGTTCTAGTCGTGTCGGGTTAACGCCCGATCTTACGCGGCAGATATAACGAATTCCCGCATCCCTTTGATATTGACGCTTTTCCGCTAAGCGGCTAGGGTCGTCATCTGTTTATTACCTTATCAGCAGGCAATCGCGGCATGTCGGAAAAGACCATCACACGCGCGCAGCTGAGCGAGGCGGTCTACCAAGAGGTGGGCCTTTCCCGAAACGAATCTGCCGATCTTCTGGAAGCGGTGCTGAGCGAAATTTCCTCGGCTCTGGCTGATGGAGAAGCGGTCAAGATTTCGTCCTTCGGAAGCTTCGCCGTGCGTTCCAAGGGCCAGCGCGTCGGCCGCAATCCCAAGACTGGCGAAGAGGTTCCTATTCTGCCTCGCCGCGTTCTGGTGTTCCGCCCGTCGCAGCTGCTCAAGAAGAAGATCAATGACGGGCCGGTTGCCTCGGCCAAGGCCGGGAAGTGATGAGCACCGACGGCGAGCTTCCGCTGATTCGCCGGTCCGGCAAGTCGGAATCGGCTTTTCGCACCATCAGCGAGGTGGCCGACGAGCTTGACGTCCCGCAACACGTCCTGCGCTTCTGGGAAAGCAAATTTCCCCAGGTGAAGCCGCTGAAGCGTGGCGGTGGCCGCCGCTATTACCGCCCCGAGGACGTGGCGCTGCTGCGCCGTATCCGCGATCTGCTGTATAGCGAAGGCTACACCATCAAGGGTGTGCAGAAGCTGCTGCGCGAAGGTGGCCACAAGGAACCCGGCGCGGCCAAGGCTGATGCCGATCTGTTGTCCGGCGAGTTGCAGTTGCCCCCCGAACTTGATCTGTCCAATGACGACCAACCCGACATCGCCGAATTGGATGATGGCGAGGAAGGCGATTTGTCGCCCGAATTGGATAACAGCGACGACGAGCAGGCTCCGGATCGTGTGGGGGAATCGCGGTTTTCCGCAGAAACCCGCCATGAATTGGAGCGTCTGCTCGATGATTTGGAACAGCTTCGCGGTCTTTTGCAGCCGCGTTGAAATGGGGGTTGCGGGGAGGGGGGCTCCTGAGTATAGTGCGCCCCTCTTCCGGCGGGACCCGCCATAAGATATCACGGGAGCCCGGTCGAAAGGCCGATCCCGAGAACGGTCGGAGCGTAGCGCAGCCCGGTAGCGCATCAGTCTGGGGGACTGGGGGTCGCAGGTTCGAATCCTGTCGCTCCGACCAATATAAGGCCCTGAAACCTAACGGTTTTGGGGCCTTTCCAATTTCAGCGGAAACACCATCAACTTTCCCCACAGCGCTGTGGTTCCCTCCGCCCTGGCTAGCTTGCGAAGACAGCGACGCCCCCTTAGGCTAAGTCCATCCACGGCAGGAGGCGTTCGGGTGTCGGTTTCTCCCCATCTTTGGCTGGCCTTGTCGCCCCATGGCTTCGGCCATGCGGCCATGACGGCGCCGCTGGTGGCGGAATTGCGCCGTCGCCGTCCGGGCCTGCGCTTGACTATCCAGACCGCCTTACCGCACGCCTTTCTGGAAAGCCGCTACGGCGTTTTCGAGCATGTTTCCCACATCCCCGACATCGGCTTTCGCATGAAATCCGCCGTGGAGATCGATGTGGAGGCCTGCGCCCAGTTCTATGCGGGCCTGCACGCGGATTTCCCGGCGGTCGTGGCCGTTGAGACCGCGCGGCTGCAAGCAGCCCGGCCCGATCTGGTGCTGGCCAACGTGCCCTACGTGACCATCGCCGCCGCCGCTGCCGCCGGTATCCCGGTGGTGGCCTATTGCTCCATCAACTGGGCGGACATGGTGGAGCATTATCTGGGCTCGGGCACGGCCATGCTGGCGCAGATCCGTGACAGTTACGCCAAGGCCCAAATGTTCCTGCGTCCCACGCCGGCCCAGCCCATGACCTTGCCCAATGTGGTGGATATCGGGCCGGTGGCGGTCAAGGGCGCAATCCGCACCGGGGAAATCCGCCGGGCGCTGGGGCTGGGGCAGGGGACACGCCTGGGCCTGATCGCCTTTGGCGGCATCGACCACCGCCTGCCGCTGGAGCATTGGCCGGCGCTGGAGGGCTGGTTCTGGCTCAGTAGTCTGGCCGACACCCCCGCGCGGCCCGATATGGTGCCGTGGCAAGCGGCTGGAGTGCCGTTCTCCGATCTGCTGCCCTCGGTGGATGTGCTGGTGACCAAGCCGGGCTACGGCACTTTCAGCGAGGCCGGGCTGGCCGGAGTGCCGGTGCTGTACGAACCCCGCCCGGACTGGCCGGAATCGCGTCCCCTGGAGGAATGGCTGGGCCGCCACACCCGTTGTCTGGCGACCACAGCCGAGGAAATGGTGAGCGAGCGGCTTCCGCTGCTACTGCAAACGTTGTTTTCCCAGGCTGCGCCTGAGGTTGCGGTGGCTACAGGCATTGCCGAGGGAGTGGATGCGCTGGAAGCGGTGTTGGATGCCTGCGCACGCAGTTGACGGTCACCATATTCATGACGCGGAAGCATCGAAAAGGAGGTCGTCCATGGCCGAAGAATTCCGCATGATCTACGTGACCGCGCCCAACCGGGACGAGGCGCTGTCGCTGGCGCGCATGCTGGTGGAAGAACGATTGGCGGCTTGTGCCAACGTGCTTGGCCCCATCACCTCGGTTTATTGGTGGGACGGCAAGCTGAACGAGGAGGCTGAGGTGGCTCTGATCGCCAAGACCCGTACGGATTTGGTGGATTCAGTGATCACGCGGGTCAAACAGGCCCATTCCTATGACTGCCCCTGCGTGGTCTCGCTGCCCATTGATGCAGGCAACCCGGCCTTCCTGCAATGGATCGCGGCTGAAACCCGTTAGCGGGGTAGCCACACCGTGGCCACCGCTTGGGCGGCGATGCCCTCACGCCGTCCGGTGAAGCCCAACCCCTCGGTGGTGGTGGCCTTCACGCTGACGCGGTCGTGACCAATGCCCAGGATTTCCGCCACGCGCGCCTGCATGGCCGGGCGGTGCGGGCCGACTTTGGGCCGCTCGCAGATGATAGTGATGTCCAGATGAACCACGCGCCCGCCCAGCGCAGCCACCAGATTACCGGCATGGGCGAGGAAGCGGTCCGAGGACGCGCCTTTCCATTTCGGGTCCGTGGGCGGGAAGTGGTGGCCGATATCGGACGCGGCGATGGCGCCCAGGACCGCGTCGGTGGCGGCATGCAGGGCCACGTCGGCGTCGGAATGGCCCTCCAGCTTGGCATCATGGGGGACTTCCACCCCGCACAGCCACACCCCTGTTCCCGGCGCGAAACGATGGACGTCCAAGCCGCTGCCCATGCGGGTCTCGCCCGCGCCGGTAAAGGCCCGTCCAGCCCGCTCCAGATCGGCGGCGGTGGTGATCTTGAAATTGTCCTCGTTGCCCGGCACCAGGGCAACGGCAAGGCCTGCGCGCTCGGCCACGGCGGCATCGTCGGTCAGTTCCTCGCCGGCTGCGGCCCGATGGGCAGCCAGGATATCGCCAAAGCGGAAGCCTTGCGGAGTCTGAGCCCGCCACAGTTCGGCACGGTCAACCGTGGTTGATACCAGCCCGTTGGCGCCGCGCTTCAGGGTATCGGCCACGGCCACCGCCGGAATGGCGCCCGGATGGCTGGACAGGGCGGCGATGGTGCGGCCAATGGTGCCCCCGTCCACGAAGGGGCGGGCGCCGTCATGGATCAGCACCAGATCGGGCGCCAGCGGGGCAAGGCTTTCCAGACCCAGCCGCACGGAATCCTGGCGGGTCGCGCCGCCCGCCACCGGGTCCAGCAGGTTCAGGCCGTGGGCGGCTTGACCGTAAAGCTCGGCATCGTCGGGATGGATGACGGCGCGCACGGCGTTGATCTGCGGATTGACCGCCAAAGCCGCCAAGGTGTGGCGCAGCACGGGGCGGCCAGTCAGATCCTGGTATTGCTTGGGGATATCCCCGCCGAACCGCCGGCCTCGGCCCGCCGCAACCACCAGCACCACCACCTTGGGCATTCATCGTCCTCCGTTGGAAGGGCCGTAGCCTATGCGCGCCGCGCCCATATGCCAAGAGCGGACCCTTTTCGTCGCGGCAAACAATGGTATAGTCGGCGCCATGTCCACGCCTCTCATCCTCAATGCCTTCGCCCTGGCCTCGCTGCTGCCCGCCGCCATCGTTCCGCTTCGTGGAGGCGCCGGGCGTGACGCCAGTTTCTGGGCGGTGGTCGGCCTTGCCGTGGCCGGCACCGTTGCCTTCGCCCTGGCCCTGGTGTCCGGGGAATGGCAGACCGATGTGGGGACGGCCTTGTGGTGCAGCATCGCCGTCAGCACCATGCTGTTCGCCGCTACCGCCGGGGCAAGTCCGGCCAGTTGGCGCTTGGCGCCGCTGTTGATGCCCTATCTGGTGGTCATGGGCGTGTTGGCTTCGGTGGCGGGGGGCGAGCCCCGGCCCATGGTGGGGGGCGCGCCGGCCATCTGGGTGGATCTGCATATTATCGTTTCGGTGCTGACCTACGCGCTGCTGACCTTGGCGGCGGTGGCGTCCCTGGCGGTGTTCCTGCAAGAGCGGGCGTTGAAGCGCAAGCGGCCCACCCGCCTGACCCGCATGCTGCCGGCGGTGACCGAGGGCGAGCATCTGGCCGGGCGCCTGCTGATGGCGACGGAACTGGTGCTGGGCCTGGGCCTCGCCACCGGCATGGCGACCCAATATTTCGAAAGCGGCGCCCTGTTGCGGCTGGATCACAAGACCCTGTTGTCGCTGATCGCCTTCGCCCTGATCGGAGCGTTGCTGCTTGGCCATCGGGTCTGCGGCGTGCGTGGCCGCGTCGCCGCCCGGGTGGTGCTGGTTGCCTATCTGCTGCTTACTTTGGCCTATCCCGGGGTCAAATTCGTGACACAAGTGCTTATTTAGGCGATTGCTGTAATTTCGCCCATGGTTTTACGGCTTTTGCCGTTGCGTTGGGCACGGTCTGCATAATAAATACGCAGCTATGCAGATGAGCATTCGCAAGCCACTTACCATCGGCCCAGTCACCCTGGACAATCCGGTTATCCTCGCCCCCATGTCGGGGGTGACCGATATGCCGTTCCGTCGCTTGGTCAAGCGCATGGGCGCGGGCCTTGTGGTGTCCGAGATGATCGCCAGTCAGGCCATGATCCGTGAAACCCGCCAGACCATGCAGATGGTTTCCCACACCGCCATGGAACAGCCCATTTCGGTCCAGTTGGCCGGCTGCGAGCCCTTGGTCATGGCCGAGGCTGCGCGCATGAACGCCGATCGCGGCGCAGCCATCATCGACATCAATATGGGCTGCCCGGTCAAAAAGGTGGCGGTGAAGGGCGAGGCGGGCTCGGCCCTGATGAAGGACGAGTGTCTGGCTGGTCGCCTGATGGAAGCCACCGTCAATGCCGTGGACGTGCCGGTGACGCTGAAATGCCGCATGGGCTGGGACCACAACAGCCTGAACGCGCCTCGGCTGGCGAAGATCGCCGAGGAAAGCGGTATCCGCATGGTTACGGTGCATGGCCGCACCCGTCAGCAATTCTATAACGGCACCGCCGATTGGAGCTTCGTGCGCCGGGTCAAGGACGCGGTGTCCGTGCCCGTCATCGTCAATGGCGACATCGAGACCATCGACGACGCCATCCGCGCGCTGGAGGAATCCGGCGCCGACGGCGTCATGGTCGGGCGCGGCACCTATGGCCGCCCGTGGTTCCCCGGCCAGATCGCCCATTACCTCGCCACCGGCGAAATGCTGGCCGACCCGGAACTGGCGCAGCAGCTCGCCACCATCCTGGAGCATTTCGATTCCATGCTCAGCCATTACGGCAATGAGACCGGTGTGCGCATGGCCCGCAAGCATGTGGCGTGGTATTCCAAGGGCCTGCACGGTTCGGCGGATTTCCGCTCCCAGGTCAACCAGATGGGCGACGCAGCCAAGGTGCGCGAAGCTATCCTGGCGTTCTATTCGCCCCTGTTGGAAAAGGCCGCCGCGTAATGGGAAAGGCAAACTCCATGCTGAGACGCCAACCCGCCGGCACTGCCGTCGACCCCTCCATCATCTTGGGGGCGCTAGCCTCGGCGGTAATGGTGATCGACCGCGACGGCATGATCCATTACGTCAACGGCGCCGCCGAACAGCTATTTCAGTCGGGCTCCACCTATCTGTGCGGCCATGCCATCACCGATCTGCTGCCCCCCGACAGCCCCATCCTGTCGCTGATCGCCCAGGCCCGCGACGAGGCCCTGGTGGTGTCGGAATACGGCATCGCCCTGGACACCCCGCGCACCGGTAACCGCACGGTCACCATCCAGGCGGCGGCCATTGCCGAGACCCCCGGCCATGTGGTGCTGTCCCTGCACGAACAATCCATCGCCTTGAAGATCGGCGGCTCGCTGGCCAGCCGCAACGCGGCGCGCTCGGTCACCGCCATGGCGGCCATGCTGGCCCATGAGGTCAAGAACCCGCTCTCGGGCATCCGTGGCGCAGCCCAATTGCTGGAGACCAGTGCCAGCGAGGATGACCGCATCTTGACCCGGCTGATCGTGGACGAGGCCGACCGCATCGTCGCCCTAGTGGACCGCATGGAGGTGTTCTCGGACAAGCCGTCCGTGGACCGCGCCGCCATCAACATCCATCAGGTGCTGGAACATGTGCGCCGTCTGGCCGAAAATGGCTTTGGCCGCCATGTCCGCATCGTGGAAAATTACGACCCGTCACTGCCGCCGGTGTTCGGCAATCGCGACCAGTTGATCCAGGTGTTCCTGAATCTGGTCAAGAACGCCGCCGAATCGGTCCCCCATGAGGGCGGCGAGGTGGTCATCGCCACCGCCTATCAGCATGGCATCCGGCTCGCCATGCCGGGCACCGACACGCGGCGCCACCTGCCTTTGGTGGTCAGTATCCAAGATAACGGCCCTGGTATCCCCGAGGACCTGAGGCCGCATTTGTTTGACGCTTTTGTCACGACAAAACCTTCGGGGACGGGCCTGGGCTTGGCATTGGTGGCCAAGATCGTGGGCGATCACGGCGGCATCGTCGAATTCGACAGCACGCCGCGCCGCACGGTCTTCCGCGTCATGCTGCCCATGGTTCAGGAGGGGGACGAGTTCTAACGCCATGACCACCACATCCACTATTCTTGTCGCGGATGACGACCGCGGCATCCGTACCGTTTTGGCCCAAGCCTTGGGCCGCGCCGGCTATGAAGTCCGTACCACCGGCAATGCCTCGACGCTGTGGCGCTGGGTCTCGGAAGGTGAGGGCGATCTGGTCATCACCGACGTGGTGATGCCCGATGAAAGCGGGCTGGACCTGCTGCCGCGCATCAAGAAGATTCGCCCGGAAATGCGCATCATCGTCATGAGTGCGCAGAACACCTTGCTGACGGCGGTCAAGGCCACCCAGCGCGGCGCCTTCGAGTATTTGCCCAAGCCGTTCGACCTCAAGGAATTGGTGGCGGTGGTCAACCGCGCCTTGTCTACGCCGCGCTCTAGCCCCGCCGAAGGCGGGCACGAGCAGGACGAGGACGAAAAGCTGCCGCTGATCGGCCGTTCGCCGGCCATGCAGGAAATCTACCGTACCTTGGCGCGCCTCATGGGCACCGACCTCACGGTGATGATCACCGGCGAGTCCGGCACCGGCAAGGAATTGGTGGCCCGCGCCCTGCACAATTACGGCAAGCGCCGCAACGGTCCCTTCGTTGCCATCAATATGGCCGCCATCCCGCGTGAACTGATCGAGAGCGAGCTGTTCGGCCATGAGAAGGGTGCCTTCACCGGCGCCACTCAGCGCGCTGCCGGCCGGTTCGAGCAGGCCGAGGGCGGCACCCTGTTCCTGGACGAGATCGGCGACATGCCGCCCGAGGCCCAGACCCGGTTGCTGCGCGTGCTGCAAGAGGGCGAGTACACCACCGTGGGCGGGCGCACCCCCATCCGCGCCAATGTGCGTATCGTCGCCGCCACCCACCGCGACCTGACCCAGCTGATCCGCCAGGGCATGTTCCGCGAGGATTTGTTCTACCGCCTGAACGTGGTGCCCATCCGCCTGCCGCCCTTGCGGGAGCGGGTCGAGGACATCCCGGAACTGGTGCGCCACTTCCTGGCCTTGGCCGCATCGGAAGGTCTGCCGCAGAAGACCATCGACGCCCAGGCCATGGACCGCATGAAGCGCCATCGCTGGCCCGGCAACGTGCGCGAGCTGGAGAATTTGGTGCGCCGTCTGGCCGCACTGTATTCCCAGGAAGTCATCGGCATTGAGGTGATCGAGGCCGAACTGGCGGGTGGCCTGCCGACCATGGACGCCATGGGCGCCACGGAAGGCGAGGGGCTGTCGGCCACGGTGGAGCGTCATCTGCGCGAGTACTTCAACAGCCATGGCGACGGCCTGCCGCCGCCCGGCGTGTATGACCGCGTGTTGCGCGAAGTGGAAAAGCCGTTGATCGCTTTGGCGCTGGAGGCCACCCGTGGCAACCAGATCAAGGCCGCCCAGGTGCTGGGTCTCAACCGCAACACCCTGCGCAAGAAAATCCGCGATTTGGACGTCTCGGTCGCCCGAGGCGGACTGAAGTAAAGGGACCCACATGGCAAGCGATCGCCGCCGGCTGGGGCCACGTCTGATGGTGTGGGCGCGCAAGGTGGGGCTGGCCCGCAAGCTGGCCCTGTGGCTGACGCTGGCGGTGGTGCCCTCGGTCATCGCCACCTTCATGGCCATGACGGTCTCCGGCCCGGTGGGGCCTGATCCACGTACCGTGCTGTCCCTGTTCGGCCTGGATTTAGCCCTGCTGCTGGCCTTGGGCGGCGTGGTCGGCGTGCGCATCGTGGCGGTGTGGCGGGCGCGGCAGCGGGGCAGCACTGGCTCCAAGCTGCATTTGCGCTTCATCGTGCTGTTTTCCCTGGTCGCCGTCACCCCGGCCATCGTGGTGGCAACGGGGTCCACCGTGTTCTTCCGCTTTGGCGTGGAAAGCTGGTTCTCGGACCGGGTGCGCACGGCGTTGCAGGCTTCGTTACAGGTGGCGAAGGCCTATCTTGAGGAACACCAGCAGATCATCGGCGGCGATGCCCTGGCCATGGCCAACGACATCAACCGCGAGGGCGGCGACCTCAATCGCTCGCCCCAACGGTTTTCCGGCTTCATCGCCAGCCAGGCCGCCATCCGTGGCCTGACCGAAGCCATCGTGTTCGAGGGCCAGGGCCGCGTGCTGGCCCGCTCGGGTCTGGCGTTCTCCATCGAGTCCGGTCTCGACCAGATCCCGTATTGGGCCTACGAAAAGGCGCGGTCGGGCGAGGTTGCCGTGCTGACCAGCGACAATGACGACCGCGTGCGTGCGCTGGTGCAGCTTCAGGGCTTCTACAACGAGACCTATCTGTATGTGGGCCGCTTCGTCGATCCCAAGGTGATCGGCCATATGGAGCAGACCTCCGCTGCCGTCGCCGAATACGAGAAGCTGGAGGGCCGCCGGGTCGGCCTGGAAAAAGCGGTCACGCTGATCTTCGCGGTCATCGCCTTGCTGTTGCTGCTGGCCGCCATCTGGGTTGGCCTAACCATGGCCATGAGCCTAGCCACGCCCATTGCCCGGCTGATCGACGCGGCGGAACGGGTGCGCTCGGGCGATCTGTCGGCCCGTGTGGGCGAGGACGCCGCCGACGAAATCGGCACCCTGTCGCGCGCCTTCAATCGCATGACCGACCAATTGGCTCAGCAACGCCGCGAATTGGTGGAAGCCAACCGTGAGCTGGACGAACGCTCGCGCTTTACTGAGACCGTGCTGGCGGGCGTTTCCGCCGGTGTTATCGGCCTGGACCGCTACGGCAATGTCCATCTGCCCAACCGTTCCGCCTGCGACATGCTGGCAATCGATCCCGAACAGGTGATCGGCCTGCCATTGGAAGAGGTAGCGCCCGAGCTGGCCGATTCCCTGGCGGAAGGCCGCCGCCGCCCGGACCGGCTGATCCAGAACGAAGTCAAACTGTCCCGCGCCGGGCGTTCGCGCACCTTGCTGGTGCGTGTCGCTGGCGAGCGCCTGGAAGATGAGACCATCGGCTTCGTGGTCACTTTCGACGACATCACCGAACTGGTTTCGGCCCAGCGCAAGGCCGCCTGGGCCGATGTGGCGCGGCGTATTGCCCACGAAATCAAGAACCCGCTGACCCCCATCCAGCTTTCCGCAGAACGACTGAAACGTAAGTATCTCAAGGAGATCCACAGCGATCCTGAGACTTACACTAAACTGATCGAGACCATCATCCGTCAGGTGGGCGACATTGGCCGCATGGTGGACGAATTCTCGTCCTTCGCCCGCATGCCGGCGCCGCAGATGAAGACCGAGGATCTGGCGGAAATCTGCCGCCAGTCCATGTTCCTGCAACGCACCGGCTATCCCGACGTGAGCTTCGAGTCCCAATTGCCCGAGGGCAAGGCGCCGCAGGTTTGCGATGGCCGCCTGATCGGCCAGGGCCTGACCAATCTGCTTAAGAATGCCGTGGAAGCCATCCAGGGTAGGGAAGGGACCGACTTGCCGCGCGGCCTGATCCGGCTGACTTTGTCGGGCCAGCCGGGGCAGTGGCTGATCGAGATCAGCGACAATGGCAAGGGCTTGCCGGCGGAAAACCGCGACCGCCTGACCGAGCCCTATATGACCACCCGAGCCAAGGGCACCGGATTAGGCCTTGCCATCGTCAAGAAAATCATGGAAGACCATGGCGGTGACCTTTACCTGGAGGACGCCCCCGGAGGCGGTGCTCGCGTTGGAATGATCTTCCGCGATGCCGAACCACCGGCACAATCGGCGTCCGCCGATCAGACGGCAATTCATGGCGCATGACATCCTGATCGTCGACGATGAGGCCGATATCCGTGCCCTCATCGCCGGCCTCCTTGAGGACGAAGGATATTCAACCCGCGAGGCGGGCAATTCGGACGCGGCTCTGGAAGCCATCCGCGCCCGTCGCCCCAGCCTTGTCATCCAGGATATCTGGCTCCAGGGCTCGACCCTGGACGGCCTGGGCATCCTGGCTGCGGTCAAACGCGACCACCCCGATGTGCCGGTGGTGATGATCTCGGGCCACGGCAACATCGAGACCGCGGTCGAGGCCATCAAGGTCGGCGCCTACGATTTCATCGAAAAGCCGTTTCAGGCCGACCGCCTGCTGATCATCATCGCCCGCGCCATCGAAGCCGCCATGCTGCGGCGCGAGAATAAGGAACTGCGCCTGCGCGCCGGTTCCGCCGCGCCGGTGACCGAGCTGGTGGGCAATTCTCCCTTCGTCCAGCAGGTCCGTCAGGCCCTGGACAAGGTGGCCCCGACCAATTCCCGCGTGCTGATCACCGGCCCGGCGGGGTCGGGCAAGGAAGTGGTCGCCCGCATCATCCATAACCGCTCTCGCCGTGCCGAAGGGCCGTTCGTGGTGCTGAACTGCGCAGCCATGCATCCCGACCGCATGGAGGTCGAACTGTTCGGCACCGAACACGGCGAAACCCCGGATTCGCCGCGCAAGATCGGCACCTTCGAGCAAGCCCATGGCGGCACCCTGCTGTTGGACGAAGTGGCCGACATGCCGCTGGAGACCCAGGGCAAGATCGTGCGCGTGCTGCAAGACCAGACCTTCGAGCGGGTAGGGGGCGGCAAGCGGGTCGAGGTGGATGTGCGCGTCATCGCCACCACCAATCGCGACGTCCAATCGGAAATGGCTGCCGGCCGCTTCCGCGAGGATTTGTTCTACCGCCTCAACGTGGTGCCGTTCCGGGTGCCGTCGTTGCGTGAGCGCAAGGAAGACATCCCGGCCCTGGCGCGCCATTTCATGGCCCTGGCCGCCCAGGCCGCCGGCACCCAGCCGCGCCAGATGGGTGAGGACGCCATGGCCGCGCTTCAGGCCTATGATTGGCCGGGCAATGTGCGCCAATTGCGCAACGTCATGGATTGGGTGCTGATCATGGCGCCCGGTGATGCCACAGAATCCGTGCGCGCCGACATGCTGCCCAGCGAAATCGGCGCCATTACCCCTGCGGTATTGCGCTGGGAGAAGTCCAGCGAGATCATGACCTTGCCGTTGCGCGAAGCGCGCGAGCTGTTCGAGCGTGAATATCTGCTAGCCCAGGTCAACCGCTTCTCCGGCAACATCTCCCGCACTTCGGCCTTCGTCGGCATGGAGCGGTCGGCGTTGCATCGCAAGCTGAAGTTGCTGGGTGTCAATACCGACGAAAAGGCGCGCGGTTAAGCCGCGCCGTTAAGGAACCGGCATGAAGGTCATCGTCTGCGGAGCCGGTCAGGTCGGCTTCAACATCGCCCATTATCTCGCCAGCGAGAACAACGACGTCACGGTCATCGACCAGCGGCCCGAGTTGATCCGCAAGATCACCGACACTCTGGACGTCCAGGCCGTGCTGGGCCACGCCTCGCACCCCTCGGTGCTGGAGCAGGCGGGCGCAGCCGATGCCGACATGATCATCGCCGTCACCCAGGCCGATGAAGTCAACATGGTGGCCTGCCAGGTGGCGCACTCGCTATTCGACGTGCCCACCAAGATCGCCCGCGTGCGCTCGCAATCCTATCTTCAACCCATGTGGTCCACGCTGTTCTCGCGCGATCACATGCCCATCGACGTCATCATCAGCCCCGAGATCGAGGTCGCCCGCGCCATCACCCGGCGCTTGCAGGTGCCCGGCGCCATCGACGTCATTCCGCTCGCCAACGACAAGGTGCGGCTGATCGGCGTGCGCTGCGACACTCAGACGCCGTTGATCAACACGCCGTTGCGTCAGTTGACCGTGCTGTTCCCCGACCTCAACATCGTGGTCATCGGCATCGTCCGCGATGGCCGCCCCATCGTGCCCACCGCCGAAGACCAGATGCTGGAAGGTGACGAGGTCTATTTCGTTGTCGATACCCTGCATGTGGGCCGAGCTTTGGCCGCCTTTGGTCGCGAAGACCAGGAAGCGCGCCGCATCGTCATCTTTGGCGGCGGCAATATCGGCCTGTTCCTGGCCCAACAGATCGAGGCCGAGCATCCCGGCGCCTCGGTCAAGGTCATCGAGGCCAATAAGGAACGCGCTGAATACGTGGCCAAGACCCTGAGCCGCACCGTGGTGCTGAACGGCGACGTGCTGGACCCGGAAATCCTGGCCGAGGCCAGCGTGTCGGCGGCGGAGACCGTGGTCTCGGTCACCAATGACGACGAAACCAACATTCTGGCCGCGCTTCTGGCGAAGCGTTTCGGTGCGCGGCGCGCCATGACGCTCATCAACAAGACCACCTATAAGGCGTTGATGGGGCCGCTGGGCATCGACGTGGTCATCAGCCCGCGCGCCATCACCGTGTCCAACATCCTTCAGCATGTGCGCCGTGGCCGCATTCACGCTGTGCACTCCCTGCACGAGGGCTTTGGCGAATTGATCGAGGCCGACGCGCTGGAGACTTCCAGCCTAGTGGGCAAGCCCCTGCGCGAGGTCAAGCTGCCCAACGGTGTGCTGCTGGGCGCCGTAGTGCGCGACGGCACCGTCATCAGCCCCCGTGGCAATACGGTGGTGCAGGCCGGCGACCGGGTGGTTCTGTTCGCCGCCGCCGAGGCGGTGAAGAAGGTGGAGAAGATGTTCTCGGTGCGGCTGGAGTATTTCTGATTGCCCAGGATCACCTACGTCAACGGCGCCTACGTTCCTCATCATGAGGCGGCGGTCCATGTGGAGGATCGCGGCCACCAATTCGCCGATGCGGTTTATGAGGTGGTGGCGGTTGCCGGTGGCCGTTTATGCCATCTGGACCAGCATCTCGACCGGCTGGAACGGTCTCTCGGCGCGCTGTCCATGGCCGCGCCGGTCTCGCGCCGGGTGTTGCCGGTCATCCTGGCCCGTGTGGTCAAGCTGAACCGCGTCACCCATGGCTTGGTCTATGTGCAAATTTCGCGCGGTGTGGCGCCGCGCAACCATTTCTTCCCCGCCGACACGGCGCCCAGTTTGGTGGTCAGCGCGTGGCCGGTTAAGGGCCCTTCGGCGGAGCAGGTGGAGAAGGGCGTCGCCGTGGCAACCCGCCCGGACCAGCGCTGGAAGCGCCCCGACATCAAGGCCGTGGGCTTGCTGCCCAATCTGCTGGCTCGCCAATGGGCCAAGGAAGCCGGCGCCTATGAAGCTTGGCTGGTCAATGATGGCGGTTTCGTCACCGAAGGCTCGGCCACCAACGCCTTCATCATCGCCAAGGATGGCGCGCTGCTGACCCATCCCGACGATTCCAGCATCCTGGGCGGAGTCACCCGCAGCAACGTGCTGAGACTGGCCCGTCATCTGGGGCTGGAGGTGGTTGAACGCGCCTTCACCGTGGCCGAGGCCCTGTCCGCCCGCGAAGCTTTTCTCACGGGCACCACCCTCATGGTCTTGCCAGTCACCCGCGTGGACGGCCAAACGGTGGGCGAGGGGCGTCCCGGCCCGGTCACACTGAAACTTCGCGCCCTTTATCAGGAGCTTCGCCGCAAGTGAGCAAACCGCGCGCCATGCTGTTCGACTGGGACAACACCCTGGTGGATTCGTGGGTCTGTATCCAGGAATCCTACAACATGACCTTCCGCCATTTCGGCCTGCCGGAATGGGACATGGCCGAAACCCAGGCCAATGTTGCAAAATCCCTTAGGGACTCGTTCCCCCAGATGTTCGGCGAGCGCTGGCTTGAGGCCAAGGACGTCTTTTCCGCCAGCTTCGAAGCCATCCATCTGTCCCATTTGAAGCCGCTGCCCGGTGCCACCGAGATGCTGCGCGCGCTAAAGGACGAAGGGCTGTATCTGGGGGTGGTCAGCAACAAGCGCGGCGGCTTCCTGCGTAAGGAGGCCGAGGTGCTGGGCTGGAACGGATTTTTCGGCGCCCTGGTGGGGGCCAATGACGCGGAAGCGGACAAGCCGGCCGTGGCGCCGGTGAACATGGCGCTGAATGGTTCAGGAATAGAGCCGGGTGCGCAGGTATGGTTTGTTGGAGATTCACCAATCGACATGCATTGCGCAATCAATTCGCGATGCATTCCCGTGTTGATGAGAAGTGAACCTATCCGTCCGGGTGAGTTCGATACCCACCCACCTGTCTATCACCTTGAAAATTGCACATCAATGGTCACTCTTGTTCGCGAACTAGCGGTTCCCATCTCGTTAATTTGATGGTAACGAGAAGGTCTATGGGGAGAACCTTCCCCCAAAGGCCGACGATAACGACGATAACAATGTCCCTCGGGCAATAAGAACGGATTACCAATATGTCCGCAGAAAAATCCCAGAATGTGCAGGACGTGTTCCTGAACCACATCCGCAAGAACAAGACCCCTGTGACCATATTCCTGGTCAACGGTGTCAAGTTGCAGGGCATCGTCACCTGGTTCGATAATTTCTCGGTTTTGCTGCGCCGTGATGGGCATACCCAGCTGGTGTACAAGCATGCCATTTCCACCGTGATGCCCTCGACCCCGATCCAGTTGTTCGAACCGGCAGTCAAGGAAGGCGGCGAAGAATAAGTGTCAAACGGTCAGGCTTCGCCAACCGGTTCCTCTCGCCAGCGCGCCATGGTCATCCACCCCGCCCTGAAGGCGGTGGAGGGTGGCATCCGATTGCCGGAAGCCCGGCTGGATGAAGCCATCGGCCTCGCCAAGGCCATTGATCTGGACATCGTCCAAGCGGAAGTCGTGCCGGTATCGAAACGGCGCCCCGCCACCTTGATGGGCAAGGGCGCCGTGGAGCGCTTGGCCGAGACCGTTGCCGCCAAAGAGGTAACGGTCGCCGTGGTGGACGGCCATCTATCGCCAGTTCAGCAGCGCAATCTGGAACGGGCCTGGGCGTGCAAGGTCATCGACCGCACCGGCCTGAACCTGGAAATCTTCGGCGAACGCGCCCGCACCCGTGAAGGCTCGCTTCAGGTGGAACTGGCGGCGCTCAGCTATCAGCGCTCGCGGCTGGTGCGGTCGTGGACCCATTTGGAACGCCAGCGCGGCGGCTTCGGCTTCCTGGGCGGCCCCGGCGAAACCCAGATCGAGGCCGACCGCCGCATGATCGGCGACCGCATCGTCAAGCTGAAGCGCGAGTTGGACGAGGTCAAGCGCACCCGCGAATTGCACCGCAGTGCCCGGCGCAAGATCCCGTATCCCATCATCGCCCTGGTGGGCTACACCAATGCTGGCAAATCCACGCTGTTCAACCGCCTGACCAGCGCCGAAGTCTTGGCCAAGGACATGCTGTTCGCCACGCTGGACCCGACCATGCGCGGGCTCAAGCTACCCTCGGGCCGCAACGTCATCCTGTCCGACACCGTGGGATTCGTCTCCGATTTGCCCCACGAATTGGTCGCCGCCTTCCGCGCCACCTTGGAAGAGGTTCTGGAAGCGGAATTGGTCATCCATGTGCGCGACGTGGCCCACCCGGATTCCGCCGCCCAGGCCGCCGACGTGGAAAACGTGCTTAAGGATTTGGGGCTGGCCGAAGTGGTCGATCGCGGTCTGGTGGAGGCCCTGAACAAGACCGATCTGATGGCCGAACCCGCCCGCACCGAGGTCATCAACCAAGCCAAGCGCCGCCCTGAATCCATTCCGGTCTCCGCCCTGACCGGCGAGGGCGTGGGCGAGTTGCTGGCCTGCTTTGACCGCCTGCTCTCCACCGGCCGCGAGACCCTGGATTTGCAGGTCAGCCTGAGCGACGGCGCCTCCATTTCCTGGCTGTACCAGCATGGCGAAGTCATGGCGCGGCGCGACGACGACAGCACCGCCTATATGCGCGTCCGCCTGGACCCCATGGACGTGCAACGCTTCCAACAACGCCAAGCCGAGGGGAAACGCCCGTGACTGCCGTCGATCCGCTCTTGGTCGCCAGCATCATCCGCGACGCGGCTGAGGCCGAGATATTGCCGCGCTTCAAGAATTTGCAGGCCCTGCAAATCCGCGAGAAGAAGCCCAATCAATTGGTGACCGAGGCCGATATCCAGGCCGAAAAAATGCTGTCGCGCCGTCTGCAAGAGGTGCTGCCCGGCGCCATCGTCGGCGAAGAGGGGGTCGAGACCCATCCCGAATTGATGACAGCCCTGGAACGCCCCGGCGTGGTCTGGGTGATCGACCCGGTGGACGGCACCGCCAATTTTGCCCACGGCAATCCCCGCTTCGCCGTGGTGGTCGCCTTGGTGATCGACGGTGTGACCAGGGCCGGCTGGATTCATGACCCCGTGCCCAACCGCACCATCATCGCCGAACTGGGTCAGGGCGCGTGGTGTGGCGATACCCGGCTGCGGGTTTCGGAAGAAGTGTCTCTGGTGCAGATGGCCGGTTCGGTCAAGAAGCGTGGCCGGGTGGCCGATCAGGTGCTGAATGTGGCCCGGCGCGGCAGTGCCGCCCACGACTATCTGGATCTGGTCACCGGCAAGCTGCACTTCGCCCATTTCAGAAAGCTGATGCCGTGGGACCACGCCGCCGGCGTGCTGATCCACGCCGAAGCGGGCGGTTACGGCGCCATGATGGATGGCAGCGCCTACATCCCGGTGCTGCATGCCGACGGCCAGATATTGCTGGCCCCCGGTGAGCGCAGCTGGCACGAGCTGGCGCCGCTGATCGATTAGCGGGGCGGGGGCCGATGCCCTACACGCTCCGATGCACCGCCAACCCCGCCGGCGCCTGGCAGGTGGGCATCATTTCCATGCGGTTGATGTTGACATGGGCGGGCAGGGTGGTCGTCCATAGCACGGCCTCGGCCACGTCTTCGGCGGTCAGCGGCTCGGTGCCGGCATAGACCTTGGCGGCGGCGTCCTCATCGCCCTTGAACCGCACCACCGAGAACTCGGAGCCGCCGCACAGGCCGGGTTCGATATTGGTCACGCGCACTTTGGTCTTGACCAGATCGGTGATCAAATTCAACGAGAACTGGGTGACCGCCGCCTTGGTGGCGCCATAGGCGTTGCCGCTGGGATAGGGATAGGTGCCGGCGGTGGAGGCGATATTGACCACATGGCCACGGTTGCGGGCGACCATGCCGGGCAGCACTGCGCGGGTCACGTACATCAGGCCTTTGACGTTGGTGTCCACCATGACTTCCCAGTCTTCGGGATTGGCTTCATGGGCGGGCTCCAGCCCCAGGGCCAGACCAGCATTGTTGACCAGCACGTCGATGGTGGAGAATTCGGCGGGCAGGCCGGCGACGGCATCGGCCACGGCCTGACGGTCGCGCACATCCAGGGTCAACGCATGCACTGGCACGCCCAGTTCAGCCTTCAACGCCTCCAACCGGTCGCTCCGGCGGCCGCTGAGGATCAGACGGACACCCAGAGCGGCATAGCGGCGCGCAATGGCGGTGCCGAAGCCGGCAGTCGCGCCGGTGATGAAGACTGTGCGTTGCGTCCAATCGGTCATTTGGAAACTCGTTCCGGCAGTGGGCGTTGCGGATCGGGGTCGCGCACGAAGGCCAGATGAGGCGTCTGGGACAGCGCGTTCTCGATCTTCCAGATATAGACTTTGTACAGGCCGAATTGACGAACCTCGGTGGCGTTGTGGCGCAGCACGTTGGCGTCGGTGGTGATGCGGAACTCGCCCTGCATGCCGATGCCCAATTCGGCCATGCGCTGGGCATCGGATGATTTGATGCCGTTTCCGGCGACGATGATGCTGCCGTCTTCGTTGGATTTCAGCGCCAGCATGCGGGCATCGCGGCGGATCAGGGCGGTTAGCTGGACTTTGCCCAGGCGGCCCTGGCGATCGTATTTGACGTGGAAGCGGCCCTTGCCGACGCGCTTTAAATCCTTGATGGCGGGGTCGCGCACCAGATCCTTATAGATGTTCTGGTTGCGCTCTTCCTCGTTATCGGCGGTGATCTTGCCATCGGCATAGTCGTGCAGGATGGGCGCGAAGATCAGGTCGCCTTCGTAATTAAGCGCCCAATCGCCGTATTTGGAAATGCGCAGCTCGCCGTGGAACTTGTCGGGGATGTAACAAGACGACAGGGAAAAGGTGAGGGCGAGAACCGCCGCGATTCGCCACACGATAGCCCTGGTCATTCGCCCGTTTCCCCCTTGCGCTCGATCATCTTGGCTTCAACCCACAACACTTCCATCTCGTCCAGTGTGGCCCCTTCTGGGGCTCGTCCGGCCGCATGCAGTTCGGCCTCCACGTGACGGAAACGGCGGTCGAATTTGGCGTTGGCCCGCTTCAACGCCAGCTCCGGATCGATTTTGAGCTTGCGGGCAAGGTTGACGCAAGCGAAGAGAACATCGCCCATTTCATCTTCTAGGCGGTCGTGGGGTGCGTCTACATCGATTTCGTGTTTTATTTCAGCGACTTCTTCGGCAATCTTAATCAGAACGTCCGCCGGTTCCGCCCAATCGAAGCCCACCCGCGCGGCCCGGTTTTGCAGCTTCAGCGCCCGTGTCATGGGGGGCAGGGCGCGGGCCACGCCGTCCAGCACGCTGCCATGACCCTTGGCGGCGCGTTCCTCGGCCTTGGTGACCTCCCAGGCGACGGTCTGGGTTTCTGCGTCTCGGGTCTCGGCATCGCCGAACACATGGGGGTGGCGGCGGATCATTTTGTCGGCGATGGCATTGGCCACGTCGTCGAACATGAAGGCGCCTTCGTCCTGGGCCATCTGGGCGTGAAACACCACCTGGAACAGCAGATCGCCCAATTCGTCCTTCAGCGCTGCCATATCGCCATGGTCGATGGCGTCGGCCACCTCATAGGCTTCCTCGATGGTGTAGGGCGCGATGGTGGCGAAGGTCTGTTCCTTGTCCCAGGCGCAACCGCGTTGAGGATCGCGCAAGGTCGCCATGATGTGCAGCAAGCGGTCGATGGGACGCAAAGGATTCTCCGGGCAGCGTGGGACGTAATCATAACGCCTTACGCAAGGCTGCGACCAGTGCCGGGTACTCGACCTTGCGAGTCTTTGAAAATAGTAAGTTGGATCAATAGGGTAGTGGAATCCACCATCTCCTTGTGTCGCATAATGCATATTATGGAGTGTGAAATGTTGCCGTTTAGACGCAGATCTCCAGCCCATCATAGGCTGGCTCCACATGGGGGGGCAGCGCGGCCCGCAGGGTCTCGTAATCCAGTGACGGTGTCATATGAGTCAGATAGGCCCGCTTGGGCTTTACGCGGTCCAGCCAGCCCAGGACTTTGTCCAGATGGGCATGGGTCGGATGTGGATCATAGGACAGGCAGCCGACGACCCAGACATCAATGCCGGCGATGGCGTCGAAGGAGTCTTCGGGTAGGTCCACCAGATCGGTGGAATAGGCGAATTTGCCGAAGCGGAAGCCGGTTGTGCGGCAATAGCCGTGGTCTTGGTCGTAGGGCACGATGTCAATGCCGCCCACGGTGAACGGCCCGCTGGCCACATGGGGCACCAGCATGGGCTTGTAGATGCTTTGGCCGTCCTCGACGGCGCCCAGCACATAGGGAAAGCGCACACGGATGCTGTCCATGGTTCCGGTGCCGGCATAGATATCCAGCGGCGCCTGCATGGCCCGGTTGATCTCGCGCAGTTCGTCGATGCCGTGAATGTGGTCGGCGTGGTCATGGGTGAACAGCACCGCGTCCAGATGGCGCACGCCCGCATTCAGCAATTGCTCGCGGCAATCGGGCGAGGTGTCCACCAGGATGCGTGCATCCCCCTGCTCCACCATGATGGACGGCCGCAGCCGCCGGTTCCTGGGATTGGTGGGGTCGCAAGCGCCCCAGCCACGGTTGATGCTGGGACAACCGCCAGCCGCACCGCTTCCCAGGATGGTGACCTTCATGGCGGCACCTTGGTGAACAGGCGGCGGAAGTTGGCGGTGGTGGCATCAGCCAGTTCCGCCACCGAGACGCCCTGCAATTCCGCCACCTTGGTCGCCGTATGGGCCACATAGGCAGGTTCGTTACGCTTGCCGCGGAATGGGATCGGCGCCAGATACGGGCAGTCGGTTTCCACCAGCAAACGGTCCAGGGGCACGCCCTTGACGGTCTGCTGCAGCTCCTCGGCCTTCTTGAAGGTTACGATACCGGAGATGGATATGTAAAGACCAATTTCACAAGCCTTTGCAGCTAGTTCCGGCCCCGAGCTAAAGCAGTGGATAAGGCCAGGGAAGGCCCCCTTCCCCATTTCCTCGGCCAGAATGGCGGCGGTATCGTCGTCGGCATTGCGGGTATGGACGATGATCGGCAATTGGGCGATGCGGGCGGCAGCGATATGGGCACGGAACGAGTCGCGCTGCCGCTCGCGCGGGCTCTTGTCGTAATGATAGTCCAGCCCGGTCTCGCCAAAGCCGACCACCTTGGGATGGCGGGCCAGTTCCAGCAGCCGTTCCGTTTCCGCCTTGGGCTCGGTGCCCGCTTCATGCGGATGGATGCCCACGGTGCAATAGACTTCCGGGAACCGTTCCGCCACCGCCAGCACCCGCTCGAACCGGGTCAGATGGGTGTTGATGGTGAGGAACAGGCCGACCCCGTTATCGCGGGCGCGCTGGACCACTTGGTCCAGCTCGTCGGCGAAATCGGGGAAGTCCAGATGGCAGTGGCTATCCACCAGCATCAGGAAGCGGCCTCCTCGTCCACGAAGCGCGGGAACACGCCCTGGGGCGCCGGCAGCGGGGTGCCGGGCTTCAGGGCATGGTGGGATCCGGCGAAGGCGAAGGTCCGTTGCTCAGCCGGAACGGCCAACTGATCCAGCAGCTTGGCCGAGGTGTCGGGCATGAACGGCTGGGTCATCAGGGCCAGATTGCGCACCGTCTCGGCCAGCACCCACAGAACCGTGCCCATGCGCTCGGGGTCGGTCTTCTTCAATGCCCACGGGGCCTGACGGTCCACATAGCCGTTGGCGGCGCGGATGACCATCCACATGGCTTCCAACGCCTCATGGAACATCTGGCGGTCCAGGGCGTCGCGCACCTTGGGCAGCAGGCCATGGGCGGCGTCCAGCATCTCGCGGTCGTCTTCGTTGGGCTGACCGTGCTGAGGCACCGCGTTGCCGCAGTTCTTGGCAACCATGGACAGCGAGCGCTGAGCCAGATTGCCGTAATCATTGGCCAGTTCGGAATTCATACGGGTGACCATGGCGCGATGACTGTAATCACCGTCATTGCCAAAGGGAACCTCGCGCAGCAGGAAATAGCGCACCTGATCCAGGCCGTATTTCTCGATCAGATGGATGGGATCGATGACGTTGCCCACCGACTTCGATATCTTGGCGCCCTCATTGGTCCACCAGCCATGGGCGAAAACGCGCTTTGGCGGCTGCAGGCCGGCGGCCATGAGGAAGGCCGGCCAATAGACGCTGTGGAAGCGCAGGATGTCCTTGCCCACC
>JACMKT010000256.1 GCA_014380005.1 Rhodospirillales bacterium
CGGCTGACTTCGTTGATGTTCTCGAAGACCTGATTGGTGCCGGTCGCCGCGTGGTCGATGTTGCGGGCGATTTCCTGGGTGGCGGCGCCCTGTTCCTCGATGGCGGCGGCGATGGTGGTGGTGATGCCGTCCATGGAGGAAATGGTGGAGCCGATGCCCTTGATGGCGGTGGCCGTGGAATGGGTTTCCCTCTGGATGGTCGAGACCTGGGCCGAGATGTCCTCGGTGGCCTTGACCGTCTGACGGGCCAAATTCTTGACCTCGGATGCCACCACGGCGAAGCCCTTGCCGGCGTCGCCGGCACGGGCGGCTTCCACGGTGGCGTTCAGGGCCAGCAGATTGGTCTGTTCGGCGATGCCGGTGATCAGCTCGATGATCTCGCCGATCTTGTCGGCGGAACTGGTCAGGCCGACCACGCGGGAATTGACCCCGCTGGCCTCACGCGAGCAACTGATGGCCACGTCGTTGGAACGCGCCACCTGCTGGGCAATCTCGCGGATGGAATTGGACAATTCCTCGGCAGCCTCGGCCACCATGCGGACGTTCTGATTGGCCTCGCTGGCCTTGTCGGCGGCGGATTGGGCGCGGTCGGTGGCGGCGTCGGCGAAGTCCACCATGCGCCGGGCGGTCTGGATCATCTGCAGGGCCGAGGACGCGACGGTTTCCAGCACGTTGGCGACGGTGTTTTCGAAGCCTTTGATCAAATCTTCCAACCGGTGCATGCGGGCCTCGCGGGCCAGCGCTTCGGTGTGAGCCTGGGCTTCCATGGCCTGCTTGGCCTTGGTGTTGTCCTTGAACACCTCCACCGCACGGGCGATGTCGCCCACCTCGTCCTTGCGGTCCAGCGACGGCACCTCGATGGAGGTGTCGCCCTTGGCCAGCTTGTTCATGCGGTCGGTCATGTCCTCGATGGGCGCGGTGATGACCGATTTCAGAATCCAGCGCACGCCGAACACCGCCAGGATGGTGGCGATGATGCCGCCGACGATGAGGAAGGTCAGGATCTTGCGCATCTTGACTTCGGAATCGGTGGTGGTCAGCGACGATGACAGCACGGCGATGACGTCGCCCTTTTCCATGCCCATGCCGCCGTGGCAGCCGAAGCAGACCTCTTGGTCGGCGCCGTCGGTGACACCCAGAACGATGGGGTAGGCATAGCGGTAGGTGCCGTCCAGGAAGCGGCCCACCGGTTGACGGGTCTCGAACGCTTCGCGGTCGACCTCGTCACGGGGCGGCTTGGCCGGCTTGGTGGGCTCCATCTCGGCCATGTGGGTGGCGACCTTGGGGCCCCACGCACTCCACACCTTGCCGGGATAATGGATGTTGCGGCTGTCGAACCAGCTATTGAACACCTGGATGCCGATGTTGTCGCCATCCTCGGGCCGCTTGGCCATGACGTTGAGGATCAGCGCATGCAGCGATGTCATCTCATTGGCAGAGAGTTGCTGTAGCTGGCGTTCCATCTCGGAACGCTCGAAGCGGGCGATGACCAGGACCACGCTGGCAACCAGCGCGATGACACCGACACCGATAATGATCATAAAGCGGCTGGAGAGCCGAAGGTTACGCCAGGCTTTCACAGACTGTTCCACCCGTTATCAAAAGCCGGCTCTTATATTGAGCCTGTGTGCGAATCCCCATAACGCACAATATGATGAAAGGCCGGTATTTGAAATACCGGCCTTTCATCTTTCTGCAAAAAACTTGTGCAGGTTGGAATGCCTATGAACGCACCAAAGCGTCGTAATCGTTGATAAGTGCCTTGGAAATATCACCCGGAACGAAAGTATAGGGTCCGATTTCGCGCACAGGGGTGACCTCGGCGGCGGTGCCGGTCAGGAAGCACTCGCTGGCCTTGGCCAGTTCTTCCGGGAAGATGGCCCGTTCGACCACCTTCAGGCCGCGCTTCTTGGCGATGTCGATGACGGTCTGGCGGGTGATGCCGTTCAGGAAGCAATCGGCCAGGGGGGTGTGCAATTCGCCGTCGAACACGAAGAAGATGTTGGCGCCGGTGGCTTCGGCCACTTGGCCGCGATAATCCAGCATCAGCGAGTCTTCGAAGCCTTCGCCCTCGGCCTTATGCTTGCTCATGGTGCAGATCATGTACAGACCGGCAGCCTTGGCGGCCACGGGGGCGGTGTCGGGGTGCGGGCGGCGCCACTGGCTGACGTTGAGGCGGATGCCGCGCATGCGGGCCTCGGGCGACCAATAGCTGGGCCACGACCACACGGCGACCGCCACGTGGATTTTGCTGGATTGGGCGGCGACGCCCATCATCTCGGAACCGCGCCACGCGAACGGGCGCACATAGCCGTCGACGATGCCGTTGGCCTTCACCGTCGCCATGATGGCGGCGTCGATCTCGGCGGCGTCATAGGGCAGCGTCATGCCCAGGATGTCGCCCGAGGCGATCAGGCGCTCGGTGTGCTCGGCCAGTTTGAACACCTTGCCGCCGTACACGCGCTCACCCTCGAATACGCACGAGCCGTAATGCAGACCGTGGGTCAGCACGTGAATCTTGGCGTCGCGCCAAGGCAAAAGCTCGCCGTCGTACCAGATGAAGCCGTCGCGATCGTCGAAGGGGATGACACCAGCCATGGAGGTTCCGTTCGTTCGAATGGGGTGGAATAGCTAGAAAGTTACCGTTCTTTCTTGCGTGACGTAACATTTTAAGGCCATATATGTCAACATGACTGACATAAAAACCAGCATCAATCCCCTCTTCCTCCGCGAGGAGGAGCTGCGCCAGGGCATCGAACTGCTGTTCTACGCCTATCGCGACTTTACCGCGGAACCCGACGCGATCCTTGCCGAATATGGTTTTGGCCGGGCTCATCACCGTGTCATCTATTTTGTCGGGCGCAACCCTGGTATGACGGTTTCCGAGCTGCTGGACATCCTGCGCATCACCAAGCAATCCCTGTCCCGCGTGCTGGGGCAGTTGGTGGAAGAGGGGTTCATCACCCAGCGCCCCGGTTTGCGCGACCGCCGCCAACGCCTGCTTGAACTGACCGAGAAGGGCACCGAGCTGGAACGTCAGTTGACCGAACGCCAGCGCGCCCGCATCGCGCGGGCCTATCGCGAGGCCGGTGCCGAGGCGGTGGAGGGCTACCGCAAGGTCATGCTGGGCCTGATCGATGAAGCCGACCGACCGCGCTTCCCGGCGCGCACGCCCGGCAGAAGGTAGGGGAAACCATGGACGACATGCCGCACATTCTGGTGGTCGATGACGACACCCGCCTGCGCGAGCTGTTGCGCAAATACCTGACCGACAAGGGCTATCTGGTCACCACCGCCGCCGACGCCGCCGAAGCGCGCAGCAAGATGGCGACCCTGGCGGTTGATTTGCTGGTGCTGGACGTGATGATGCCGGGCGAGGATGGCCTGAGCCTGACCCGCGATCTGCGCAAGACCAACCCGGTGCCCATCCTGCTGCTGACCGCCATGGGCGAGGTGGACGACCGCATCAACGGCTTCGAGGCCGGCGCCGACGATTACCTGTCCAAGCCGTTCGAACCGCGCGAGCTGCTGCTGCGCATCGCCTCGATCATGCGGCGCAGCCCCAAGCCCGAGGCCGAGGCGGCGCCGCTGCTGGGCATGGGGGCGTTCACCTGGGATGTGGGCCGCACCGAGCTGAAGCGCGGCGACGAGGTGGTTCATTTGACCACCGCCGAACGGGAATTGATGGGCATCCTGGCGGAAGTGGCGGGCCAAGCGGTGTCGCGCGACGATCTGGCCGCCCGCACCGGCAATGCCGCCAATGCCCGCGCCGTGGACGTCCAGGTGACCCGGCTGCGCAAGAAGCTCGAGGACGATCCGCGCATGCCGCGCTATCTTCAGACGGTCCGCGGTATGGGCTATATGTTGAGGCCCGATTGAGGGTGGTCCATTGATGATCCGCGCCACGCTGTGGCTTAAGAAATTGCTGCCCCAGGGCCTGCTGGGGCGCTCGCTGCTGATCATGGTCACGCCGCTGATCGTGGTGCAGGTGGTCTCTACCTATATCTTCTACGCCACCCATTGGGACACCGTGTCCCGCCGCTTGGCCTTGGCCCTGGCCGGCGACGTGGGTGCCGTCATCGAAGTCATGCGCGCCTTCCCCGAACCGGACAGCCAGTTGCGGGTGCTGCACATCGCCGCCAACAAGCTGGAGCTGGATATCCGCTTCCAGGCCGGCGGCATCCTGCCCAATGTGAAGCAGGCGGCGCCGTCCAGCATGATGGACGTGGCCCTGTACGACGCCCTGGGCGAGCGGGTCCAGCGCCCTTTCCAGGTGGACGGCCAAAGCTTCGAGCGGGAAATCCTGGTGCGGGTGCAGCTATCCGACGGCCTGCTGGAAGTCTATGTGCCGAGGAAACGGCTGTTCAGTTCCACCACCTATATCTTCGTGCTGTGGATGGTGGGCACCTCCATGCTGCTGCTGGGCATCGCCACGGTGTTCATGCGCAATCAGGTGCGTAGCGTGCGCAAGCTGGCCGCCGCCGCCGACAGCTTCGGCAAGGGCCAGGATGTGCCCAATTTCAAGCCCGAGGGCGCCTCGGAAGTGCGCCAAGCCGCCCATGCCTTCAACAATATGCGTGACCGCCTGAAGCGCCAGATCCAGCAGCGCACCGAGATGCTGGCGGGCGTCTCCCATGATCTGCGCACACCGCTGACCCGCATGAAGCTGCAATTGGCCATGATGGGCGAGGTGGACGGCTGCGCCGACCTTGAAGAAGACGTGGCCGAGATGGAGCGCATGGTCGAGGGCTATCTGGCCTTCGCCCGCGGCGAGGGCAGCGAGAAGCCGGTGCCCACCCATGTGGGCGCATTGCTGGAAGACGTGGTCGGCCGCTTCCGCCGCGAGGGCCGCGACATCGATCTGCATGTGGAAGACAAGGTGACCATGCTGCTTCGGCCCCACGCCTTGTCCCGCGCGCTGTCCAATCTGATCGGCAACGCGCTGCGCTATGGCGGCCATGTGTGGGTCCGCGTCGGGCGCCGGCCCGATTGCATCGAGATACTGGTGGACGATGACGGCCCCGGCATCCCTAAGGAAAAGCGCGAGCAGGTGTTCAAGGCGTTCCTGCGCCTGGAAAGCTCGCGCAATATCGCCACCGGCGGCGTCGGCCTGGGCCTGACCATCGCCCGTGACATCGTCCGCGGCCATGGCGGCGACGTGCTGCTGGAAGATTCGCCCCTGGGCGGTCTGCGCGCCCGGGTGCGCCTCCCACTCTAAAGTAGTAGAGCCCTATCCGACCCGCTTAGTTCCAATGCCTCAATGCGTCCGATTGTGTCGGGGCATACAATTTTTTCGAGGATTGAATGCACGTGGGTGGGGGAAAAGTGATCATCGACTATTCAATCATCGCTAATTTGTCGGTTTCCGACAAATTAGGCAGTCATACTTGCCACTTTTACGATAGCGCCGACGACCTTGCCGGTTGCGTGGTGCCCTTCCTGGTGGGCGGCATCATCCGGCGCGAGCGCTGCATTTGGGTCGTGGCCGAGCCTCTGGACGCTACCGGCGCCCATGCCGCCCTGTCCGCCATGGTCTCCGATCTGGACCAACGCGTGGCCTCGGGGCAGGTGGAGATCATCGACGCCAAGGATTGGTATGGTTTCAACGGCGAATTCAACGCCGACCGGGTGATCCAAGGCTGGCTGCGTCAGGAGACCGAGGCGCTGGCTGCCGGCTATGCCGGCCTGCGCATCACCGGCAATACCTTCTGGCTGGAAACGCCCGCCGACTTCGCCAGCTTCGCCGCATACGAAGAACGCCTGCACACCGCCTTGGCCGGTCACCGCATCACCTGCCTGTGCAGCTATTGTCTGGCGCGGTGTTCGGGCGGCACCGTGCTGGACGTGGTGCGCAATCACGATTTCGCCATGGTGCGGCGCAACGGCGATTGGGAAGTCATCGAAAGCGCCAGCACCAAGGCGGCCAAATCCCATCTGGTCGAGCAATTGGCCAGCAAGGAAACCCTGCTCAACGAAATCCATCATCGGGTGAAGAACAACCTTCAGATCGTCAGCAGCCTGCTGATGCTGAAGGCCAGCAGCTTCACCGAGCCGGCGGCCCGTCAGGCGGTGGAGGACACCCAGAACCGCATCCATGCCATGGGCCTGATCCACGGCATGCTGTACCGCGAGCATTCCGGCCACGAATCCATCGATTTCGCCGAATATCTGCGCGCGCTGGCCGAACATCTGGTTTTCGCCTATGGCGAGGGCGACCGCATCGCCATTGATGTGGAGGATGGCTCCGCCCTGGGCGAAGCCATGGTGCCGTTGGATTTGGCGGTGCCCCTGGGCGTCGCCATGGCCGAAGCCATCACCAACGCCATCAAGCATGCGTTCCCTGATGGCCGCGCCGGACTCATCTCGGTGTCCATGACGCGCACGGGCGAGGATTTCGTGTTGAGCATCGCCGATGACGGTCGCGGCATCACGGCGACGGAAATGGCCCGCCATGGTGCCGGGGCCGGGCTGTCGCTGATCCGGGGATTGGTGGCCCAGGCGGGCGGCACGCTGGAACTCAGCAGCCAGCCCGAGGGCGGCACGAAACTGGAATTGCGGCTGAAGCTATTGGGTTATCCGGCCTTGTCCAGCAAGGTCAGCAGCGGCGCCCATTCCTTGGCGTAATCCCGCGCCCGGCGGTCCAACCCCTCCAGCACCGACGAGCCCTCTGCCGCCAGATTGGGGTAAATCTGGCTGTCGCGCAGCCGCGCCACCACCGGGAATCCCAGCGAGGCGAAGAACACCGCAAGGCTATCGGACGCCTTGGTGCCGGGCCGCAGCCGGTTGCCGATAATGGCGATCACGCGCTTGTTCTTGCGCACGGCTTTGACCTCGGACAGCTTTTTCAGGAAATGGGCGGTGGCGTCCTGGTCGAAGGCGCCGGGCAACACCGGCACCACCACCACGTCGGAAATGCCGATCAGCGCTTCCACATCCTTATGATGCATGGCCGCCGGCGCGTCGATGACCAGACGCTGGATGCTTTTGGGCGCCTCGCCCACATCCTTGGACCAATCCAGTCCCAGAATGGGCGGCGCCGTCTCGGCCCGCCGCTTCAGCCAGTTCAGGGACGACCGTTGCCGGTCGCAATCGCCGATGGCGGTCTTCAGCCCCTGGGCGGCAAAAGCCGTGGCCAGATGGGTGGCGATGGTGGTTTTGCCGCAACCACCCTTGATGTTCCCGACCAGCACCGAAAGCATGTTTTTCTCTCCCGCCTCATGGCGGCGCGCAGGGTATCACAGGGGCGCGGATCGGGAATGTGAAGTTGCGGCGACCGCAATGCAAAACGGCCGCACCCGGTGGGGTGCGGCCGTCGAGCAGACCTCGAAGGTCGAGGCAGCTTACTTCTTGGCGCCCTTGAGGAGCAGGTCGCGCACTTCGTCCAGGTTCTGGGTGAACCGCTTGTTCAGCAGCTCGAACGCCTCGTTATTGGCCTTGCCGATCATTTCGGACAATTCACGCATGTTGCCCAGCGAACGCTCAAACGCGTCCTTGGCCAGTTCGGCCTGCTTGGCGGCCTTGTCCTGGGGCGAGCCCGGCTCGGTGATGTCCTTGGCGACCTGAGCAACCTCGTCAACGGTCTGGCGCAGAATCTCGACCTGACGCTTCACCACGGCCTGCAGGCCGTCATAGGCCAGCTTGTTGGCCTGGGTCAGCGCTTCGATGTTCTTGCGCTGGCTGGTGATGAGGGTGTCAACATCAACGCCGGGGACTTTGAAGTCACCCAAGTACTTGCTGATGTCGAAGTCGAAGAACTGATCCGCCTGCTGCTTGGTGGCCATGGTAATTCCTCCGGGGGGCTGATGTTGCGGCGCAGCGAACATAAGCCGGGAGGGGTATCCCGTCAATCGCTTGTGCGTGGTGCATCATAGTACATTGGTAGGGCTTGTCCCTACCGAAGGTCGGGGGGCGTGGCTGTTTGTGGGGGTGCCCGGCGGCGCCAAATCAGCGAGGAGACATCCTCGGCCCGGCGCAGGGCTTTGTCCAACGCGGCCATGGTGCGGGCATGATCGGCGCTGTCGTCGTCCAGGAAGGTTTTGAACGCATACAGATAGACTGTGCTCACCCCCTGGATCATGGCCAGCCCGCGCAAACCCGACGAGGATATCCCGGCGGCTTCCAGCGTCAGCGCCATGGATTTCAGGAATCGTCCGCCGCCGCACAGCAGCGCCCACGGGTCGTCGGCCGCTTGGCGCAGGATGGCGCGCAACGCCCGGCGGTCGTCGGCCATGGCGTCGAAGCGGCGCATGATCAGGTCGAACAGGCGGTCACGGGGGCTCTCGCCCGATTCGGTGCCGCCGTCGAGCATGCGCAGGTCGATGCGGTGGCTGTAGGCGGCCAGGATGGCGCTCTTGGAGCCGAAATGCTCGATCACTTCGGTCAGCGGCACCTTGGCCCGTTCGGCGATGTCCGCCAAAGCCAGCCCACGCCAGCCCTTTTCGGCGGCCAGGGCCAGAGCCGCGGTGACGATGGGGTCGGGGCCGTGGGGTTCGGGGCCGTGCGGTTTCTTGGCCATGGCAGCATCCCTTGCAGACGGACATACCGCAAATCTAGGGAATGGGGCGGTCCCTGCAAAGGCCCCACTTGGGGCGTGGCCGAGGCATATCCATGGGGCTTGCGCCCGGCGGCGGGCGCAAGTAACTTCGCCGTCTTGACTTCAACACCTCTCACGAGGATGAAAATGCCGTTCATCGCCGACAGGCTTTCCGCCATCAAGCCCTCCCCGACCATCGCCGTCACCCAGAAGGCAGCCGAGCTGAAAGCCGCCGGCCGTGACGTCATCGGCCTGGGCGCTGGCGAACCGGACTTCGACACGCCCGACAACATCAAGGCCGCCGCCAAGGCCGCCATCGATGCGGGCCAGACCAAGTACGTCGCCCCCGCCGGTACGCTGGAACTGCGCAAGGCCATCAGCGCCAAGTTCAAGCGCGAGAACGAGCTGGATTACACCCCCGACCAGATCACCGTCGGCGTCGGCGGCAAGGGCGTCATCTTCAACGCCTTCATGGCGACCATCAATCCGGGCGACGAAGTCATCGTGCCGGCGCCCTATTGGGTGTCGTACCCCGACATCGCCCTGATGTTCGGCGGCAAGCCGGTCTTCGTGCCCTGCCCCGAATCCTCCGGCTTCAAGCTGACCGCTGCCGATTTGGAAAAGGCGATCACGCCCCAGACCAAATGGCTGGTGCTGAACTCGCCGTCCAATCCGACCGGCGCCGCCTATTCGTGGGACGAGCTGAAGGCCCTGACCGACGTGCTGCTGAAGCACCCCCATGTCTGGCTCATGGTCGACGACATGTACGAGCATCTGGTCTATGACGGCTTCAAGTTCTCGACCCCGGTCCAGGTCGAGCCCAAGCTGTACGACCGCACGCTGACCATGAACGGCGTGTCCAAGGCCTATGCCATGACCGGCTGGCGCGTCGGCTATGCCGCCGGCCCGCTGCCGCTGATCAAGGCCATCAACATGATTCAGTCGCAGTCGGTCACCCACACCGCCTCCATCAGCCAGGCGGCGGCGGTCGAGGCGTTGAACGGCCCGCAGGACTTCATCCCGAAGAACGCCGAAGTGTTCAAGCGCCGCCGCGACCTGATCGTCGGCCTGCTGAACCAGTGCCCCGGCATCACCTGCCTGACCCCGGAAGGCGCCTTCTACGTCTATCCGTCTTGTGCAGGCACCATCGGCAAGAAGACCCCGGACGGCAAGGTCATCGCCAGCGACACCGACTTCGTCGGCGCGTTGCTGGAGGCCGAGGGCGTGGCCGTGGTCCAGGGTGCGGCCTTCGGCCTGGAACCCTATTTCCGCATCTCCTACGCCACCTCGGACGCCGCTTTGACCAAGGCCGCCGAGCGCATCAAGCGGTTCTGCGAAAGCCTGTCGTAAGGCTTCGCTGTTTCGTTCAAGGAAAAAGGGCGTCCCGGTTGGGGCGCCCTTTTTTTTGCTTTTCCGGCTATGGCCCGCGCTTATTCGTCGCGCTTCACGCCCAGGAATTGCAGCATGAACGTGAACAGGTTGATGAAGTCGAGGTAAAGGGTCAGCGCGCCCATGATGGCCTTCTTCGACGCCACTTCCGAACCATCCGCTTCCCAGTACATTTCCTTGATCTTCTGGGTATCCCAGGCGGTCAGGCCAGCGAAGATCAGCACGCCGGCAGCCGAGATAACGAACTGCATCATGGTGCTCTGGACGAAGATGTTGACCACCATGGCGATCATCAAACCGATCAGGCCCATCACCAGGAAGGTGCCGAAGGCCGACAAATCGCGCTTGGTGGTGTAGCCGTACAGCGACAGGCCACCGAAGGCGGCGGCGGTGATGAAGAAGGTGCGTGCCACCGAAGCGCCGGTGAACACCAGGAACACCGTCGCCAGCGAGGCGCCCATCAGGGCGGCGAAGACCCAAAAGATGGTCTGGGCGGTGGACGCCTTCAGGCTTTCAATCTTGAAGCTGAAGAAGAACACCATGGCCAGCGGGGCGAACATCACCACCCACTTCAAAGGTGTGCCGAACAGCAGTTGGGTGGCGGCGGGCGACGACGCCACCAGGAAGGCGATGATGCCGGTCAGCGCCAGACCCGACGCCATCAGATTGTAGACTTTGAGCATGTATTGGCGCAGGCCCACGTCGATCTGCGCGGCCTCTGCTTGCGCCGGGGACATATATTTGCGATCGGAGCCGAAGGCCATGGTCGTACCTCTGGTTAACAGTTGGAATTCAAGCAGAGCCAATATGGCGCAGTTCCGAGGGGAATCAAGCAAGGGAATGTGCGGATGTTAAAGGGGGGCGTTGTACGCATTCCATGCGACGTAAGAAGGGGAACACGAATGAACACGAATAAAGTCGAATTTCAGGGCGCGCTGGCGTGGTCGGCCTCAGGCCCATTCGTGTCTATTTGTGTTCATTCGTGTAAAAATCTCTCCCTCATTCCGCCCGCAGCAACGGTGCCGCCTTGGCCCGCATGGCGGCGAAGGTTCCGGCAAAGCCGGCCAGCAGGCTGGCGGTGATGCAGGCGGCCAGGGTGGTCGCCGCGATGCCGGGCAGGAAGGCCCAATCGGCGCGCATGACGTGGACCAGAATGGCCCAGGCGGCAAGGCTGCCGATGGCGCCTGCGAACAGGCCGGTGCTGACCCCGACGATGCCGAATTCCAGCAGCCAAGCCCGCCATAGATCGGCCCGCGTGGCCCCCAGCACCTTCAGTACCACCGCTTCATAGACCCGGCGGCGATGGCCGGCCATGACCGCGCCGGCCAGGACCAGACCGCCCGCCGACAGGGTGACCAAGGCGGCCAGCCGCACCGCCAAATCCGCATTGGCGATCATCTCACGCACCGCCACCAGGGCCTCCTTGACCCGGATGGCGGAGATATTGGCGAAGCGGTCGGTGACTGCCTTCTCGATGGCCGCTTCCGAGGCATCGGGCGCCTGGACGGTGGCGATCCAGGTATGCGGGGCGCCCCTCAGGGCGTTGGGCGACAGGATGAAGGTGAAGTTCATGTTCAGGGTGGACCATTCGATGTCGCGCAGGCTGGCGATGCGCACTTCCAACTCGCGGCCCATTACGTTGATGCCCAGACTATCGCCCAGCTTCAGCCCGAACCCCTTGGCGATGGCGGCATCCACCGAGGCCAGCGGCGGGCCGTCGTAATCGGGCGCCCACCATTGGCCGGCCACCAGCCTTGCCCCCTTGGGCGGGGTGGCGGCGCTGGTCAGGCCACGGTCGCCGCGCACCGCCCATTCGGCCTCGGGGGCGATGGCGACTTCGGCCACCGGACGCCCGTTGATGCGGGTGACCCGGCCCCGCACCATGGGCGCCTGATCCACCGTGGCCCGCGAATCCACCGCGCGGACAATACGGTCGAAGCCCTCCAACTGGTCGGGCTGGATGTCGATGAAGAAGAAGCTGGGCGCCTCCGCCGGCATGCGCTCGCCGAATTGGCGGGCCAGATTGCCCTCGATCAGGGCGATGGCCACCAGCACGGTCAGGCCCAGCCCCAGGCTCAGCACCACGCTGACCACGGCGCTGCCGGGGCGGTGCAGATTGGCAAGGGCCAGCCGCCCGGACGGATGGGCGAACAATCCGGTGCGGCGGGCGGAACAGGCGGCGGCAGCGCGCGACAGCGCCCAGGCCAGCCCCCGGAACAGGGCCAGGGTGGCAAGGGCGGCGGCGACGAAGGCGCCCGCCAAGCCGGGCTTGTCGGCGGACAGCACCGCCACCGCCAGCAGGGCCAAAGCGGCCCAGCCGAGCACGGCTAGGGTGGCGCGGTCGGGCAGGCGCGGCAGCGGCGTCACCAAGTGGCGGAACAAGGCGGTGGCCGGCACCGCTTTGGCGCGGGCCAGGGGCCACAGGGTGAAGACTCCGGCGGTCAGCACGCCGAAGGCGGCGGCCA
>JACMKT010000257.1 GCA_014380005.1 Rhodospirillales bacterium
AGACCAACTCGGAATGCCCAGACTCGCCTGACCTCAATCCCTCGAACCGCCCGGTGCGGACCCGCATGCCGGGTGGTGTGGCAGGGGAGCGGCCTTACGGCCGCCCCCGATGCCGATTTAGCCTGCTGAAAGGGGCAGCCCCCATTCCATCGCCGTTTTCCTTCACCGTCATGGCCGGGCTTGACCCGCGGCTGTCCGGCACGGTGCTTGCTTCATGGTGCGGCCCACATGAATTCGATCTGTGCGGAGTTGGTTCGCTGGGCGGGCGGTGATGTCGTTGACGTTGGCCGCCGTGATTGCCGCATAGATGGGCTGGTCGGCACCATACTGGCCGACAAGCCGATCAAACGAAGCCCATGGAACATGCTTCAAAAGATCGTGCAAAACGCTATTCTGGTGCCCCATGGTGTTGACCCTTTTCGTGTCCAGGAGACGCGCAAAACGTCTGAACACGAGTAGAATCAATGCCATGCAGCCTGTCCAGCAAAGACTGTGCCGGACAGCCGTGGGTCAAGCCCGGCCATGACGGTGAGAGGGAGAATGGCGATCCAGGTTAAAGGCAAGATGCTCTAACCTTACCGAGTTCAGGTCGTCGATAGGGCTGTTCAACGCTGATCAAATCGCGCCTTGTATGCCAGGATGTGATCCTCCGTTCCAGAGGGCCTGGGCCACGTTGGTGATGCCGTTTTTGCGCATGATGTTGAGGGCGAAGCTGCGGGCGCGGGCTATGATGCCGGGGTTGTCGCGGATGCGGCTTTTGTCCTCGTCGCAGGAGACATCGCGGACATAGTGGTTGCGGTTCTCGATGCCCCAATGGCCTCGGATGGCGGCAGCCCATGCGGTCGCCGGGAAGCCGGCGGCATGCTCGCGGAACACGCGCTCCATCTCGTCGGCATTGAGACCATGCAGAATGAACCGCACCGACGAATAGGCCGGAGCGCGGCGGAGCGACACGCCAAACCCGCCGTTCAGGATCATACTCCGGGACTACACATCTAGGCTTTGTCTGCCGTGCAGCGCCGATCCGGGGTGACGGGACTAAAACACCGTGCTCTCCAGCGCCTCTCACTGCGTCGCCGTCAGTCCCGCCGGCTTGCCCACCACCACAAACGTCAACCGCTCCGGGTCCAGCAGCCGGCCAGCCACCTTCTTCACCTGATCCATGCTCACCGACTGGATATAGCCGTTGCGCTTGTCCAGATAGTCGATGCCCAGCTTGTCCAATTGCATGGCGACCAGCAGGCCGGCGATGGAGCCGGTGGAGTCCAGTTGCAGGGGGAACGAACCGGTCAAATAGGTCTTGGCGTCGGCCAATTGCTGTTCGGTCGGGCCTTCATTGCGCATCTTTGCCCATTGCTCTTTGATGAGCTTGAAGGATTCCGCGGTGCGCGCGTTCTGGGTGGCGACGCCGCCCGAGATGATTGCGGCGTGGTCGAACGGGGCCAGATAGGAATAGACGGAATAGGCGAGGCCGCGTTTTTCGCGCACTTCCTCGGTCAGCCAGGACGAGAAACCGCCGCCGCCCAGCACATAATTCATCACATAGGCCGCGTACCAATCGGGATCGGCGCGCTTCAGGCCAGCTTCGCCGAATACCGCCACGCTTTGCGGGTTGTCGCGGGCGACGATTTCCACGCGGCCGGGGGCCTTGGGAATGGTCTCGGCGACGGTGATGGCCGGGTGCTGGGCCGGCAGGGCGCCGAAGGTCTTGTCCAGCAGGGGCTTCAACGCTTCCGGGGTGATGTCGCCGACCACGCCCACCACCATGCCGTCGCGGGCCAGCCACGCCTTGGTATAGGCGCGCAGGTCGTTGACGGTGATGGCCTTGACCGTCTCGGGCTCGCCGCGCACCGGCACCGCATAGGGATGGCCGGCGAAGACCAGCTTGAACCACGTGCGGGCCGCCACCGCGTCGGGGCTTTGCAGCTCGCGCGCCAGGGCGGTCAGGATTTGGTTGCGCACCCGCTCCACCGGCTCCTTGTCGAAGCGCGGCTGGGTCATGGCAAGGCGGAACAGGTCGAAGGCGGTGTCGCGGTTGTCGGTCAGCGTCTTCAGGCTGCCGCGGAAATTGTCCTTGCCGGTCTCGAAGCTCAGCTCGATGGCAAGGTCTTCCAGCTTGCCCTGGAAGGCCTGGGAATCCAGCGGCCCGGCGCCTTCGTCCAGCAGGCCGGCGACCATATGGGCGAGGCCCGGTTTGCCTTCCACCGAGGCGCCGCCCTTGAAGGCCACGTCCATGGCGATGATGGGGTTGGAATGGTCCTGGACCAGCCAAGCCTCGATGCCGCCGGGGCTGATTACGCGCTCGACGGTGACGGCGTAGGCGGGGAAGGCGACGACGACGAACAGCAGGGCGAGAAGGCGGCGCATCAGCGGAGATCCTTCGCGGGCGAGGGCATGATTGCGGCGGGTTGGGTCTGGGCCACGGTGCTCTTGACCGGCAGCAGGATGCCGGTGACCGAGGCCTTGGGCTCCAGCACCGCCTTGGCGACGGCGTTGACCTGCTCGGGGGTGATGGCGGCGATGCGCTGGGGCCACGCCTCCACATCCTCCACGCTCTGGCCGGTGGTCAGGGCCTCGCCCAGCACGCGGGCGCCGGTGTGCAGGGAATCGCGGGCGTAAGCCACATTGGCCTTCAGGCGGGATTTGGCCCGGTCGACCTCGGCGGCGGTGATGCCCTTGGTCAGGACGGTCTGCACCTCTTTATCCATGGCCGCTTCCAGCTTGGGAATGCTGATGCCGGGGCGCGGGGTGGCGCCCAGGCCGAAGGTGCTGGTGTTCAGGGCCGACGGGTCGTACCAAGCTGCTGCGCCGGAAGCGACGCCCTGTTCCACCACCAGCGACTTGTACAGCCGGCTGGTGGCGCCGCCGCCCAGGATTTCCGACAGCACTTGCAGGGCATAGGCCGAGGATTTGTCGTCGGCGGTGTAGCTGGGCGCCAGATAGAAGCGGTTCCACGCCGGCTGCTGCACGCGCGGGTCTTCCAGGGTAATCACGCGCTGGGCCACCTGGGGCGGTTCGTCGGCGCGGATGCGCGGCGGGATGTCTTCGGATTTCAGCGGGCCGTAATAGGTCTCCGCCAGCTTGTGGACGGCTTGCGGGTCCACATCGCCGGCCACCACCAGGATGGCGTTGTTGGGGGCGTACCAGCGCTTGTAATAGGCCAGCGCGTCCTCGCGGTTCAGCGTGGCGATCTCGGCCCCCCAGCCGATCACCGGGCGGCGATAGGGATGGTTCAGGTACAGCGCCGCTTCCATGCGCTCGGTCAGCAGGGCTTGCGGGTTGTTGTCCGTGCGCGAGCGCCGTTCTTCCAGCACCACCGCACGCTCGGTGGCGACGTTCTGGTCGTCCAGGGTCAGGTTGCGCATGCGGTCCGCTTCCAGCTTCATCACCTGCTCAAGCCGGTCGGCGGCGATGTTCTGGAAATAGGCGGTGTAGTCCGACGAAGTGAAGGCGTTGTCGCGCCCGCCCATGCGGGCGACGATCTTGGAGAACTCACCCGGCGGCATGCTGGGCGTGCCCTTGAACATCAAATGTTCCAACAGATGGGCGATGCCGCTTTTACCCGGAGGCTCGTCGGCGGCGCCCACCTTGTACCACACCATGTGGCTGACGATGGGGGCACGGTGGTTTTCCACCACCACCACCTGCATGCCGTTGGCAAGCTGATAGGTGGTCGGGTTGAACACCTGCGCGGTGGCCGGTGGTGCCAGCATCAGGCCCAAGGCCAGTGCCACTACCCCGCGTTTCACGTTGACGAGCCTCATTGTGCCTCCGGGCGTAACCCTGTTGGTTGCTCGGGATATATGCCTGGAATGGTGCGGCCACAAGGCGAAGTTCGGTCAGGTGTTGCTTGGCTTAAGAAAAGGGTCACCACCAAGGGCGCCAAGGGCACCAAGATGGCTGTCGTGCGGCAAGCTCGCTTGGTGCCCTTTGTGCCCTTGGTGGTGAATCAAAAAGGGCGCGTCCCAGTGGAACGCGCCCTTTTCGAAACCGCAACGCGGCAGCCTAATTGAACACGCCTTCCAGCATGCCCTTGCGGCGGCGCAGGATGCGTGGGCTGTCGCCGTCGGTGACCGAGCGGCCCAGGGCCTGGTTTTCGCGCAGGCGCTGGGTTTCCTTGCCGGCGTCCAATTGCTCGCCGGCGCCGATGCCGTCGGGCTTGCGCCAGAACACCAGCTTGTCGGTGAAGCTTTTGTCCGTATCGGCGATGGATTGGGTTTCTTTGTTCACCAGCAGGCGGATTTCCGGCTGGATCTGCTCGGCACCCGCCTTCTTCAGCAAGGTGATGTCGCCGGACGACCGGCCTTGGGTGGACACCGGCGTGGTCAGGGTGCGGGCATTGCCGACCAGGGCTTGACGCGCCTGATCGCGGGTGTTGCCTTCCTGCGGGCGGGCGGCGCCGGGCGACGGCGGGCGCAGCGCGAAATCGGGGGGCAGCGCCAGCGGCGCGCGCTCCACCACCTGGAACTCGTCCGGCGGCGCTTTTTCATAGCCCAAGGCCCGGCGGGCCTCGCTGCAGCCCGATAGGGCAAGGGTGGCGAGCACCGCAAAAGAGGCGGCGCGCAGGGCGGGGGCGAGTCTGGCTTTGGTGGTGCTGCTCATGACCTTAATTCTTAGACGAAGACGGCCTTGCGAACAAGGCATCCAATACAAGGACGACGGCGCCGATGCTAATGGCCGAATCCGCCAAATTGAAGGCAGGCCAGTGATGACCCATCACATGGACGTCCAGGAAGTCGGCGACGGCGCCCCAGCGGATGCGGTCGATCACGTTGCCTAAGGCCCCGCCGATGATGCTGCCCAGGGCCAAGGTGACCATGCGCGACGGCGCCTTGCGCATCCAGACCAGCAGGCCGATGACGATGGCGATGGACAGGACCGACAGCAAAATCGCGTTCCAGCGGCCATCGGTGTTGAAGATGCCGAACGACACGCCCCGGTTCCACGCCATGACGATATCGAAGAACGGCAAAATCTCGATGCGGGTGGAGGTGTAGAACGGGGTTTCCCACACGCCCTGGGGCCGCATCACCGTCTCGACCACCCAATATTTGGACCATTGGTCGAACAGCACGATGATGGCGGCAAGGATCAATCCGGGGCGCATGTATGGGTTCATCTTAGGCCACCGCGTCCGAGCACCGGCCACAGACGCCCTCATGGGCATGGCTGCCCACTTCGTTGAGCACCTTCCAGCAGCGCTGGCACTTGTCGCCCTCGGCAAGGCGGGGCAGTACGCCCACGCCGTCCACGTCGGCCAGGGTGAAAGCGCCGTCCGGGGCGGCACCCTCGATGATCATCAGGCCCGAGGTGATACAGATTTCCGCGAGGTCCAGGCCCTGGATGGCGGCCACGGCGTCCGCATCGGCCACGTACAAGGCCGGGCTGGCCTGCAGGCTGGAGCCGATGCGCTTTGCCACGCGCTCCACTTCCAGCGCACCAGTGACCACGCGGCGCACGGCCCGCACCTTGTCCCATTTAGCGGCTAGGTCGTCGTCGCGCCACTCCGCCGGGATCTCCGGGAAGCTTTCCAGATGGACCGAGCCGTCGGTGGAGGGATGACGGGCCAGCCACGCTTCCTCGGCGGTGAAGGCGGTGAACGGGGCCAGCCACTTGCACAGGGCATCCAGCAGGATGTCCATGACCGTGCGGGCGGCGCGGCGGCGGACGCTGTCGGGGGCGTCGCAATACAGCGCGTCCTTGCGGATGTCGAAATAGAACGCCGACAGATCGATGCCGCAGAAAGTGTGCAGCTCGGCGAACCAGGAGTGGAATTCGAAATTGGCACAGGCCTCGCGCAGGCCGGCATCCATTTCGGACACGCGGTGCAGGACCCAGCGCTCCAGCTCGGGCATCTCGGCCACCGGCAGGGCTTCGGTGGCGGTGAAGCCGTCCAGGGCGCCCAGCAGGTAGCGCAGGGTGTTGCGCAGGCGGCGGTAGACGTCCACTTGGGTCTTCAGCACCTGGGGGCCGACGCGAAGGTCTTCGGTGTAATCGGTGCTGGTGACCCACAGGCGCAGGATGTCGGCGCCCGAGGTGGAGACCACGTCCTGGGGCGACACCACATTGCCCAGGGATTTGGACATTTTTCGCCCGTCCTCATCCAGAACAAAGCCGTGGGTCAGCACGGCATTGAACGGGGCGCGGCCACGGGTGCCGCAGCTTTCCAGCAAAGACGATTGGAACCAGCCGCGATGCTGGTCCGAGCCTTCCAGATACAGGTCAGCCGGGGCGGACAGATCGGCCCATTCATCGCCTTCCAACACGAAGGCGTGGGTGCAGCCGGAATCGAACCAGACGTCCAGGATGTCGAACACCTGCTCGTAATCGTCCGCAAGGAAGGCATCGCCCAGGAAGCGTTCGGGCTTGCTGGTGTACCACGCATCGGCGCCCTCGGCCTCGAAGGCGGCAACGATGCGGTCCACCACCGACTGGTCGCGCAGGGGCAGGCCGGTCTTCTTGTTGACGAACACGGCGATGGGTACGCCCCAGGCGCGCTGACGCGACACGCACCAATCGGGGCGGCCTTCCACCATGGAGCGGATGCGGTTGCGGCCAACGGCGGGGACGAAGCGGGTGTCGTCGATGGCGCGCAGGGCCTTTTCACGCAACTCGGTGGTCGCCATGGAGATGAACCATTGCGGCGTGTTGCGGAAGATCAGCGGCGCCTTGGAGCGCCAGGAATGGGGATAGGAATGCTCCACCTTGCCATGGGCCAGCAGATTGCCGGCCTCGGTCATGGCGGTGATCACCGGCTTGGCGACCGGGCTGTAATACTTGCCGTTCTTGCCCTGGGCCAGAACCTGCTGGCCGGCGAAGATGGCCACGTGCGGGTAATAGGTGCCGTCGGGCTGCACGGTGTCGGGGATGGCGATGCTGTTGGCCTTGCCCAGATGCCAATCGTCCTCGCCATGGCCCGGCGCGATGTGGACGAAGCCGGTGCCGGTATCGGTGGTGACGAAATCACCGGCCAGCAAAGGCACGTCGAAATCATAGCCGCCCTTGGCTTCGGGGTGGAATTTCAGCGGATGGTGGGCGATAGAGCCGGCAAGGTCGGCGCCCTTAAGTTTGGCAATGACTTGGTGGCGACTGATTCTCGCTTTTTCTACAACCTCCTCCAACCGTGCTTCGGCAACGACCATGCGCTTGCCGATAAAGGGACTCGGTTCGTCGTTCGGGCCCATTGTGAGGGGCTCAATCACCACATAATCCATGTCAGGCCCATACGCGACGGCGCGGTTGCCCGGCATGGTCCACGGCGTGGTGGTCCAGATGACGATCTTTGCCCCTTCGAGGGCCGGGTGGCTCGCCTTCACCACGGGGAAGCCAACCCAGATGGTGATGGAGGTGTGGTCGTGATACTCCACCTCGGCCTCGGCCAGGGCAGTCTTTTCCACCACCGACCACATGACCGGCTTGGCGCCCTTATACAGGGAGCCGTCCATGAGGAACTTGCCCAGCTCGCGGGCGATGGTCGCCTCGGCGCGCGGAGTCATGGTGGTGTAGGGATGGTCCCAATCGCCGTTCAGGCCCAGGCGCTTGAATTCCTCGCGCTGGATGGCGATCCATTTGGCGGCGAATTGGCGGCATTCCTCGCGGAACTGCACCACCGGCACCTGATCTTTGTCCTGACCGGCCTCGCGGTACTTTTCCTCGATCTTCCACTCGATGGGCAGACCGTGGCAGTCCCAGCCCGGCACGTAATGCACCGCCTTGCCCTGCATGGATTGGGTGCGGTTGATGACGTCCTTGAGGATCTTGTTCAGGGCGTGGCCGATATGCAGATTGCCGTTGGCATAGGGCGGGCCGTCATGCAGCGTGAAGCTGTCGCGCCCCTTGGCCGCCGCGCGAATGCGGTCGAACAGGCCGATCTCGGCCCAGCGCTGCAGCAGCCGGGGCTCAAGTTCGGGCAGGCCGGCCTTCATGGGGAAGTCGGTCTTGGGCAGGAAGACGGTCGTCTTATAGTCCACG
>JACMKT010000258.1 GCA_014380005.1 Rhodospirillales bacterium
ATCGGGACCGCCTGCGTTGAAACTGATAACCCAGTCCCGCAGCGTTTGCAGGCCAACCCCGCCAAGCCGGGCCGCCTCGCTCCGCGACCGACCGTCATAGATTTCAGCCAAGGCCAGAAGCCGTCGGGTTTGATCCGGGCACCGCAACGCCAGTAGTCCTGCGATATACGCACTTAGTTGGGATCAGTGACGTGAGCGGGCGTTAGGTGGCAGCCGGTAATTTGTAATCAGGGGGTCGCGGGTTCGATCCCTGCAACCGGCACCACCTTATTTTCTGCGACTGATCAATGCCCCGGACGGTGCGTCGGCGCAGCCGGCGGGTGAGCTGGGGCGGCGGGGCGGTGGGCGGGGCCGTCTTCGTCTTCGTCGTGGTCCTTCAGGCGCACCATGAACCCACGGATGGCCCAGCCCAGCACATAGCCGGTGCCGACGAAAAACCACATGCCGGCGAACAGGAAGATCAGCGCGCGCTTGAGGGTATCGTCACCCATGCCGAACGCCCCCAGCGCCCACAACATGGGCGTGGCGAACAACGTTGCGACGGCACCAGCGCCACCAAGGCGGGTGTACCCGCCGGACCGCAACCACGAGAAGCGATAGCTCGACATTCCCCCTCCTCTATTGGCCGATTATTTAACAGTGCCGCACATTCTCTCCCTTCCTGCATTAGGCCGCAAGGATTGGAATAGAGCTTGAGAATGAGCATTCTGGAGGGAGGAATAGCGTGACAAGACCCTACGGCAAATTGTATTCCTGAAAGGGGCGAGACGATCCAGAAGGGGTCGTCCGGAGAGGCGGAGGATCGCATGGCGTCAAAGAACGCCTTTGAGATTCAGGTCATGCGTGAAGGCCGGTGGAGTACGGAATCGTTTATCGATGCCGAAGACACCGCCATAGCCGCAGCCAAGCGCTACCTGATGGACAAGAAATGCGAAGGCGCCCGCGTCATTCGCAACTGGGCCCGTGCCGATGGCCGCATGATCGAGAAGGAAATCTTCTCGGAAACCCGCACGGTCAAGGATGACGGCCCCGTCCGCATCGTTCAGGTCGACGCAGCCCCCGCCAAATGCGAAGCGCCGGAAGATTATTTCGGGTTGCAAAGCCGGTCGCTGATGAACCGGCTGTTCCGCAATTACCTGGAAAAAACCTACGTCACCCCCACCGAGCTGATTCACAATTACAAAGAACTCAAGCGCATCCAGGACAAGGATTCGCTGGTTCCGTCGGCAGTGGACCGCATCGCCTTCCTGCAGACCCGCGAGGGCGATCAGGATTCCAAGGCGCGCCGCGACGAAATCTTCAAAAGCATCGACCAGATGTCGGCCCGCGCCCGCAGAGCCGAGGCGCTGAAACTGCCCAAGCTCAATGGCAGCTTCAAGGACATGGTGGACCGCGTCAGCACTCTGGACAGCGAGGACGATGCCGATTACCTCGCCATGGTGGTGCTGTCGCGCGACCTGGGCGACGTGCGCAACTGGGTGGGCAAGCTGGACCGGCTGTGCAAGCTGTGCATGGACGAGACCGACGGCCACGCCCTGGAAATGCTGGACGGCGTCATCGCCGACGTGCTGGGCGCCAATGTGGTGCAGGAAATCCTGGGCTGGCAGCCCAGCCTCGCCATGGCCATCGTGCGCATGCTGGATCTGGCCGACGGCACCTTCCCGGTGGAAAACAGCGAGGCCGCCGAAACGGTGGAGATGCTGAACGCCCTGCTCAAGGCCGGCAAGCTGCCCGCCAGCCGGCTATGTCTGATCGACCGCGCCCATCGCCAGCTGAAATCCGCCAACGCCCTGTACCGCAGCGATGCCAGCAAGGAAAAGGAAGGCTTCGACACCGTCCTGGGCCGGGTGGTCACCCCCACCGGGCTGCTGTTCGGCGCCGAGACCGCCGACGCGCTGACCACCCGCATCACCCGCATGGTGGAGGAAGGCGGCGCCGCCGGCCGGCGCAGCGCCATCATGACCACCTTCAACGCCATGCCCGACCGGGCCTATGGGTTGATGTATCTGTGCGATTTGATCAAGACCGATTACGCCAAGGAACACGTGGCCGACATCGTCGCCATGCTGGACCGGGTGTACGAAGCGCGGGCACTCAGTGGCCTGTGCCTGCGCACGCTGTCGGCCAAGGACCGCATGATGCGTGCCACCAACGCCCACCGGGCGGTCATGGCCTCGGCCTTCCCGCCCGCGATCAGGACCAAGCTGGCCGAACACATCGACAGCGTGTTGGAGAAATACCTGATCGACGAGCAGATCGTCGAAAAGCTTGACCACCACGACAGCCCGTTGCGCGACCGCGCCGTCCGTCTGGTGCAATTCTGCGCAGCCGGCGTGCTGCCCGAGGGCAAGGCCATGACCCGCGCCCGCCAGCGCATCCTGGCCCTGCTGCGCGGCGCCAATTTCGACGCCCGCTTCGTGGACGGCATCACCGACCCGGCCAAGGCGCAAAAGGCCCTGCGCGACTTCCACCAATTGCTGGTCAGGGCTGGGTTCGGCGGTTAGCCGAAGATTCACCACAAAGACACAAAGAACACGAAGGCCATTGCCGGAGACCTGTCGGCAAATATCTTCGTGTTCTTTGTGTCTTTGTGGTGAGAACCTGACCTAAACCACCGGCGGCACGTGCGCAGACAATCCGCAATGGGGGCAGGTGTGGGGGTGTTTGACGGCATCTTCCAGCACTAACGCCGCCTCTTCCTCCGACAGGCCCAGTTGCAGCCTCGTTTCATCCAGAATGCGCCGTTCGCGCCGGGTGATGGTGCCGTCCTCGAGCACGCGTTCCACCGCCTCGCGGTATTCTTCACGCCGGATACGCATCTGTTCGGAAAAGCCCGAGGCGAGCACACCGGCGGGCAAGGCGATCATGCCCACACCCAGCACGGCGGTGAAGCCGCCCAGCAGCCGGCCCAGC
>JACMKT010000027.1 GCA_014380005.1 Rhodospirillales bacterium
CCCCCAACCTGCCGGTGGGCACCCAGATCACCGTGCGCATCGCCGGGGTGAACCAGCCCCAGGCCCAGGCCGCGCCCGGCGGCATGCCGCCGCAGATGCCCGGTGCTGTGCCGACCAATCCGGCGCCCACTGCCCAACCCATCCCCGGCCAACCCATCCCCGGCCAACCCGCCGCACCGGCCCAATTGGGTGCGCCGGCGCCGGGCATGGCTCAGCAACCCACGCCGTTCACCGCCGCCCCTTCCACTGCCACTTTGCCGCCCTTGCTGTCGGGCACCGTCACCGCCCAGCCGCCCGGCGGCCATGCGGTGGTGCAGACGCCGGTGGGCACCCTGGCGGTTTCCACGCAGATGGAGCTGCAAGTGGGCACGCCGCTGACTTTGGAAGTGGTGGGCAAACCGGTCCCGCCGCCGCCCACGGCCACCGTGGCCCCGGCCAGTACCGACGGCCTGACCGCGCAAGGCTGGCCCAATTTCACCCAGGCCACCAACGTGCTGGCCGCAAGCAACCAGACCCAGGCGCTGGAGCAATTGCTGCGCATCATGCCGCAGGCGGGGCCGCGTCTGGCCGCCAGCATGGCCATGTTCGCCGGTGCCCTGCGTAGCGGCGAGGTGCGCGCGCTGGTGCCCGAAAACTCCGTGCGCGGCCTGGAAAAGGCCGGCAAGAAGGAACTGGCGCAAAAGCTGACCGCCGATCTGGGCGCGTTGTCCGAAGACGCCGCCCGCCCCTTGGGCAATGGCGAGTGGCGCGGTTTCACCATGCCCTTCCTCAACGGCGCCACCGTGGACCCCATCCAGCTTTTCGTCCGCGCCACCGACGAGGAGGCCAAGCGCAAGGGCGGCTCGGGCAATGACGAACGCTTCGTGCTGGACATCAAGCTCAGCCAATTGGGCCGGGTGCAGATGGACGGGCTGGTGCGGCGCGAGGACAAGCTGTTCGATCTGATCATCCGCACCGACGCGCCGCTGCCGCTTGAGGCAAAGCGCGACATTCTGGGCATCTTCACCAATGCCAGCGAATTGGTGGGCACCAAGGGCACCGTGGTTTTCCAATCCGGCGCCCGCTGGGTGGATTTCCCCCCTGCCCCACCTGCCCCCACCCGGCTCGAAGTCTAGGCCCCTAGCCTAGGCGGCATGGGGATTGCTTGAAGGGAGGGCGGAAGGCCCAAAATTGAACGCCATGACATCGATTTCGCAAGACCCCAAAGGCTATTACGCGGCGCTTGGTTTAGCGCCGGGGGCAGACCTGTCCGCCATCAAGGCGGCCTATCGGTCGCGGGCCAAATCGGTGCATCCCGACCGCAACCGCACAGCCGGTGCGCGCGAGGAATTTCAACGGCTTGTCGAGGCCTACAGGGTGTTGCGAGACGTGGTTCACCGGGCCGAATACGATGCCACCGGCGGCCATCCGCTGATCGAGGACGGCGATGATTCTCCCGCCACGCCGTTCGCCTGTTCGTGCTGCGGCGCCGTCACCGCCCAGCCCCGCTATGTGGTCTTCCACCAGGTCAGAAGTTACCTGCTGTGGGCCAAAAGCAGCCGGGTAGAGGGAATTTTTTGCCGGGACTGCGCCGACGCGGCTGCCGTGCGCGCCAGCACGGTAAGCTGGCTCAAGGGCTGGTGGTCGCCGCCCGGCCTTGTCCTGACCCCCATGGCCCTGATCCGCAATCTGTTCGGCGGCTCGAAACCGCGCGACCAGAATGCCCGCCTGTTGATCCGCCAAGCCCGCGCCTTCCTGGCCCTGGATGAAATGGACATCGCCCGCGCCCTGACCGAGCAAGCGGCGCGTTATGCCCGCATGTCGGTACACAAGCGCCAAGTGGCCGATCTGCGCCAGGGGACCGTGGCCTCGACCCGGCGCATGCGCGAACGCTGGACGCCCTGGAGCGGCGGTGTATTCGCCGCCCAAGCCCTGCCGCTGCTGGCCCTGCCGGTGGTCATCGGCGTGTTCGCCATGGTCGCCACCAAGCCATGGGACAAGCCGGTCGCCACCACCGCCGGCATTGTGGTCAAACCCGCCGGCATCGGCGACATCCGCCATGTGGCCATCGCCGATCTGAAACTGCGCCAAGCCGCCATGGAGGGCGCCCCGGTGCTGGCCCTGCTGGACCGCTTCACCACCGTCCAGGTGCTGGCCACCGAAGGCGCCGAATGGTCCCAGGTGCGCACCCCGCCCGGCGTGGTCGGCTGGGTGGCAACACGGGCGCTGTATGCCGGTTCAGCCTCGCTGTTCAAACAGGAATGGTGCGCCGCCAATAAGGGCTCCACCCCCCTGGGCGGCGAGGTGCTGCTGCGCCGCGCCAATGGCGACCATCGCCTGATGATCCACAATGACGGACGCCAGGACGCGGTGGTCAAGCTGAAGACCGCCAGCGGCAATACGGTGGTCAGCTATTACGTGCCCGCCACCTATCATCTGGGCGTCTCGGGCATCCCCGACGGCACCTTCCGCATCGAATTCGCCATCGGCAGCCTGTACTCACGCGGCTGCGGCATCTTCGCCGGCGGCATGCAGGCCGGGCTGATGCCGTTCACCCTGACCTACAAGCAGATTTCCACCTCACGCTCCCAATCCATCAACGCCATCCCGGAAATCACCCTGGTGACCGCCCCGGGCGACCAGCGCCAGCCGCAGCCGCTGGATTTGGATAGATTCGCGGCGGATGATTGAGGGGAGCAAGCCTTGTTAAAACCGCGCCAGACGCTCGTCGCTCTCACTCTCTTTGTGATCGCGCTCGGAAATTCCGCGGGTGCTCAACCTGCAGCCTCGGTCGCCTGTTCAGACCAAGGCCAAACCTCCGCGGCGCCTGAAGAGCTTGAGCTGGCGGCCCGTTCGGGCGACCGTCTGGCCTTGGTTATGTTAGGGCGTGTCGTCAGTTGAGCCAGATTAGCACGGAAATTAGCTGGACGGCGGCCAAGAAGGTGCTGGCGAGCTTGTCGTAGCGCGTCGCGATGGCCCGGAAGTGTTTGAGTTTGCAGAAGAAACGCTCGATGAGATTCCGTTCGCAGTAAAGGGCGCTGCCTGACCGAGATCGGAATCCTGGCCCGGCGTGAGCGATATGGCAACGGGATTGCCAAGAGCGTCGGCGACGACGTGAATCTTGGTCGTCAATCCGCCTCGGGATCGACCGATGGCTTGGCAGGGTCCGTTTTTTCTCGGGGTCTTCGCGGATTAGCGGGGAATGCTTGCCAAGCCCACGGTCGTCACCCCGGACAAGCGAAGCGCAGATCCGGGGTCCATGGTCGGTGCGCGGCAGGCGCTTGAGTCAAATGGAACACAGATGAAGAAGAAAAATTTCTATTCTTATC
>JACMKT010000259.1 GCA_014380005.1 Rhodospirillales bacterium
AGAACCGGAACCGCGATAGCTCCGGCTCATCGTGGAAACGTCCAATCCGTCGATCACCTCCACGACAAACCGCGCCAAGTGCCTTTGCGGCAGCCATTCGTCAATGGACGGCGGCAGCAAAAAGCCGGTGTCGCGGTCGATCTGGCGGAAGTTGCTCATGCCGGGGGATATCCATCATCGGGCGATCTACTGTGCCCGCGATTCTGCCATGTCCATGGCGCGAGGTTAAGTCCGACAGGCTGCTAGGCCGGCCAGACGATCCGGAGCTCAGACGTGCGGATTTTACCCCGGCACCCCCAGGGTCAGCGACCGCAGCAGCGGAACCATATTGCGCAGATGATGGCGGATGGCAGCCATGGCGGCAAACCGGCCGCAGCGGCGGGAGATGATGGCGGTCTCGCGCCGGAAATCCACGCCATGGGCGGCCAGCGCTTGGGCCACTGCTGGGCGTTCGAACAAGTCCAGCGCATGGTCGAAGAATCCAAAGGCCATGGCGATTAGACCGGCCTGCAGGGCGGTTTCCCCATCCTCGGCAGGAATAGCGGCGGGGTCGCGGAAGTACAGCAGGTCACATTGGGCAATCTGGCCGCGTGAATAGGCCGGCGCGCCCGCCCAGGAATAGGGGTGTGGCGGCAGGGGTTGGTGGCGCCAGCGTTGGGGATGCAGGATGTCCATGAGCACGAAGCCGTGTCCGCGCAGAAACACATCCAAATCGGCGGCCAAGGGTTGGTCTTTGCGGGCGGGGATGAAGCTGGCTTCGGTTTTGAGTGCCGTCATGTGGGACAGCACGCGGGGCGCCGATTGCAGGATGGACAGCTCGGCCCCTTCCACGTCCAGCTTCAGATAAGCGGGGGCGGGCAGGGACCAGCGCGTCATGGCCTCGTCCAGGGTGACCGTGTCCACGGTCAGCCGCCGCTCCACGGTGGTCAGGGCCTCCAGCCCGAACCGGACTCCGATTTCGGGGTCATGGGCCAGCAGAGAGGCGCCGATGGGATTGGCCGGCAGATGCAGGGTGGCGCTGCCGGTTTCAGGCCCGACCGCACTGGGCACCCAGCGCAGCGAGCGCCACGGTGCCGGGTTCAGTGCGGCCAGTTGGGCGAAGGCTTCCGGTTCGGGTTCGAAGCCCATGCAATCCACCGCCCAGGCGATGGGCAGCAATTCGGCATCGAAGCCGCCGCGTGAGCCGATATCCATGGCGCTCAGGCCGGCAGCCTCATAGACCGGGGCGAAAGCGGTGTTGCGGAACAGATTGGTCCGCATCACCCGGTCACCTGTGTCACCAATTGCTCGACCACCCGCACCAAGCGGGCCAGATCCTGATCGCGCGACAGGCGGTGATCGCCGTCCTTGATCAGGGTGATTTCCACATCGTCCGAAATCAGGCAATCGGCCAGACGCAAGGCGGTCTGCCACGGCACGTCGTCATCCTTCTGGCCCTGGATCAGCCGCACCGGGCAGTTCAGATTGACGGCGTCGCGCAGCAGCAGATGGTTGCGGCCCTCGTCGATCAGGCGGCGCGGGATGGTCCAGGGGTTTTCCGGCTCGTAACAGTTTTCCAGCACCACATGGCCGTGCTCCAGCATCTGGCGCTTCTGCTCGGGGGTGAATTCGCCCCACATGAGGTCTTCGGTGAAATCGGGGGCGGCGGCGATGCCCACCAATCCGGCGATGCGGTTGCGCAGGCGCAACGCCGCCAGCAGGGCGATCCAGCCGCCAAGGGAGGAGCCCACCAGGATTTGCGGCCCCTCGGTCAACTCGGTCAGCGCCGCTTCGGCATCGTCGGCCCAGCGCCCGATGGTGCCGTCTTCCACCGCGCCCGAGCTTTTGCCGTGGCCGTACATGTCGAAGCGCAGGAAGGCGCGCCCGGTACGGCGGCACAGCTCTTCCAGGGCCATCGCCTTGCCGCCGTCCATGTCCGAGCGATAGCCGTGCAGGAACACAACACCGGGATTGTTGCCCTCAAGGCGATGGTAGGCCATGGACGCGCCGTCGCCGCGTGCTAATATCTCCGGCCCGGCAATCCGGGAAGCCCCGCCCGTCGTGTCAGCCATTTTGAAATCCTTTACGCATGTCCATGGACGAAACCACTCCCATCGATGCCCTTGAGACCGCCGCAGGTCAACCGCTTCCAAGCGCAGGCCGTCAACCAGTCGTCTTGCAGGTGCTGCCCGCCATGGTCACCGGCGGGGTCGAGCGCGGCACCGTCGAGGTCGCGCAAGCCTTGGTGGAAGCCGGGTGGAAGGCCGTCGTCTGCTCTGCCGGCGGTCCCATGGTGCGCGAACTGACCCGCTGCGGCGCCATCCATGTGGAATTGCCCATGGCCAGCAAGAAGCCCTGGGTCATGCGCCAGAATGTGGGCCGGCTGGTGGACGTCATCCGCGAACACGGCGTCGATATCGTCCATGCCCGCTCGCGCGCCCCGGCGTGGAGCGCCATGGCAGCAGCAGGTCGCACCAATACCCGCTTCATGACCACCTTCCACGGCACCTATAATCTGGGCTGGTTCGGACTGAAGCATATCTATAATTCGGTGATGACCCGGGGCGAGCGGGTGATCGCCATCTCGGAATTCATCGCCGAGCACGCGCGCCGCGTCTACGGCACCGAGCCCGAGAAAATCCGCGTCATCCATCGCGGCGTCGATCTGAAGAAATTCGACCCGGTGCGCGTCAGCCCCGAACGCATCATCCAGCTGGCCCATCGCTGGCGCCTGCCCGACGGTTTCCCGGTGATCATGCTGCCGGGCCGCCTGACCCGCTGGAAGGGCCAGGAAGTGCTGATCCGCGCCTTGGCCGAACTGGGCCGCCATGACGTGCGCTGCCTGCTGGTGGGCTCGGACCAGGGCCGTGCCGGCTATCGCCAGGAATTGCTGGATTTGATCCGCTCGCTGGGTTTGACCGACGTGGTTCATCTGGTGGATGAATGCAATGACATGCCGGCGGCCTATATGCTGACCGACATCGCCGTGTCCGCCTCCACCGACCCGGAAGCCTTTGGCCGCGTGGTGGTCGAGGCCCAGGCCATGGGCCGCCCGGTCATCGCCACCTCCCACGGTGCCCCGCGCGAAACCATCCTGCCCGGCCGCACCGGCTGGCTGACCGAGCCGGGCGACCCAAAATCCCTGGCCGATGCCTTGGCCCGCTTCCTGGCCCTGTCGGCGGAAGAACGCGGCGACATGGCCGAACTGGCGCAGACCTTCGTGCGCGCCAACTTCACCAAGGAAGCCATGTGCACCCGCACCCTGGAAGTCTATGGCGAGCTGCTGGCCGGCACGCCCCCGGTGGTGCAGAACATCCAGCCGGTGGACCCGGAGGCGGGTTAGGGAAGGTTTTTTGACACGAATGAACACGAATAAACACGGATGGTCAGAGGCCGGCCCTGGCGGTGCGCCCGGAATTCGACCTTATTCGTGTTCATTCGTGTCTCCTTTAATGTCGTGGTACGGCGCAACATGACCAATCGCATCCTGGTGATTAAACTCGGCGCCCTGGGTGATTTCGTCCAGGCGTTCGGGCCGTTCGCCGCCATCCGCCGTCACCATCCCGACGCCGAGATCACCCTGCTGACCACCCGGCCCTTCGCCGCCCTGGCCGTGGCGAGCCCGTATTTCGACCACGTCTGGATTGATGACAAGCCCAAGATGTGGAACGTGGCCGGGGTGCTGCGCCTGCGCCGGCAACTCAGCGGCGGACGGTTCAGCCGGGTCTACGACCTTCAGACCTCGGACCGCTCATCGTGGTATTTCCGCCTCATGGGCCAAAGCGTGGAATGGTCAGGCATCGCCGCCGGCTGCGCCCTGCCCCATGCCAATCCCGACCGCGATGCCATGCACACGGTGGAACGTCAGGCCGAACAATTGGCCATGGCCGGGATCGAGTCCGTGCCGCCCGCCGATTTGTCCTGGGCCGATGGCGATGTGGGCCGCTTCGGCCTGCCCCATCCCTTCGCCTTGCTGTGTCCTGGCGGTGCCGCCCATCGTCCGGCCAAGCGCTGGCCCGCCGACAATTTCGCCGCCCTCGCCCAATGGCTGGCGGCGCGCGGCATCACGCCGGTGCTGCTGGGCACCCAGGCCGAACGGGCCGAGATCGACGTCATCCGCGCCCTGTGCCCTCAAGCGGTCAGCCTAACCGGCAAGACCCAGTTCCTCGACATCCTTGGGCTGGGCCGTCAGGCGGTGCTGGCTTTGGGCAACGACACTGGCCCCATGCATTTGGTTGCCGCCACCCTCTGCCCATCGGTGGTGTTGTTCTCCCACGAATCAGACCCCACTCTCTGTGCACCCCGTGGCCGGGTCACAGTGTTGCGCGTGCCCATTTTGGCCGAGCTGCCGGTGGCCCAGGTGGAAGCCGCCATCACCGGCCTGATGGGGACCTGAACCCGCATCGGGGGACGCGCGTGAGCCGCATCCATGACGAACACCGCCAGCTCTGGCGCCATGCCCGCCTCCGTCTGGAATCCCGTCTGAGCCGTACTGGCAAGCGTAGCTCAGCCACCGGCGAGCGCCCGCGCGGCCTGCCCCTGCTGGTCGTGGCCGAGGCGCTGCTGGGGGTGACGGCGCGCCTGACCGGCCTGTATCAAAGGGGGTTGCACAACGCCCGCAACGTTCGCGTGACCCCGGTGGAGTTCACCTTCCCCCATCTGCCGCCGGCCTTCCACGGCTACACCATCCTGCATCTGTCGGATTTGCACGTGGGCACGGTGCCGGGCCTGTTGGACGCGTTGCCCGCATTGCTGGGTCGGGCGGCTGCCGATCTGGTGGTCATCACCGGCGACTTCCAAACCTTCGGCCAACCGCCCGCACCCGAGGCCGCCCGCCTGCTGGCCCCAATCATGGCCGCCCTGCACCCCGCCGACGGCATCCTCGCCGTGCTGGGTAATCACGATCGCGCCCATATGGCCGATGCGTTGGGCTCCCTGGGCGTGCGCGTGCTGGTCAACGAGGCCGTCACCCTGACCCGGCGGGGCGAACACCTCCACATCACCGGCACCGACGACGTCTTCGCCTTTCACTCCCCCGCCGCCGAAGCCGCTTTGGCCTTGCGCCAAGACGGCTTCCGCATGGCCCTGGTTCACACCGTCGATCTGGTGGACCAAGCCGAGCACCAAGGCTACGCCCTGTACCTGTCCGGCCACACCCATGGCGGCCAAGTCTGCCTGCCCGGCGGTAGGCCGGTGTTCACTGCGCTCGACCGCCACCGCCACCTCGCCAAGGGCGCATGGCGGCATGGACGGTTGCAGGGCTATACGTCGTCAGGCACCGGCTCCAGCGCCCCGCCGCTGCGCTTCAACTCGCGGCCCGAGGTGGCGGTGATTACCTTGCTGCGGGGTTAGGGGGCGGGGCAGCCGCCTTGTTTGACGGCGAGGGGCTGCGGCGCATGCGTTCCGTTATCGCCGTAGGCTGACGCCAATTGCTTTGCCTCAAGCCCCTTCGCAGCTGTCAGATCAACTTGGTCTAAACAGGCACCGGCTAGGCGGGCATTCCAAAAATGGGCGCCATCGACCTTTGCATCAATCAGCAGGGCGCCTTCCAGATTGGCATTCCTTAAATCCGCGCCATTGAGAAAGGCGCCTTTGAGGTTGGCGCCGCGCAAATCGGCTCCTTCAAGGTTGGCATTTTCCAGATGAGCACCGGCTAAGATTGCTTCCCGCAGATCGGCTTGGGCCAGGGTGGAATGGGCAAGACGGGCTTCGATCAGGTTCGCGCCTACCAAAAAGGCCCGGTAGGCATCGGCGCCGTCCATACGGGCGTGGCGTAGCGGCGCACCTGCGACCATTCGAACGTCTCCCTTCCAGTCGGGGCGTTTGGTGGAAAGCTCAGCGAAACGCAAATCCAGAGTGTGGCGTATTGGGGACAATAGGGGGGCGAACACACCCGCTTCTTGTTCGGAAATACGCTCATGCCAAGCGGGGCTGAGGTAAGACGAAATGATGGAGATCACCGGCATGGCTGCTTGGGCGATCCGCCATAGCATTTCGCGGAAGCGCGGCTCGCGCCGGGTCAATGTGCGGGCGCCCAGATAGGCAAACCACAACCCGGTGCTTACCGACATGAACAGCATGAATAGCAGCCAGCCATTGAGCAAACGGTCGCCCAGGGGCATTGCCCGTAAGGCAAAAAACAAGATGGTGATGGGCACCAAGCCCCAAACCATGGCTTTCGAGAACCGAGCCCCCATGCGCACCACCCCCAACCGCTTTGGCTCCAATTGGGTGCTGTGGTACAGGGCGATATTGGTCAGCAGCCATGGATGGACTTTTTCGGTGACGGGGCGACCATCGGGAAAGCGTCGTGGCAGTCCGGCCAAATCCTGCCATAGGGCGTGCAGGTAGAAATGCAGGTAGACGTTCAGTGCCACCAGGATCAGCGGCGTGGCGAGGAAGAACCACACCACCGGGACCTCGGCGCCGATCAGGGGTAAGGGCTTGCCGATGGCTCGCGTCAGTAATGCGGCGTCGGTCGTCTGCCCGATGGTGACCCAAGAATAGAGGCAGGCGGCGATGAGGCCGAGGAACAATGGCCGTGCGATCTTGATGGTTTCCTCGGCGCGCTTTAGCGCCTCGAATTTTGCGACGTCAGGCGGCAACTTGGCATTGGTGAGGTCGGTGCCTGCGAGTTGGTCGGCGCGCAGGTGTTTGGCTTTTTCCAGATCGGCATTAGCAAAATTGGCGCCGTCGAGGATGGCGCCGTCAAGATCGGCGCCTTCGAAATATGAACCGTCCAGACTTGCCCCTGATAGGTCGGCCCCGGTCAGGATGGCACTTGCAAATTGGGCATTGTCCATACGTGCGCCGGTAAGCTTGCTTCCGCGAAAGCTAGCTTGGCCGCTAAAGCGTTTTATAGTTGCGTTAGCGAAGCAAGCTCCGTCGAACGTGGCCTTTTCAGCCCAAACCCCATCGAGCAGCGCGTTGGAGAAGTTTGCATCGGTTAGGACCGCTCCTTGAAGGTATAGGGGGCTTCCTTTTAGGAACGTGAGGTTTGCTCCAGTAAGATCAGCATTTCCGAGACTCCAATCTGAGACGTCAAGCCCCTTAAGGTTTGCGCTGCGAATACTCGCCTCAGAAAGTATGATCTGCCCAGTCGTCCTCACTTCGGTGAGGTCTGTGCAATCTAAATTGGCGACCATTATGCGAACATATTCACCGGGTCTGGATTGCGTCTTTCGCTGATGATCCGTAACAATCCGCTCAAACTCTTCCTGGCTAATCACCCTCAGCCCGCCACCCTCGTCCCCCGTCATCATCCCCTCCCGCATGCCGCTACCACCGATGGTACGCCCGCTCGGCTTGGCTGGCAAAGGCTTGGCGGCAAGGCCATATATGCCTGCCATCCCCTGGGCATTCTTGACTCACGGCCCAAACCCCTTACAGTCGCCCGTTTCCATACGTTCTAAGCAGAAGAGAGTTCCCATGGTCGCCATTACGCTCCCCGACGGCAGCGTCCGCGAATTTTCCGGCCCGGTTACCGGCCTGGATGTCGCCAAGGACATCGGCCCCGGCCTTGCCAAGGCCGCGCTGGCCATCCGCATCGATGGCGAATTGTTGGACCTCTCGACTACTCTGACCACGGACACCAAGCTCGCCATCGTCACCGCCAAGGATGGCGCCGATGCGCTGGAGATCTTGCGTCACGACGCCGCCCACATCATGGCCGAGGCGGTGAAGGAGCTGTATCCCGAGACTCAGGTCACCATCGGCCCGAGCATCGAGAACGGCTTTTATTACGACTTCGCCCGTCCGACTCCGTTCACGCCCGAGGATCTGGAGAAGATCGAGCGGCGCATGGCCGAGATCGTCGACCGCAACGAGACCATCACCCGTGAGGAATGGGACCGCGACGACGCGGTGAAGTTCTTCCTGGACCAGGGCGAGGCGTATAAGGCCGAGATCATTTCGTCCATTCCGGCCAATCAGAAGATTTCCCTGTACCGCCAGGGCGCCTTCATCGATCTGTGCCGTGGCCCGCATTTGCCGTCCACCGCCAAGCTGGGCAAGGCGTTCAAGCTGATGAAGCTGGCCGGCGCCTATTGGCGCGGCGATTCCCGCAACGAGATGCTTCAGCGCATCTACGGCACCGCGTGGTTCGACAAGAAGGATTTGGACGGCTACCTGCATATGCTGGAAGAGGCGGAAAAGCGCGATCACCGCCGCTTGGGCCGCGAGATGAACCTGTTCCATCAGCAGGAAGAGGCCATGGGCGCCGTGTTCTGGCA
>JACMKT010000260.1 GCA_014380005.1 Rhodospirillales bacterium
CAGGCTGACCGTGTGCGGCAAAGCGGCCAGTTCGGCGTGGCGTTTGCGGTCCGCCGGGCGTGCGATTTCGACGGTGGTAAAGCGCAGGGACAAGGTGGCGGTGCGTGCTTTCCGGCCCGGCGCCGCCGGCAGATCCACCGTTATTTGCCCGGCCTCGGGCAAGGTGTCCGCCGTGGCGAACAGCCGGCGTCCATCGGCCAGCAGGCGGTCGTGCGAGGCCCGGATCAGCAGGTCGATCCCCTGGGGGCGCCCGGCCAAATCCTCGTAAATGTCGCATTCGCGGTCGGCCACCACGGTGACGCTGGCGGCTCCGGCCTGCTGCAGGCCTGCCGCTTGGCGCGTCGCGCGCAGCCACCGGGCGCTTTCCTTGGCCTCGTAGGGCAGCGTCCGGCGATTCGGCCTGCCGCCGGGCCGGCGCAGGAATTCAGCATGGACCAGGCCCAGCAGCGCCCCGTCGGAGGCATCCACCGCGATCATGGGATGCAGGGCGATTCCGGTGTTGTCATCGTTGGTGCGGGCATCGGTCGTGTCTTGGATCGCTAGGATATGACGGTCCTGGACCCGGCCCGCCGTCCGCTTGAAGGCGGTGGCGATCATCTCGTGCACGGTCACCGCCCGGTTGCGCAAAAACCGCGTGATCCGCATTTCCCCGGCCCGGTCACCGCCCAGCCGGCGAACCCGCGCCTCGCCGACTTCGACCAGACGGCCGTGAAGAAACAGCCCCCTTTTTCCAGGCGGCGGTCACCAAACCGCCCCAGCGTGCTCACGTCCATGACTGATCCCCCCTTGGGGTTAACCATTTCGGAAGTGAATCAGTCGCGGCGCGATAAGGCAAGGGCGACGAGATGTGTGCATGTCGTAGGGCTTGACCCGCGTATCCACGTGGGTCCATCTGGCACAGTCTTCGCCCCTACCGCGTGGATGGCCGGGTCAAGCCCGGCCATGACGGTGAAGGGGATGGCGCGCTTGTGGCAAAGGCGGGCCACCCCCTACTCCGCCGGCACGTTGTCCGGCACCTTGTGATGCTCGTCCTCGATCCCCGCCGCCAAACGCTCGCTCAGACGCGAGCATTTCTGCCGCTGGCTTTCCGAGCGTAGCTGGCCGCAGGCGGCCAGAATATCGGCGCCGCGCGACTTGCGGATGGGCGCCGATACCCCGTTATCCTGGATGATGTCAGAGAAGGTGCGGATGGCCTTCATGTCCGAGCATTGGAATTCCGAGCCCGGCCACGGATTGAACGGGATCAGATTGACCTTGGCCGGCAGCCCCTTCAACAGACGCAGCAACTGACGGGCATCGGCGGCGGAATCGTTGACGCCCTTCAGCATGATGTATTCGAAGGTGATGCGCCGGGCGTTGGATGCGCCGGGGTATTCGGCACAGGCCTTCATCAATTCAGCCAAGGGGTATTTCTTGTTGATGGGCATGATGCGGTCACGCACGTCATCGGTGACCGCGTGCAGGCTGACCGCCAGATTGCAGCCGATTTCCGCCCCCGCCCGCCTCATCATGGGCACCACGCCCGAGGTGGACAGGGTGACGCGGCGCTTGGAAATGGCGATGCCCTCACCATCCATGAGGATCTTCAAGGCTGTCGCCACATTGTCGAAATTGTACAGCGGCTCGCCCATGCCCATCATGACGATGTTGGATAGCTGGCGGGCCTGATCGTCGGGCGTCGGCCATTCGCCATAGGCATCGCGCGCCACCATGAACTGGCCGACGATCTCCGCCGGGGTCAGGTTGCGCACCAGCAATTGGGTGCCGGTATGGCAGAACTTGCAGGTCAGCGTGCAGCCCACTTGGCTGCTGATGCAGACGGCGCCGCGGGTCTCGTCCTCATCGGGGATGTAGACGGTCTCGGCCTCGTTGCCGTCGCTGAATTTCAGCAGCCATTTGCGCGTGGTGTCGGTGGAGATCATCTCGCGCTCGAGCAGCGGGCGCTGCACCACGAAATGCTCGGCCAGCCGGGCCTGCATGACCTTGGAGATGGAGGTCATCTTGGCGAAGTCGGTCTCGCCGCGGTTATAGAGCCAATGCCATAGCTGTTTGGCGCGGAACGGCTTCTCGCCGATGGTGGCCATCTCGGCAATAAGCTCGTCGCGCGACAGGCCGATGAGGTTCTTTTTGGTGTCGGTGTCCATAGGCGAAAGAGATAGGGATTGGCAGCGCGGAACGCAACGGTTCTGCGCGCCAGCCTTGCTCCTTTGAAAGATTGGCGAAGCTACCACTCTTGGGGTATGCTCCTTATGCAATAAGGGAGCGATACGATGCACCAGCATAACGAGCACGATTCCTGCTGCCGCGCCGGCGACTTGGCCCGCCGGGGCTTCCTGAAGATGGCTCTGGTGGGCGGCGCCGTCGCCACCGCCGGTTCAGCCCTGCCCTTCGTGCCCGCCCAGGCTTCAGGCACCGCCGAAGCGCTGCTGCTGTCGTGCATGGATTATCGTCTGGTGGATGACATCGTCCGCTACATGGACGCCCGGCGCATGACCAACGAATACGACCACGTGGTCCTGGCCGGTGGCTCGCTGGGCGCGGTGTCCGAAAAGCTGGATTGGGGCAAGACCTTCTGGGACCATTTGGATGTGGCCATCAAGCTGCACCACATCAAAAAGGTCATCGTCCTGGACCACAAGGATTGCGGCGCCTACCGCGTGGTGTTCGGCCGCGACTTCAAGGGCCAGGAGGAGTTGGACATCCACCGCGAACAGTTGAACAGCCTGAAGGCGGCCATCAACACCCGCCACCCGGATCTGGCGGTGGAACTGCTGATCATGGATCTGGACGGCAAAGTGACGCCCATGGGGTGAACCCGTCCCTTAACCCTACCGCTTGACGCCGCACGCCTTATCAATGGCGGCCAGCGCATCGGAGAAGCCCTTCAGCGAGATGCTGTCGCTGATGGCGGCGCCCTTGGGCGGTGTGGCCTTGACCACCACGTCCTTGCCCTTTGCCATGGCGGTGATGATGGCCTTGTCGGCGGTGCCGTCCTTGGCCCAGGCCGAGCCACCCTTGGTAAAGAAGGTGTGCTTCATGCCGCCGATCTGAATTTCGGCGTCGCTATCCTTCTTGAAGCCGTAGGGCGCGATCAGGCTGACCTCGCCTGGGCTTTTGGGCCGGTGGGTGATGGCGATGGCGGTGCCTGCGCGGTCGCGGTCTTGCGGCTTATCGGCGCGGGCGGCGGCATAGCACACCTTGCCGCCGGCATCGGTATAGGCATAGGCCTCCCAATTCCCGACAGTAGCCAGCCGCTTGGCCTCGTCGGCCTGGGCATGGGCGGCGGCGCCGATCAGGGCGGCCACCAGGGCGATGCGTACTTTATCCATAATTTCTGTCCCACACCTTTCCGGCAACCTTCGCAGGCTGGCAGGGGTTAAACCGCTTTGCCGGCCAAGCTGTCAACAGCTTCCCTTGAGCGCGGGATAACCATCATGCACAAACATGCCAACCCCATCATGGTGGAAGTGCTGCGCGGCACCATGGTGGAAAGCGTCCACCGCGCCGCGATCATGGTGGCGGTCAAGGTAGATGACGGGGCCAAGCGCGGGGCCGAAATGGTGATCCTGGCGGTGTTGGACAGGCTGGGGATGTTGGATCAGGGCCCCGTGCCGCTTTGGCAGAATGGATGGAGCCGCCTATTCGCAACGTGGCCGGTGTGGTGGTGGGGAAAATGCGGGCGGTGTTGCCGTAGGTATTTTTGGGTGACACGGATGGACACGGATAAACACGGATGGTCTTTATCCGTGTCCCGCGTAGCGGGGATCCGTGTCCATCCGTGTCACCAAATCCTTAAGCAGGCCGTCCACGCGGGGGGAAACCATTCCGCCCCTTCATTTCGCGCTCATACTCCAACGACCACCGCACATTGGGGTAGGCCAGATCGGCCCACGGGATTTCGTCCCAGGTGAACAGCCCGACTTCCAGGCTTTCCGGCCCCACGGCGCAATCGGGCGAGGTCATGTGCGCCCGATAGATCATGTGAACCTGACTGATCTCGGGGATGGAATAGATGGCGAGCAGACCGTCGATCTCGGCCCGGGCGCGTGCTTCTTCCCAGACTTCGCGCAGGGCACCTTGTTCGGTGGTCTCGTGCAGTTCCATATAGCCCACCGGCATGGTCCAATAGCCCACGCGCGGCTCGATCCCGCGCTTGCACAGCAGGTATTTGTCTTCCCAGGTGCAGATGGCGCCGACGATGATTTTGGGATTGTCATACAGCACGAATCCACAATCGCCGCAGACGAGCCTTTCGTGGTCGTCTCCCTCGGGAGTCATGCGGATAATGGGGCCGGACGGAGTCATGGCCGCAGTGTGAAGAACACTCGCGCCTCGGGCAAGGTGGAAACAGCTTAGATCAATATGTCCAGATAGCTGCCGCGCGCCGCTTTACGGTCAAGCTGATCCACGGGAAAATCGGCGGGCAGGATCCGGTTGCCACGGGCGCCGCGCACGGGATTGCGGGCAGCACCGCCCGCTAAGGACGCGCCCACATCGCCGCCGCTGCTGGATTTGGGCGCACCCACACCCAGCGCCTGCTTGAGCAATTCGGCACTGGCACTACTGATGCCAGACGAGCCGATGCGGTTGTCATCCGCCATAACCGGAAACCCTATAAACCTGAACCGCCGTCAGCCTACCACGAATGGTCCGAAAAGACCAAGTGGTGCCCCTCCGGGATGCCTCTTGCCCGGCAAGACGGCTTGAGGCTAAATGTGCGTTATGACTACCACCATCGCGTCCCCGGCTGCCCGCGCCGACCTTGCCGCCCATTTCATGGAATGCGGGGCGCTGAATACCAACCTGACGCTGGCGCCGGGCGAGCGCATGGTCATCACCGACGATCTGCTGAACGGGCGCGTGGTGGATTTGGCCGCCATGTCCATGGCCGCCATCGTGGCCCGCGACGGACAGGTGGCCAAAGCCGCCATCCTGCCCCTGGGCATCGCCGCCAGCCGGCTGAAGCCGCGCGACCGCGCCAAGTACCAGCGCCTGTTCGAACTGATCGAGGAAACCGCCTTCGATACGGGCGTGCGTGAATCCGCCGAAGCGCTGATCGCCTCAAGCTTCCGCGAATCGCAGATCAAGGACCTTGCCGCCGAATTGGGCGGCACCATCGGCCCGGCACGGCAGCGTTACCGCGCCTTCCTGGACGTGGTCAAACTGCTGACCGCCAAGAAGATCAGCGAGCCGTCCTTCCTGGAAGAGTTCCTAGACTTCACCCGTACCGTGGCGGGCAAGCTGGATTTCGGCATCTATTCCATGTGCGTGGACCGCCTGTTCGTGTCCGAGCGCATTCCCATCCTGGTCAAGATCGCCCTGCTGCGCGAGGTGTGCAAATACCCGCCGCTGATCCGCAAGGAATTGATCACCAACCTGCTGTCCTCGCCCAATGCGGAACCGGAACTGATCCGCTATGCCCGCCAGGAAGTCGGCGGCGTGCTGAGCCATGAGCAACTGACCGAGATCATGCTGTTCACCACGCTGAAACTGGCCTGGGCGGCACAGCGCAAGACCCCCGCGCGGGCCTGATGCGCGCCATCGTCTGCCCCGCCTTCGGCGCCCCGCTTGAGCTGACCGACCTGCCCGCCCCCGCTTTGGCGCCGGGACAGGTGCGCATCGCCGTGGCCGCCGCCGGGGTGAACTTCGCCGATACCCTGTTCATCGCCGGCAAGTACCAGGAAAAAGTGGCACCGCCGCTGATCCCCGGCATGGAATTGGCCGGCACCATCATGGAAGTGGGCGACGGCGTCACCGGCCTGACCAAGGGCGACCGGGTCATGGCGGCAGTGACCGGCGGCGCCTTCGCCGAGGAAGCGGTGGCATCCCAAACCGACGTCATCCGCCTGCCCGACCAACTGGACTTCGTCACCGCCGCCGGCTTTCCGGTGGCCTATGGCACGTCCCATCTGGGGCTCAAGCACAAGGCGGCGTTGAAAGCGGGCGAAACCCTGGTGGTGCATGGTGCCGCCGGTGGCGTCGGCCTGACCGCCGTGGAAATCGGCGTGGCTTTAGGCGCCCGCGTCATCGCCACCGCCGGCGGCCCCGACAAGGTGCAGATCGCCCTGGACCACGGCGCCCATGACGGCATCGACTACAAGACCGAAGACATCCGCGACCGCGTCAAGGAATTGACCGGCGGGCGCGGCGCCGATGTCATCTACGACCCGGTGGGCGGCGCGGTGTTCGACGCCAGCTTACGCGCCATCGCCCCCGACGGACGCATCCTGATCATCGGCTTCGCCTCGGGCACCGTGCCGCAAATCCCCGCCAACATCCTGCTGGTCAAGAACGTCACAATCATCGGCTATTGGTGGGGCGCCTACCGCAAGCTGAACCCAGGCTTGGTGCGCGAGTCCCTAGCGGAATGCGTGGATTGGTGGGCCGAGGGCAAACTGAAGCCCCACGTGTCCAAGACCCTGCCCCTGGCCGACGCGGCAGCCGCGCTGGAATTGCTGAAGTCGCGCGCGGCCACGGGCAAAGTGGTGCTGACGGTTTAACAAGTTAGATTCACCACCAAGGGCACCAAGAACACCAAGACGGCATGCCTGAGCGCACCCAGCCTGCCACCCGGCAGATAGCTTCGTGCCCTTGGTGGTGAATCTTATGATTTATCAGCGATGAACCATAAAAAAAACGCCCGGCTCCACATGGGAACCGGGCGTCTTTGCCGCGAACTGACGATTGGAACAAGGCCGGGAGGAGGTAGCCCGCCCCAATCAGTGTCAGTACTCAGGCGTGGCTCAAGCGGCGGACTTGGCCAGCGCCTGGAACGCGGCGATGCGGGCGTTCAGGGGCTCGAAGGCGGCGGAGAGCACGGTCTGCGACAGCTCGGCGAACTTGCGGCCTTCCGAGATGGCGGATTCGATGGTGTCGCGGGCGAACTTGCTCTGGATGTCGGCCAGCTCGGCCGGCGACTTCACCGAGAACAGGGCCTTGACGGCGGCGTCGGTCTTCTCGACCGAGGCGGCCACGAAAGCCTGGGAGTACTTGGCGAGCTCTTCGAAGCCCTTGGCGGCAGCGGTGCTGCTCTTGACAACGGCGTCGGCGTTGTCCTTGCTCAGGGAAACCAGCTTGTCGAAGCCTTCGATCTTGATGGTCATGGTCTAGGTCCTTTGTCTGAAGCCGCCGACCGCCACCACGGGGTCGTTGTGCACTGCAACATGATCATAAGATACCGGGTCCAGCGGAGGATTCAAGAGCTTTTTGTTGCAGTGCAGCATTTTCTATATGTAGAGGTGACGCCAGACAACGCCTACCATGGGAGCCGCAAAGGAGCCCCGATGATCACCCTCGACCGCCGCCGTATCGCCGTCTTCGTCGCTGGCGCCAGTGCCTTTCTGGACATGTATTGCACCCAGGCGCTGCTGCCCGATCTGGCTCGGGAGTTCCACGCCAGCGCCGCCGAGGTGGGCCTGACCGTGACCATGGCGACCCTGGCGACCGCGTTGGTGGCGCCGCTAATTGGCGGTTTGGCCGACATGGTGGGGCGCAAGCGGGTGATCGTGGCCGGCGCCCTGTTGCTGGTGTTGCCCACCTTGGGCATCGCCTTGGCCGATACCCTGTCCACCGTGCTGGTGCTGCGCTTCCTCCAGGGCCTGTGCATCCCCGCCATCTTTACCGTCACCGTGGCCTATGTGGGCGAGGAATGGCCGGGCCATGAGATGTCGGCGGTCATCGGCCTTTACACCTCGGGCACCGTGCTGGGCGGCATGCTGGGGCGGCTGGTCACCGCCTTGGCCGCCGATGTGCTGGGCTGGCGCGAGGCGTTCGTGATCCTTGGCCTGATCAATCTAGCGGCAGGGCTGGCCTTGTGGGCCATGCTGCCGCCGGCGCGGAATTTCAAACCTGCGGATTCGTTGAAGGCGAGCTTGCACGCCGTCGCCATGCATCTGCGCAACCCGTGTCTGGTGGCCACCTGCGGCATCGGCTTCACCGTGCTGTTCGCCCTGATCGCCAGCTTTACCTACGCCACCTTCTATTTGGCGCAGCCGCCGTTCTCGCTATCCACCGCGGCCTTGGGCTTCATCTTCGTGGTCTATCTCATGGGCGTGGCAACGGCGCCGGTGGCCGGCGCCCTGTTCGCCCGTATCGGCCGGGTGGGCGGCATGGCCTTGGCCGTGGGCTGCTCGTCCGTGGGGCTGCTGCTGACTTTGGTGACGTGGCTGCCGGCGGTGATCGCCGGGCTGGCGCTGCTGGCGGCGGGCATCTTCATCAGCCAGACCGCGGCCATGAGCACCATCAACGCCACCGTCACCCACTCCCGCTCGGCGGCGGTGGGGCTTTACGTCACCAGCTATTACCTGGGCGGCAGCGTGGGCGCCGTCGCCGCCGGCCTGGTCTGGCAGGCATGGGGCTGGCCCGGCTGCGTCGCTTTGGTCATCGCCATCCTGCTGGCCGGGCTGGGCTTGGCGGCCATGTTCTGGCGCACCAAGCCGTTGCCCGCTCCCGGAGCTACCGGGTAACCGCGAAGTCGCGCAAAACCGCCTTTTCGATCTCGGCTTCATGGAGGCGGAAATTGACGGCGTCGCCGATGGAGACGATGCCGAGGATGTCGTCGCCATCGGTCACCGGCAGGTGGCGGATGCGGCGTTCGGTCATCACTTCCATGATCTGCTTGACCGAATCGGTCGGCTTACAGGTCACCACCGGGCTGGACATGATGTTGCGCACCGGCATGTCCAGCAGGCCCTTGCCGTATTGGGTGATGCCGGAAACGATGTCTCGTTCCGAGACGACTCCCATCAGGCGGCCCTTGCTATCGCACACCATGGCGACGCCAACCCGCTTGGTGGACATCAGGGCGGCGGCATCGGACACCGAGTGCTCGGGGCGGATGGAGAAAACGTTGCTGCCTTTGGATTTAAGGATGGTCTCGACCGACATGTTGATCCCCCGTTCTTCTGTAGTTGGCCCCCTTTCTTACGGGTGCCTTGACTTCAGGATGGGTGGAACCGGAAGGGAATTCAACTTATGAAAAAAATGGTTCTTCGCGGATTTCCGGGGAGGCGCACTTTAACTCAAGGAATAATGACACGGATGGACACGGATCCCCGCTACGCGGGACACGGATAAGGACCATCCGTGTTTATCCGTGTCCATCCGTGTCACCAAAATTCTTGGCTGAAATGGTGCACCACCATGGACCCCGGATCGGCGCTACGCTTGTCCGGGGTGA
>JACMKT010000004.1 GCA_014380005.1 Rhodospirillales bacterium
CCGCGCCGTCGGTGGTGGCGCGCGCCCCCATGCCGCCGCGCCGGGCGACCCAGGCGCCGGGAGTGCCGCGTAGGCCGTCCGCCGGGTGGGCGTCGTGCAGGGTGTAATCGCCATCCACCACGCCGGGCACACCGTCGGAGGCGCGGATTTTGCGCAAGATCGTGGCGGTGTCGTCGCTGGCCCAATCAATGGCGCGCTGGGCCTGGGTGGGGGCGGGCTTGAATGCGGACAGTTCGGGCCGAAGGGGGGCGGTGGCGGTGAGTGCTTCCAGCACCGAATCCACCGCCGCATCGGTGACTTCGTTGCGGTACAGGCTGGATTTGGTGGCGGCGCGCATGGGGAAGCTGCGGTGCGCCCAGACCGGGCCGGCATCCATGTCGGCTTCCGCCTGCAACACGGTGACGGCCCAGTTTTCCGTGCCCTCCAGGATGGCCCAATCCAGTGCCGCAGGTCCTCGGTCGCCCAGGGGGCCGGGATGGACGATCAGGCAGCGGTGGTTGCGCCACACCGCCTCGGGGATGGCGCGCTTGAGGAAGGGGGCGATGATCACGTCGGGCTGGGCCAGTTCCACCGCTTCCATCGTCACCGCGTCGTTGACGTCCAGTTCCAGACTGACGTCATGGCCGCAGCGGCCCAGCTCCACCCACAGGCGTTGGGTCAGCGAGTTGAACGAATGGGCGAGCAGCAGGATTTTCATGACGTTACTTCGCCAAGGCAGGAGAAAGGCAAAGAATGTCGGTAAGGCCAGGGCTTAGCGTGTAGGGAATTTGGCGGTCGCCGTCGAAACGGTGGAAGCTGAAACCCAGACCGGCCAGCCAGTCCAGGGTTGCGGCCAGGGTTGCGCAATGGGCCGCATCATCATAGTTGCTGCCCTTTTCCACCAGCATGGCGGCCACTTTACCGCTTTCAATCAGGGCGCGCCCGCCCGACAGCACGCGGGGTTCAACCCCTTCGACGTCCACCTTCAGGAAGAAACGGTCCGCATGGGTGTTGCCCGTGGCCGCAACCACATCATCCAGCGAAACGGCGGGCACATATAACGGTGCCGCCCGCGAGGCGCGGGCCACCTGTTCGCCGTGGGGCAAAAGGCTGCTTCCCATGGTTCCCTGGCTGGCGTTGAGCTTGACCAGACCCGCCACTTCGTCAGCGGCGGCGGCGACGACGTTGACGCGGTCCTGAAGCTGATTGGCGTGAACCGATTTGATGAGGTAGTGGAGGTTCACCGGATGCGGCTCCATGGCCACGACCCGCACCTGGGGCGCGGCGGTGGCAGCAGACAGGGTGAACATTCCCATATGGGCACCCACATCCATGAACACGTCGCCAGCGGTCAAATGGCGGTCGAAGAAGTTTCGGGCCGGCATTTCGAAGCCGCCGTGGAAGACTTCTTGCTGGATCAGGTGCTTGACGCCCAGATCATTCATAAGGTTCTGGGCCACCACCAGATTGAAGCGCGGCTCGCCCTTGGCATTGCGTTGGGCCGAGGGAATCAGGACGTGGCCGTCCGGGGTGGCTGCCAGAGTGGATTTGGTCATGGTCAGCAAATCCTCGGCAATTGCTCGCCAGCCAGCCAATCCACCACGCGGTTGCCGCCCATGGTGGTTTCCATCTGGACGAAGTGGTGGGAATCCGTGCGGCAATGGCCGATCAGGGCGGCATCACGGCCCAGGGGATGGGCGCGCATGATCGCCAGCAGGGCTTCGGCATCGTCCGCCTTGCAGATGCAGATCAGCTTGCCCTCATTGGCCACGTAAAGCGGGTCGAGGCCCAGCAATTCGCAGGCGCCGCGCACTTCGGCGCGCACCGGAATGGCGGTTTCCTTCAGTGCCATGCCGATTCCGGCCTGAGAGGCGATCTCGTTCAGGGTGGCGGCCAGACCGCCGCGGGTGGGGTCGCGCAGCACGTGGATGTCGGGCTTTGCCGCGACCATCTCGGCCACCATGGTGTGCAGCGCTGCCGAATCCGACAGGATGGCGGTCTCGAAGCCCAGGGATTCGCGCTGGCTCATGACCGCGACGCCGTGGTCGCCCATGGTGCCCGAGACCAGGATGGCGTCGCCGGGGGCGGCGCGCTCGCCCGAGATATGGACGCCCGGCGGAACCATGCCGATGCCGGCGGTGGTGATGAAGATGCCGTCGCCCTTGCCCTTTTCCACCACCTTGGTGTCGCCGGTGACCACCGGCACGCCGGCTTCCTTGGAGGCGCGGGCCATGCTGTCGACGATCTTTTTCAGATCAGCCAGCGGGAAGCCTTCCTCGATGATGAAGCCCGCCGACAGGCCCATGGGCACCGCCCCGGCCATGGCCACGTCGTTGACGGTGCCGTGCACGGCCAAACTGCCGATGTCGCCGCCGGGGAAGAATAGCGGGGAAATCACATAGCCATCGGTGGTCATCACCATGCGCCCGCCCTGCACGTCGAACGCGGCTTGGTCGTTGCGCTGGTTCAGTGCCTCGTTATCGAAGGCGGCGATGAACATCTCTTCCACCAACTGCGCCATGGCCCGGCCACCGCCGCCATGGGTCAGATCGACGCGGCCATGGGCGATGTCCAACGGGCGGGGATGGGTGCGGCGGGGGAGGGTCATTCAGGCTGTCCGGGAAGGGGCGCGCCGGTGATGCGCGAATAAAGCACGTAGGGGTCAAGGTCGGCGCCATTGGGCCAGCACACGGTTCCCACATCGGGGTTCACGCGCACTTGGGCGAAAGTGGCATGGTTGGACAGCGGCTCGAACACACCACGGAACGGCACCAGATCGGCCACGTTGATGTTGCCCTCGATACCGTCTTGGAAGCGGATGTGCAGGCTGGTCCCTTCAAGAGCGGTCACGGCCACGATGTTTCTGCGCATTGCCATCACTCTTCGTCCTCCCTCTGCGCATCCCGGAACCGGCCATAGGTCCAGTGCGCCGCGCAGGCGCCCTCGTGGGAGACCATGCAGCTGCCCATGGGGTTTTCCGGGGTGCACACGGTGCCGAACAATTTGCAGTCCATGGGTTTCTTGACGCCGCGCAGGATGGCGCCGCATTCGCAGGCATTGTTGTCGGCCACGTTTTCCTGGGGCACGTCCCAATGGCGTTCCGCGTCGAAGCGGGCGAAGGGGGCCTTGATGCGCAGGGCCGAATAGGGCACCAGCCCCAGGCCGCGCCATTCGAAGGATTTGCGCAATTCGAACACGTCCGCCACCAGAGCCTTGGCCTTGGCATTGCCGTCACGGGTGACGGCGCGGGAGAATTCGTTCTCCACCTCGAAGCGGCCTTCATTGACCTGACGCACCAGCATCAGCACCGCCTGCATGACGTCCAGCGGCTCGAACCCGGCGATGACCACCGGGCGCTGGTATTCCTCGGCGAAGTATTCGTAGGGGGCGCTGCCGATGATGGTGGACACATGGGCGGGGCCGATGAAGCCATCCAGCTTGACCGTGCCCAAGGTGCGCACTTCCGGGCTGTCCAGGATTTGCGCGATGGCCGACGGCGTCAGCACGTGGTTGCAGAACACGAAGAAATTGGTCAGGCCCAGGGCTTCCGCCTGTTTGATGGCGACGGCGGTGGGCGGCGTGGTGGTCTCGAAGCCGATGGCGAAGAACACTACCTGCTTGTCCGGGTTGGCCTGGGCCAGCTTCAGCGCGTCCATGGTGGAATAGACCATGCGGATGTCGCAGCCCTCGGCCTTGGCCTTCAGCAGGGAAATGCGCTTGGACCCCGGCACGCGGAGCATGTCGCCATAGGTGCACAGGATCACGCCCGGCTGACGCGCCAGCCAGATGGCGGAATCCAGCCGTCCGATGGGCAGCACACAGACCGGGCAACCCGGCCCGTGGACCATGCGCACATTGGCCGGCAGAATGTCTTCCAGCCCATAGCGCGAGATGGCATGGGTGTGGCCGCCGCAGAATTCCATCAGATGATAGGCGCGGGCGGGGTCGGCCTCGGCGGCGATGGTTTTCGCCAGACCCTGCGCCAGGGCGCCGTCGCGGTATTCGTCGATGTACTTCACGCGGATGCACCCATTTCGGCGAACAGCGCCAGGGTCTTGGCGGCTTCCTCGGGGTCCACCTTGGTCAACGCATAGCCCACATGGACGATGACGTAGTCGCCCGCAGCCACGTCGGACACCAAAGCCAGCGAGATGGTCTTGGTCACGCCGCCCAGATCGACCTTGGCCTCGTCATTGGGCAGAAGCTCGGTAATCAGCGAGGGCAGGGCCAGACACATCTATTCCATCTCCGCTTGGGCGGCGATCCACGCCTGACCCAAAGACAATCCGGGATCGCCCGGCGACACCTTGACGGCAGTCAACGCCACCAGTCCGCGCTGTTGCAACGCCGGCACCAGCCCCGCCACCAGCACCTTGTTGAAGAAGCAGCCGCCGCCCAAGGCGATGGTGCGGCAGCCGGTGGTTTCCGCCGCCCAGGCGCACCATTGAGCCAAGGCGGCGATCAAGGTGCCGTGGAACAAATTCGCACCGATGACCGCGTCAGAGCAAGAGGCCAGCATGGCCAGCAGCGGGGCGAAGTCCAGCACGCCGTCGGTCAGCGTCCAGCCATCGGTCATGATTGTGGGGGCGGTGACCATGGCCTCCAGCGCCATGGGTGCCTCGCCTTCGAAGCGGGAGACGGGCAGAACGTTCAGCAAGCCGCAGGCGGCGTCGAACAAGCGCCCGGCAGAGGATGTGGGCGGCGAGTTCAGGCCCTTGTCCAGCACGGTGGCCAGCATGGCGGCGGGCTTGAGGTCAGGCCAGCGCCCGGCGATTTCCGCACCGCGCCCTTGGGAATGCAGCACGGCGGCGGCCATGCGCCACGGCTCGCGTGCGGCAACGTCGCCGCCCGGTTGGGCCAGCAGGGCCAGATGACCCAGGCGGCGGTAGTGGGCGCCGTCGCAATATAGCAGCTCGCCGCCCCAGGATTGGTTGTTGGGGCCTAGGCCGAAGCCATCCAGGGACAGGCCGATGATGGGGGCGTCGTGCCCGTGCTCGGCGGCAATGGCGGCGGCGTGGGCGTGGTGGTGCTGCACCGGGACGGCGGGGATGTCCAGCGTCTGGGCGAAGCGGGTGGAGTGGAAATCGGGGTGCAGATCGTGGGCGACGCGCGTGGGTGTCACGCTCAATTCGGTAATCAGCGAATTGATAGAGGCTTCGAAGGCGGCGATGGCCTCGGGGGTGCCCAAGTCGCCATGGACCGGCGATAGGTACGCCGTGGCGCCCTTGGTGACGCAGATGGTGTTCTTGAGGAAGGCGCCGACGGCCAGGGTGGGCGGCACGGCGCGGGGCAGGGCAACACAAACCCTCATCCCAAACTGGCCTTCGCCGCTGCCAGCTTGGCTTCCAGTGCGGCAATGCGCCCGGTGACGGCGCGGCGGCGGCCTTCGGTGATCCAGGCCAGCCACTCATCCATGCCCTCGCCCGAGCGGGCCGAGACTTGCAGCACCACGATGTCGGGGTTCACCCGCTTGGCGTTGGCGATGCAGGCTTCCACGTCGAAATCCAGATGGGGCAGCAAATCGGTCTTGTTCAGGATCATCATGCCGGCGGCGTGGAACATGTCGGGGTATTTCAGCGGCTTGTCCTCGCCCTCGGTGACCGAGAGGATGGCGACCTTATAGGCCTCGCCCAAATCGAAGGCGGCGGGGCAGACCAGATTGCCGACGTTTTCGATGAACAGCACGGAATCGTCGGCAGGCGCCAGACGCTCGCAGGCGGTGGCGACCATGTGGGCGTCCAGATGGCAGCCCTTGCCGGTGTTGATCTGGATGGCGGCGGCCCCGGTGGCGCGGATGCGGTCGGCGTCGTTGCTGGTCTGCTGGTCGCCCTCGATAACGGCGACGGGGAACTTGCCGTTCAACGCCTGGATGGTCTTGCACAGCAGGGTGGTTTTGCCCGAACCGGGGCTGGAGACCAGATTCAGCGCGAAGATGCCCTTATCGGCGAAGCTGTCGCGGTTCTTCGCCGCCAGGGAATCGTTCTTCCCCAGGATGTCCTGCTCGATCTGAATGATGCGGCTTTGGCTCAGGCCGGGGACGTGGACGCCGGCGATGCCGTGGCCGTAATGGATGTCGTGGGAGTGGCTGTGACCATGATCGTGGTCATGAGAGTGTGGGTGATCATGATCATGGGGGTGATCGTGATCATGGTCATGGTCGTGGGAATGTTCCACCTTGGCATCGCCGCAGCCACACACCGTGCACATCACTCCACCTCCAGCTCTTTGATCCGCATCTCTTCGCCTGCGGTGACGGCAAGGCCGAAGCCGCCGCATTTGGGGCAGGGGTCGAACCGGTTGGACACCGGGACAGTCTCGGTGCAGCTCAGGCATTGGGCCTGACCGGCGATCTTGATGATTTCCAGCGTGGCGTCCGCGGCCACGGGCGAGCCCTTGGCGACGGCGCCGAAGCAGAACAGCATGGAGTCTGGGTCCACATTGGAAAGTTCGCCGATTTCCAGCCACACCGTCTTGACCTTGGCAAAGCCGTGGGCGGCGGCTTGGTCTTCCAGAATGCGGATGACGCCTTCGGTCAGGCTCATCTCATGCATGATCCACCGTCACATGACAGGCGACGCACGGGTCCAGGGCGTGGATCAGCAATGCGGCGCGGTGGTGCAAATCGTGGTCGGGGGCGCCCTTCAGGCCGCGCACCAGCGGGCCTTCGGGGTGGAAGTTCCACTCGGTGGGGGCAAGGATTTGATAGCGCTTCACTTTTCCACCCTCCAATTCCACCCGATGGGCCAACAGGCCGCGCGCGGCTTCCACCAATCCCACGCCCATGCCGTCACCCAGAACGGGCGCCAGCGAATGGGCGGCGGTCAAATCCTGCATTAGCTCGGTCATTTCCTGCAAGCACGATACGACTTCTACCAGCCGGGCGGTCAGGCGCGCCAGCAGGCCGGGGCCGTGTTCGGCCATCAATTCGGCTACCACCGGGTGCCACGCCGTGCGGGCCAGGGGGCCGGTCTCGTAAATGCGTCCGCCGCTATGGGGCCGCGCCACATAGGCGCCGTCGTGGTCGGCCTGCATCTGGGCGGGCAAATCGGCGGGGCCTTGGTCGGGCATGGGCAGGAACGGGCCACGGCCAAAACCGGCCAAGGCGGGGTCCTGCAATTGGGCCAGCAGGCGGGCGGCGGGGGTGCGGGCGGTGGCGATCCAGGCGTGGAAGCTGGTTGCGTCGGTCAGGATGGACTCCACCTCGGCGCCCAGCAATTCCGTTAGGGCGGCGCGCACTTCGGCAATGGCGGCGGTGATGCGGTCATGTTGGGGCGTAAGTGTGCCGCCGCTGGGACGATGCCAATCGCCGTTGGGATACAGGGCGGCGCGCACGCTCACCATGGCGGTCTTGATGCGCCGCGCGGCGGGCAGATCGGGGGCGGCGCCCACCAAGGCGGGCCAGTCGCGGGCCAGTCCCAAGCCGTGCTCGCCGATGGTTTCCGCCAGCAGCAGGATTTGGCGGGCATGGCGCTGGGGTGTGCCCAGCCCGGCGGCCTGTTCCATGGCGCCCAGTCCGGCCAGCACCTGGGCGGTGCCGCACAGGGCGAAGATGGTGGGCAGCAATTGGGTGACTTCGTCGGGGCGGCGTCCGGCGAACAGGCGCGAGGCCTGGACCAGCCGGGTGGAGTGGACCTTGACCTGGGCCACGACACCAGATTGGACGGTCAACGCGACGTCAAGCCGGGCCTCGGGGAACATCAGGCTTGGCCGTTGGCCAAAACTTGGGACAGGTAATCCAGCGCCTCCAGGGCGGCGTCTTCGGGCACCTTTTCGGCGGCGAAGCTGCCGCCGGCGCCCAGGATGAGGTAATCGCCCACCGCGACCTCTTCGCCCAGCAGCATCAGGCTGGTCTGGCGCTCCACACCGAACGCTTCCACCGTGGCGGTGAAGCCGTCGATGGCGATGATGCGCGAGGGCACGGCCATGCACATGGCAATCAGGCCGCTTTGGGGGTGACGGTCACGCCCACGGCGGCCAATTCGGCCACCAGCCGGTCCAGCACTTGCGGCAGCACGGCGGCGATGGTGGGGGTAAGGTCCATACAGGTTTCGAAGGATTCCGGCTGCACGCCCACCAGCACCACCTGCTTGGGCGAGATGCCGTGGAAGCAGCATGCCGCCAGCACGTCGGACAGGCCGACTTGATGGGGCGAAATGCGGGTCATGAACCACGCGTTGATTTCGGCATCGGCTAGCCGGGTGATGGTGCCCGGCGCCTTGTCCTTGGAGCGCATGCAATCGGCGATCAGCAGCAGATCGGCCTCGGCGATGCGGTCCAGGCAATCCATGCCCGAGGTGCCGCCGTCGATGATCTCGACTTCGGCGGGAATGTCGTAGCGTTCCTCCAGCGCGGTGACCGCATGGACCCCGACGCCTTCGTCGGACATCAGGATATTGCCGACCCCCAAAACCACCACGCGCATGAACGTCTCCTTAAAGAAACCCCTCCCCCGCAGGCGGGAGAGGGGTTTTAGCAGCTTACTCTTAAAGCGCCTTCACCTGCACCACTTCGCGCTTGTCTTCGTCGTGCACGTGCACGGCGCAGGCCAAGCAGGGGTCGAAGGAGTGAACGGTACGCAGGACTTCCAGCGGCTGTTCGGCATCGGCGATGGGGTTGTCCATCAGCGAGGCTTCGTACGGGCCGATGACGTCGTTTTCGTCACGCGGGCCGGCGTTCCAGGTTGAGGGAACCACGCACTGGTAGTTGGCGATCTTGCCGTCCTTGATGACGGTCCAGTGCGACAACAGGCCGCGCGGCGCTTCGTGCATGCCGAAGCCCATGACTTCGCCCTTGGGGAAGGTGGGCTTGTTGAAGGTGGTGGTGTCGCCCTTGTTGATGTTCTCGATCAGCATGGACCAATTCTGCGCCAGCACCTCGGTCATGACACCGCCGCGAATGGCGCGGGCGGCATGACGGCCGATGGTGGAGTGCAGGATTTCCGGGCCGACCTTGGAGCCCAGCAGCGAGGACACCGTGTTCAGCATGCCGGTGGCATAGGTCACCGTGGGCTGGTGGCCGGCGGCAAGGCCGCACAGCACGTTGGCCAACGGGCCGACCTGGGCGCGCTTGCCATAGAAGGTCGGCGCCTTCAGCCAGGAGTACTTACCTTCGTCCTGGAAGTCGGTGTAGTGCGGCGTGGTCTCGCCCTTATAGGGATGCAGCGGGCCGGGCTTGGAATAGGTGTACCAAGCGTGCTTGACCGATTCCTCGACACCGTCGCGCAGATACTGGTCGCCGAACTGGGTGAACGGCTTGTACTTGGACAGATCGCCATCGGGGACGTGACCGCCGGGGACCAGGAACTGGGTGCCCTTGGAATCCGTGGGGAAGTCCGGGGTCGAGATGTAGTTGGTGATGCCCTTGCCGATCTTGGTCCAGTCGGCATAGAAGGCGCCGATGGCGGCGACGTCGGGGATGTAGACCTTGCGCACGAACTCGCTCAGCGCGTCGATGTGCTCCTTGACCGCCAGCAGGCGCTCGATGGTCAGGTTCGACTGGCTGTTCAGATCGATAGGATTCGCTACACCACCAACTGCCAGATTCTGGATGTGCGGCGATTTGGACCCCAGGATGGTGACGATCTTGTTGGCGTGGCGCTGGGCCTCCAAAGCCTGGAGGTAGTGGGCCACGGCCAGCAGATTGACCTCGGGGGTCAGCTTCATGGCCGGGTGACCCCAATAGCCATTGGCGAACGGACCCAACTGGCCGGAACCCACGAAGGTCTTCAGCTTTTCCTGGGTCTGGGCCATGACGTGCTTGGAGTTCATGCCCCAATCGGACAGGGACTCGGCCAGCTGCGAGGTCTTGGTCGGGTCGGCCTTCAGCGCGGACACCACATCCACCCAGTCCAGCGCGGACAGGTGATAGAAGTGGACGATATGGTCATGCAGGGCGTGAGCCGAGGCGATCATGTTGCGGATGAACTGGGCGTTCACCGGCACTTCCAGATCAAGGGCGTTCTCGACCGCGCGCACCGAGGTGATGGCGTGAACGGTGGTGCAGACGCCGCAGATGCGCTGGGTGATGGCCCAGGCGTCGCGGGGGTCGCGGCCCAGCAGGATCAGCTCGACGCCGCGCCACATCTGGCCCGACGACCATGCCTTGGTGACCTTACCGCCGTCGACTTCAACGTCGATGCGCAGATGGCCTTCGATCCGGGTGATGGGGTCGATGGTAATACGCTTGGACAAGGCCATGGCTCCTTACTTGTCGTGCGCCGCGGCCAATTCGGCCGGCGTCAGTGCATGGGTGTAGAAGACCGGAAGCTTCCGGACGAAGACGATGTAGAGCAGGACCTCAGCGGCGATGATGCCGAAGGTCACCAGCAGCTCGGAAACCGAGGGGAAGTAGTTCCAGCCATTGCCGGTTTGCAGGCCGATCAGGAAGGCGTCCAGGCGATAGAACGCACCGCCCAGCAGCATGGATACCGCGCCCACGAACAGGGCCTGCTTGGAATGGCGGTTGGCCGGCTTCATGAACATCACCACCGGGGTGGCGAACAGCACGATTTCCAGCCAGAACATGATGCTCTTGAAGCCCGAGGTGAACGCCGAGCCCAGCTCGCCGCGCACGATCAGATCACCGAAGCGCACGGCCAGATAGACGGCCATCATGCCCGAAACGATCTTGGCCAGCTTGGCCAGCTGCGGGATCTCATGCTTGACCGAGCGCTTGAACCCGGCTGATCCCACCAGGGCTTCGAACACCACGATGGAAAAGCCCATGGTGATGGCGGAGCACAGGAACAGGAAGGGCAGGATCGGGGTCTGCCACAGCGGATGGATCTGGAAGCCGAACACCACCAGCAGCGAGCCCAGCGAGGACTGGTGCATGGTGGGCAGCAGCACGCCCAAGGCGATGAAGACGAACAGCACCTTTTCCAGCTTCTTCTTCAGCGCATTCTTGTGGAACCGGGCCAGGAAGGCGGGGGTGAATTCGATCCACAGCACGCAGATGTAAGCCATGACGCACAGCGCCACTTCGAACATCACCGAGCCGTTCTGCATGTAGCCGGGCACCAGGATGTGCCAGCCGTTCCACCAGCGGCCAAGATCGAAGATGATGGACACGCCGCCCAGGGTGTAGCCGAACATGGAGGCCAGCAGGGCCGGGCGCACCAGCGGGTGGTATTCGCCCTTGTTCATCACATAGGTCAGGAAGGCCATGGCATAGCCGCCGCAGGCGAAGGCGGTGCCGATGACCACGTCGTAGACGATCCAGATGCCCCAGGGGTAACCGTTGTTCAAATTGGTCACCGAACCCAGGCCCAGGATCATACGCTTGGCCAACAGGAAGACGGCGATCAGCGCAAGGGCCGCGCAGATGACGGTGGTCTTGGAGACCACCTTGCCGCCAAGCGGTTCGTGCTCGTTATGGAAGTTGCCCATGGCGCCTATTCCTCCGGATGCTCGTCGTCGTGCTTGGCGCCTTTTTTGGCCGCGTAAAGCAGCCCGGCGAACAACACGGCGGGGGCGATCATGCCCTTGTACAGGGTGTGCTGGATGCCCTCGGACACCGAAGCGTAGGACCGCTCGGGCAGGGTGGGCAGGCCCAGCTTTTCGAAGGAAACGCCGGCCATGAACTGGAACTGGGTGCCGCCCAATTCCTTCTCGCCATAGACGTGATCCAAATATTTGGCGGCGGGGCGTTCATGGGTGTCGCCGGAACCGATGGTGCGGCGCTCGAAGACATTGGCTTCGCCCGCCACCATGGAACGGCGGCGCGCGATTTCTTGCGTGATGGCGGTGATGGGGCCGAACACCGTGGCGCCGGTGGGGCAGACCTCGGCACAGGCCGGGATCTTGCCTTCCGCTTGGCGGTGGCGGCACATCTCGCACTTCTTGATCTTCGGCGTCGGCGTGTCGAACTCGGCCTGGGGCACACCGTAAGGGCAGGCGGCGACGCAGTAGCGGCAGCCGATGCAGATGTCGGAATCATAGCCGACGATGCCGGTGTTGCCGTCCTTGGTCATGGCCGAAACCGGGCAGGCCGAGACGCAAGACGGGTCCACGCAATGCATGCAGGACCGCTTGACGAAGGCGAAGCCGTCCTTCTCCTGATCCTTGGTGGCAGCGGTGCCGTCGGCGTACAGCTTGATGACGTTGTACGTCTTCGGGCCGATGTCGATGGGGGTGTCCCACAGCTGGTCCACGGTGTTGAAGTCCGGCGGAAGGTCGTTGGCTTCCTTACAGCCGGACACGCAGGCCTTGCAGCCCACGCACAGGGTGGAGTCATAGAGAATGCCCACCGCTTGCGGCGGCATGGGCTTGTTCTCGCGGGCCTCGGCGGTCGCGGGCACCACGGCGGCTGTCGCCAGCGCGGCGCCGCCCCCGGCGGCTCCCTTGATGAAATCTCGGCGTTTCAAGGCCATGACGGCTTACTCCTCGCCCAGATCCTTGGGGGCCTCGGACTTGCCAAGGTTGTTGGCCAGCTTCATGCCGGCACCGACAGCCAGACCAGCGACGCCGGCCACCAAGGCGGCGGCACCCAGCGTGGCGCCGGTGCCCTGCTCCTCGACGATGCGGGGATAGCTGGTCGGCGGGTTGGTCTTGAGCTCGGCCAAGGCGTGGATGGGCTTCTCGAAGCCGATATGCTTCTCGGTGCAGCCGATGCAGGGATGGCCGGTAGCCACCGGCCACGAGGCCTGGCCCACGTCGTTGAAGCCGATGGACGGGCAATTGGCGTAGGTCTCGGGACCCTTGCAGCCCAGCTTGTACAGGCAATAGCCCTTGCGGTGGCCCGGATCGCCGAATTCCAAGGCAAAGCGGCCGGCGTCGAAATGGGCGCGGCGTTCGCAATTGTCGTGGATCAGGCGGCCATAGGCGAAGGTCGGGCGGCCCTTGTCATCCAGCGCCGGCAGCTTGCCGAAGGTCAGGAAGTGGACCACGGTCGCCAGGATATTGTACGGGTTGGGCGGGCAGCCCGGAATGGTGTCGATGTCCTTGCGGCCCAACGCCTCGCCCACGCCCACGGCGCCGGTGGGGTTGGGCGGGGTGGACGGCATGCCGCCCCAGGACGCGCAGGAACCCACCGCGATGACGGCAGCGGCGTCGGCGGCCACTTCCTTGGTCAGTTCGAACGAGGTCTGGCCACCGATCTTGCAGTAGATGCCGCCATCCTTCATGGGGATGGCGCCTTCGACGACCAGCAGGTACTTGCCCTTGTTCTTCGCCATGGCAGCCTTGCGGGCGGCTTCGGCCTGATGGCCGGCGGCGGCGAACAGGGTCTCGTGGTAATCCAGCGAGATGATCTCAAGGATCAGCTTTTCCAGGGTCGGGTGCTCGGAACGCAGCAGCGATTCGGTACAGCCGGTGCATTCCTGATGATGCAGCCAGATGACCGACGGGCGTTCCTTCTTGACGATCGCGGCGGCGATCTGGGCGTCGGCGCCCTTGGGAAGACCCATGGTTGCCGCCATGGCGGCGCAGAACTTCATGAAATCGCGGCGCGAGACGCCAAAGCGGGTCTCAACGTCGGTTTCGATAATGTTGGCGCTGTCGTCGTACATCGGTCTACCCCACCTCTCCAACGAGCTTGGATCGCTATTGCTTGTTGGCCTAATCCGCAAGAGTTATGCCAACTCCATCGGGTAGGCTTTGCTGCACTGCGGGGTGGGGTGGAGGGGTGGGAAAACAAGGCTTCTGTGGGAATGTTTGCAAGTGCATGCAGCGGGGTCACAAGTCTTGCATGCAAAGATATCTTCCACTTGTGGAAGCTTGGTGACCGTGGCTGGACCAAACTGGCGCCACAATTAAGGGCTAGGTTGGCTGCCATGCCCCCCGATGGGGCAGGAGGGAATGATGAAACGGGTGCTGTCCGCCGTGGCTTTGATGATTGCCGTCTTGGGCGTGGCACAACCGGCCCAGGCCGACCCGCGCCGCCATGATGGCTGGAACGACGGATGGCGCGACGATTGGCGCTGGGATCGCCCGCACCGCTATGCGCGCCCCCCGCGTGAGGTGATCATGGTCTATCCGCCGCCGCCGGTGGTCTATGCCCAGCCGCGCGTGGTTTTCATGGACCCCAGCCCGGTTCAGGCCATTCCCACCTCGCCGCCCTACACCGACGGCTTTGGCCGCTATTGCCGGGAATACCAAAGCACCATGACGGTCGGCGGCTCGTCGCAGCGCGGCTACGGCACAGCCTGCCTGCAGCCGGATGGGTCGTGGCGCATTGTGAATTGAGGCGGCGGACCGGTTAGGGGGCAGCGCCATGCAGGCGGCTCCCAATGCCGCTATGGGCGATTTCCGCACATGGGAAGTTTCCCGTAACAGGGAATGACGCCCGGCTGGCAGACCGAGGCCATAAGCCCTGTTTCCTTGGCGCTTCGTGACTGTGTATCATGGCTCCCTGAGCTGATTTTATGGAGCGGGTTTTGCATGCCTCCCTCCACGGTCTGAGGAGGTGCGCATGAGCATGTGGTGGAAGCGGATTACCGGGACGGTGATCATGAGCATGGTCCTGGCCGCCTGCGCCGCCCCGCCGCCGCCTGCCGCGCCTGTGGCCAGCCTTGACCGCGTGCTCAAGCTGAACATGCCGCGCTCGCCGAACGAGCCGGTGGTATATCGCTATGCGGGTGAGAACTTCACCGATCCCGATCGGTTGCTCGACAAGGTCTGGGCGGATTCCAATCGGGAATTGTCGGGCGTCATCCCTGCCGCCGTGCCGGTGGGTGGCTCCATCCGCATGCTGCTGCCTACCTTCGAGGCCATGCCCATCAGCCGGGGCGGGCGCTGGTCGGACACCATCTTCTTCGTGGAGCTGTACGCCCGCGTGCTGGACGACGAAAAGGTCGAGGCGGTGCGGCGCACCCGCATGTTCAGCGCCATCACGGTGGATTACACCGACACGCCGGGCAAGGGCCATGGCAACGCGGATTTCACCCTGTGGAAGGAAGGCCCCGGCTGGTGGATGCGCCATCGTGACGGCGACGCTTTCCTGATCACCCAAAGCCAGCCCGGCCTTGCCACTTGGCTCAAGGGTTTGCGCACCGCCGCCTTCCTGTCGCGGGACGGGCGCGGCGAGCAGCCGGCGCGCTGAGGCTGGCGCCATGCGTCCCGCTTAAGGTAGAAACGGTCAAAACAAGCCCTGAGTTGGAGTTCCCCATGCGCGCCGCCCCCGTCTGGCTGAAGCCCGGAGTCGATTTCGGCCCCCTGGCCGTGTTCCTGCTGGCCTATGTCAGCAAGGGTTTGGTGGCGGCCACCGCAGCGTTGATGGCGGCCACGCTGGTGGCGCTGGTGCTGTCTTATGCTTACACCCGCAAGGTGGCGCTGATGCCGCTGGTCACCGCCATCATCGTCGGCGTGTTCGGCGGCCTGACCCTGTGGCTGCAGGACGACACCTATATCAAGATGAAGCCCACCATCATTTACGGCTTGTTCGCCGCCTTTGTGGGCGGCGGGCTGGTCCTGGACAAGCCGGTGCTAAAGGCGGTGCTGGGCGAGGCTTTCGCCCTGGATTCCACCGGCTGGCGCCGCTTGTCGTTGCGTTTCATGCTGTTTTTCATTGCCATGGCGCTGGGCAATGAAGTGGTGCGCCGGGTTGCCTCCGTGGACATCTGGGTGCTGTGGAAGGTGCCGGGCAGCATCGTGTTGACCCTGGTCTTCATGCTGTCCCAGATGCCGCTGATCAACCGCCACCGCCTGCCTGAGAGCGGCATGCCCGAGGCCTGAGCCTTTCCTCTGTCCCTGTACTGTGCCACCATTGGGCGCAACGCTGTCCGGGGATGTTCATGCGCCGTCTTGCCGTTCTTGCCATCTTGCTGTTTTCGCTCCCGGCCCTGGCCCAGGAGCCGTTCGACTATTACGTCCTCAGCCTGTCCTGGTCGCCCAGCTGGTGCGGCACCAAGGCGGGGCGGGACGATGCCGAGCAATGCGGCCGCACCCGCAATTACGGCTTCGTGGTGCACGGGCTGTGGCCGCAATACGCCAAGGGCGGCTATCCCACCGCCTGCGAAGCGGCGCCCGAGCCGGTGCCGGCCAAGCTGGTGGAAACCATGCTGCCCATCATGCCCAGCCGCAAACTGATCCAGCATGAATGGACCACCCACGGCACGTGCGCCGGGGCAGGGGCCACGGAATATTTCGGCAAGACCCGCGCGGCGTTCGAGCGGCTGCGCATCCCCAAACTGTTCCACAATCCGGTCCAGCCCCACACCCTGGCGGTGGAGCAGGTGGAAAAACTGTTCCAGGCGGCCAATCCCGGTTTAGAGCCCAACGCCATTTCCGTGGTCTGCCGGGGCCATCACGCCGCCGAAATTCGCGTGTGCATGGACAAGCAGTTGAATTATCGCCCCTGTGCCCGCGATGTGCGCGACCGCTGCAAAGGCGAGGCGCTGTTTCCTGCCGCTCGCTGAGGTTTCACAGCCTTTTCCCTTGCCTTCCGCGCTGTAGCCATACAAGCATTGTGCAATTGCGAAATGGGTAAGGGTATTCCGCATGCAATTGCATGGTGTTGCGCAGGCGCTGCTGGTTCTTTCGGCAGTGGCCGCGCTGGGGCTGACCTTGGGTCAGATCAAGATTGCCGGGGTTCGTCTTGGCGTGGGTGGCGCGCTGTTCGCCGGATTGGCCTTCGGTCATTTCGGCATCGGCATGGACGCCACCATGCTGAGCTTCGCCCGTGAATTCGGCTTGGTGCTGTTCGTCTATGCCATCGGCGTGGCGGTGGGACCGGGCTTCTTTCAGGCGTTCAAGAAGGACGGTCTGGCGCTGAATTTGATGGCGGTGGCCATCGTGGCGTTGGGCACGCTGACGGCGGTGCTGGTGCATTTGCTGGGCGGCATCGAGCTGCCGGCGGCGCTGGGCATCCTGTCGGGCGCGGTGACCAACACGCCGTCCCTGGCTGCCGGCCAACAGGTCCTGGCGACCCTGGGCGTGCCCAATGGCGGCACCGTGCTGGGCCAAGCCTATGCGGTGGCCTATCCGTTCGGCATCGTCGGCATCCTGCTCAGCATGTTGTTCCTGCGCTTTGTCTTCGGCCTCAACACCAAGGTGGCGGCCAAGGAATTCGAAGACGCTCGTATCGCCAACTACACCGCCGTGGAAACGGTGAATGTGGAAGTGCGCAATCCGGCGGTGGTGGGTTGCCAGCTGCGCGATCTGGACGAATTGAGGGAAATGGGCGTGGTGCTGTCGCGGGTGCTGCATGACGGCAGCCAGCACGTGGTCAGCGCCGAGGACGTGCTGGCCGAAGGCGACGTGGTGCTGGCCGTGGGGCCGCGCAATAAGCTGGATCAGTTGAAGCGCCTGATCGGTCCCGTCGCCCAAGTGGACCTCAAGGCCATGCAATCCGCGGACGTCACCTGGGAACGCATGGTCGTCACCCATTCGGGCGTGTTGGGCAAGTCCCTGGGCGAGTTGAACCTGCGCGCCTGCTACAACGTGGTCATTAGCCGGCTCAATCGCGGCGGCCTTGAATTGGTGCCCGGCGCCCATTTGAAACTTCAGTTTGGCGACATGCTGACCGTGGTGGGCGATCCCGCCAGCTTCCCCGAAGTGGCGGCCCTGGTGGGCAACCGCTCCAAGGCGCTGCAGGAAACCCAGATGGTGCCCATCTTCATCGGCATCGCCTTGGGCATGCTGCTGGGATCGCTGCCCATCGCCATTCCCGGTCTGCCGGCACCCGTGCAGTTGGGTTTGGCCGGCGGTCCGCTGATCGTCGCCATTCTGCTGTCGCGCCTGGGCCATATCGGCCCGGTGGTGTGGTTCATGCCGCCCGCCGTCAACCATATGATGCGCGACCTTGGCATCGCCTTGTTCCTGGCCGCCGTGGGCGTCAAATCGGGCCAGGGCTTCGTGGATACGCTGGTCCATGGCGACGGCCTGAAATGGGTGGCGTTTGGCGCCGTGGTCACCCTGGTGCCGCTGATGATCGTTTCCGTGGTGGGCTATTGGCTGACGCGGACCAACTATCTCAGCCTGTGCGGCGTGCTGGCCGGCTCCATGACCGATCCGCCCGCCTTGGCCTTCGCCCAGGGCATGTCGCCGTCCGAGGCGCCCATCCTGGCCTATGCCACCGTCTATCCCCTGGTCATGGTGCTGCGCGTCATCGCACCCCAGGTGGTCGCCCTGTTGCTGTGGGGCGGCTGACGTTTTGATGCTCCGCGCGGTCCAACCAAGCCGCGCGGAGCATCATCCGCTGTTGCATCATAAATCTATCCCGCTATCCTGTGCGTCCACCTACGACTTGCGGGGATGTTGTGGCGCAGCGCAGCAACGGAAACGGGAATACGCTCGCAGAGCTTGAGCGCGAAAATGCTGAACTGCGCTTGTTCCGCGCCGTGTTTAACATGGCGTCCGAAGGGATGATGGTGACCGATGCGGAAAACCGCATCCTGGCCGTCAATCCCGCCTTCACCCTGATCACCGGTTTCGCGCCCGCCGACGTGGTCGGCAATACGCCGGGCTGCCTGCGTTCGGGCCAGCACGAGCCCGCCTTCTTCGATAATCTGTGGAGCGAGCTGCACCGCAATGGCCGCTGGACGGGCGAGCTGTGGAACCGCCGCAAGAATGGCGAGGTCTACCGCACGTGGCTGTCCATCGCCACCGAGCGTGACGGCAGCGGCGCCATCCACCGCCATATCGGCATTTTCCGCGACATTTCCGAAGCCCGCGACAATGCGGAAAAGCTGTGGCAGCAGACCAATTTCGATCCACTAACCAAGCTGCCCAACCGCTCGCTGTTCCTGGACCGCCTGCTCCAAGCGCTGGTGCTGGCCGGGCGCAGCAATAAGCGCGCGGCTTTGGTCTTCATCGGCATCGACGGCTTCAAGAATATCAACGACACCCTGGGCCACACCATCGGCGACATGGTGCTGGCGGAAGCCGCCCGGCGCTTCCAAAGTGCGGTGCGCAAGGGCGACACCCTGGCCCGTTTCGGCGGCGACGAATTCACCGCCGTGCTGACCGACATCACCACGGTGGAAGAGGTCGAGCAGGTGGTGCGCGCCCTGCTGGAATGCCTAGCCGAACCGTTCCTGATCGAGGCCCACCAGATCCTCATCTCATGCTCCATCGGCATCAGCCTGTGGCCGGGCGACGGCGACGATGTGGAGGCGGTCATGCGCAACTCCACCAGCGCCATGCGCAAGGCCAAGGATGCCGGGCGCAACACCTTCCAGTTCTTCACGCCCAGCATGGACGCCCGCGCCCAGGCCCGCTCGCGCCTTGCCAGCGAATTGTCCGACGCGCTGGAACATGACGAATTCACCCTGGTCTACCAGCCCATCATCAATGTCCAGAGCGGGCAGGTGGCCGGGGCGGAAGCGTTGTTGCGCTGGCACAACCGCTTCATCGGCGCCATCTCGCCCGATCAGTTCGTGCCCTTGGCCGAGGAAATGGGCCTGATCCTGCCCATCGGCGACTGGCTGCTGACCGCCGCCTGCCGCGAAGCCGCCAGTTGGCAGGGTATCTCCGATCCCCCCCTGCGTGTCGCCATCAACGTATCGCCCCGTCAGGTCCAGCAGGGCGACATCGCCAGCGCATTGGAACGCGCGCTGGAGGTCACCGGCCTGTCGCCCCACGTGGTCACGGTGGAGATCACCGAGGGCCTGCTGCTGGCCTCGGGTGGCGAGGTGCTGAAGAAGATCAACCGCATCCGCGACGTGGGCGCCAAGATCGCGGTGGATGATTTCGGCACCGGCTATGCCTCGCTCAGCTATCTGAAGCATTTCCCGGTGGATATCCTCAAGATCGACCGCTCCTTCGTGTCCAAGGTGATGGACAATGCCGAGGACGCCCGCCTGATCGAAGCCATCATCGCTTTGGGCCATTCCCTGGGCATGAAGATCGTGGGCGAGGGGGTGGAGACCGCCGAACAGATGGCCTTCCTGGCCGATCGCGGCTGCGACTTCGTCCAGGGCTACCGCTTCAGCCCGCCGCTGGCCGCCGAACGGTTCAGGGAATTTGTGACCTCTGGCGTGCGACCCTAGGGTGTTCACCTGATGACACAAATGGCCTGCGCCTGCGACAAAGGGTAATGGGCATTCTGTGCGTACGTCTGATGCTGGTTCCGGCGTTGTTATTGGCGCTGGCGCAGCCATGCGCGGCGCAAGGCATGTCCGGGGGCGCTTCCCTTCCCGTGCTGGCGTTGTGGATGGCGGGCGCCGTCAATGTGGCCTGCTGCGGCGCCGTGGCGTTTTGGCTGCTGCGGTCCAAGCGGATCGCCGCAGCCCGCTTTGCGATTCTGGTCAGGGAACTGGAGCAGGCCAAGGCGGCGGCGGAGCGGGCATCCGTTGCCAAGGCCGAATTCCTGGCGGTCATGAGCCATGAAATCCGCACGCCCCTGCACGGCTGGGCGGGCCTGACCCAATTGCTGGAAAGCACCAATCTGGACGACAGCCAGCGCCATTATGTGGGCCTGTTGCGCCACACCGCCGAGAATTTGACCCAGTTGATCGGCGACATCCTGGACATGTCGCGCATCGAGGCTGGGCGGCTGGAACTGACCGCCGAGCCGTTCCGCCTGATGGACCTTGTGGACGAATCGGCGGCGTTGGGCCGCGCCCAGGCCTCGGCCAAGGGGTTGGGGTTCCACCTGGATGTGGCGCCCGGCTTGCCGCCGGCCCTGTCGGGCGACAGGGCGGCCATCCGCCAGATCGTGCTGAACTTCCTGAACAACGCGGCCAAATTCACCCGCGAGGGCGAAATCCGGCTGGTGGTGGGCCAAGGCGAGCACGGCCTGCGCTTCACCGTGGAGGATACCGGCTGCGGCATCCCGCTGGATCAGCAGGATGCCATTTTCGACACCTTCACTCAGGTGGACGGTTCGGCCCGGCGCCATTATGGCGGTTCGGGGCTGGGGCTGGCCATCTGCCGGCGGCTGGCCGAGATGATGGGCGGGCAGGTGGGCGTGCGTTCGGTGCCCGGTTCCGGCACCGTCATCTGGTGCGAGCTGCCGCTTCCCACGGCCAGTGAGCCGGCGGCGGCACCGCTTCCTTTCGTCAAAACTCTGCCGGCCAATCTGCGCATTCTGTTCGCCGATGACGTGGAACTGAACCGGCTGGTGCTGCGCGAGTTCCTGGCCGGCACCGGCGCCGTGCTGGACGAAGCCGCCGATGGTGCCGAGGCGTTGGCGAAGACGGAAAACGGCCACTATGATCTGGTGGTGCTGGATTTGCGCATGCCCGGCATGGACGGCTTCCAGGCCGCCCGCGCCATCCGCGAGCGTGAGCGCCGATTGGGTTTGCCGCCGCTGCCCTTGGCGGCGCTGACCGCCGGTGCGGCCCCGGAGGACCGGCAAATGGCCGCTGCCGCCGGGTTCAACATCTTCCTGCCCAAGCCCATCGACCGCCCGGCATTGATCGCCGCCTTGGCCGAGTTGATGTCCACCGCCCAGCCGCAATCCACCGCCTTACCGCCGCCCCCCGCTATTCCTGATGGGCCCGCCATTCCCGCCGGACTAGAGCACATGCTGCCCCTGTTCATCGCCGAGATGGAAAAGGACGCCGCCACCCTTCAATCCCTGGCCCAGGCGCCCTTGGACCAATTGGGCGAGCACGTTCACGCCATGCGCGGCAAATGCGCCATGTTCGGCGAAGACATTCTGTATACCTTGCTGACCAGCCTTGAGGACAATTGTCAGGCCGGCAGCCATGACGGCAATCCCGCGCTTATAGCGCTGATTGTTGAACGTGCACTCCAACTTCGGGTATATGATCCAGCTTTCGCCACGGTCGCTGAAGCATGAAGATCACCCAGTTCACCGATTACTCATTACGGCTGCTGTTGTATCTCGCCTCACGGCGGGACCGGGTGGTGACCGTGCGCGAAGCCGCCGAATTCTATGGCATCTCTGCCGAGCATTTGAAAAAGATCGTCCGCCGGCTGTCCGAATTGGGATATCTGGCGACGTTACGCGGCAAAAACGGCGGTCTGCGCCTGTGTGTTGAACCGGAAACCATCAATCTTGGCCGGCTCATGCGCGAAGAGGAAAATCTGGCGCTGCTGCCGTGCAGCGATGGTGGTGCAAGCTGCTGTCCGCTGACCGGATGCAAATTGGCCAATGTGGTGGATGAGGCTTTGGCGGCATTCCTTGGCGTGCTGGATAACAAGACCTTGGCGGATTTGATCTAACTCATCACCCCAGGCGCTGCGGCCCCATCCGTTCCGGCGGGAACATGGCCGATAGGGTGCTGCCCTGGCCGGGCGCGCTTTTCAGGTTCAGCACGCCGCCATGCAGTTCCACGAAGCGGCGGCACAACGGCAGGCCCAATCCGGTGCTTTCGGCGGAATGCTGGCGGGCCAATTCCGAATCCACTTGGCCGAAGGGTTCCAGCACGCGCTCGAAATCCTCGGCGGCAATGCCGATGCCGGTATCGGTCACCGAGATGGCGAGCCAGCCCTCGGGCGTCAACGCCGCCGAGGTGGTGACGCTGCCGCCCGGCGGGGTGAATTTGATGGCGTTGGATAGCAGGTTCAGCAGGATTTGACGCAGCACGCGGGCGTCGGCGCGCAGCGGGGGCATGTCCTCGTCCATGTCCAGTTCCAGCGCCAGATTGCTGCGGGCGGCACGGGCGGCCACCAGGGTCAGGCATTGGCGCGCCACTTCCGGCAGGGCGACTAATTCGTCGTGCAGTTCGAAGCGCCCGGCCTCCACTTTGGACAGGTCCAGAACCTCGTTGATCAGCGACAATAGGTGCTTGCCGGCGGCGTGGATGTCGCCTGCGTATTCCTTGTAATGGCTGTCGCCCAGCGGTCCCCAGAACTCCATCATCAGCATTTCCGAGAAGCCGATGATGGCGTTCAGCGGCGTGCGCAATTCATGGGACAGGCTGGCAAGGAATTCCGACTTGGTTCGGCTGGCGGCGGTGGCGCGGCATTCGGCCAGTTTCTCGGCGGTGATGTCCAGATGCATGACCGCCGCGCCGATGATGGTGTGGCTTTCGTCTTCCAGCGGCGACACCAGACAGCGGAACCAGCGCTCAAAGCCGTTGCCGTTGCATGGGTAATCGTGGTCGAAGGACATGAGTTCGCCGCTCAGTATGGCGCGTAATCCGCTGCAGACCGCGCGGGCGTCCGAATCTTCGGCGGTTTCGCTGATGGTCAGATAGTTGAGGCCCAGCCAAGGGTCGGCAGGGCCGCAATTATCGGCGGCGAAGCGGCGCCACGCCATGTTGACGGCGACGATGTCGGCTTTGATGTCCAGGATTGCCGCCGAAGCCGGCACTGCATCCAGGAACCCCACCAGCATGGCCCGCGGCAATCCCGCTGGGGTGCCCATCTGGGACAGATCGTCCTCCATGCAGTCCCCCCCTGCTTATTTTCGGACGGGGGGAACTATACCAGTGGAATATACGAAAGCATAGAAACAAGCACTCACGGCTGTGCCACCGGCGCCCACAGAATGTCGTCCAGGGTCTCGGCGCCGGTGATCAGCATGATCAGGCGGTCCAGCCCCAGGGCGATGCCGGCGGAATCGGGCATGCCGGCGGCCAGGGCGGCCAGGAAGTCTTCGTCGATGGGGTAGCGCTCGCCATAGATGGCCTGTTTGAGCTCCATATCGGCCTCGAACCGGCGGCGCTGTTCGGCGGCATCGGTCAACTCACCGAAGGCGTTGCACAGCTCCACGCCGCAGCCATAGGCCTCGAATCGCTCGGCCACGCGCGGATCAGTGGGGGAGGGGCGGGCCAATGCTGCCATGGACACCGGATAGGAATGCAGGATGGTGGGCACGCCGAAGCCCAGATGGGGTTCGATGCGGTCCAGCATGATCTTGAAGAAGACGTCGTCCCAGCGGTCGGAGTTTGACACCGAAATGCCCAGCCGCTTCGCCTCGCGCGAGATCAAGGCAAGGTCGGGGGTCCATGGATCGGGGGCGGTGGCCAGCACGTCCATGTCGCAGTAATCGAAGAACGCCTCGGCCACCGACAGCCGGCGCCAAGGCAGGAACGGGTCGGCCATGCGTCCGCCATGGTGCAGATGGGTGGCCCCGGCGGCGGCGGCGGCTTTGCGTACCAGGGCCTCGGTGTCGTCCATCAGTTCGTCGATGGTGCCGCCGGCGCGATACCATTCCACCATGGTGAATTCAGGGTGGTGGGTGTCGGAGCGCTCGCCATTGCGGAACACGCGGGCGATCTGGTACAGCCGCTCCACGCCGGCCACCAGCAGCTTCTTCATGGTGAATTCGGGGCTGGTGTGCAGGTAGAATTGCGCCGCCGGATTGCCCCACGGGTCTTCCAGCCTTGTGGCGAAGGCCTTCAGATGGGGCTCCAGCCCGGGGCTGATCTGCAGGCACGGGGTTTCCACCTCGGCGAAGTCCCGTGCGGCGAAGAAGGCGCGCGTGGCCGCCATGATCTTCTGGCGTTTGACCAGATTGTCCTTGCGGCTTGCGAATTGCTCGGGCCGCCACCACTCTTTGCCTGCCGTCATAAATCCTCTATCCAATGCTGATGTCTTCCGAACCGAACCTGACCCGCAATTCCCTACGCAATGCCGACGACCTGATCCAGGCCGGCTTGGTGCCGCCCGAGGACCACGCTGCCCTGGACCACGTGGCGGCGCGCACTGCCATCGCGGTGACGCCGGCCGTGGTCGATCTGATCCAATCCCCCGGCGACCCCATCGCCCGCCAATTCGTACCCTCGGCGGCGGAGCTGCACACCGCGCCCGAGGAACGCACCGACCCCATCGGCGACGAAGCCTACAGCCCGGTGAAGGGCATCGTCCACCGCTACCCTGACCGGGTGCTGCTGAAACCCATCATGGTCTGCCCGGTCTATTGCCGCTTCTGCTTCCGGCGCGAGGCGGTGGGCGATGCCGATGGCACCCTGAGTGCCCCTGAGATGGATGCCGCTTTGGCCTATGTGGCGGGCCGCCCGGAGGTGCGCGAAATCATCGTCACCGGCGGCGATCCCTTCATGCTGCCGCCCGCCCGATTGGCCGCGCTGGTTGCCCGAATCGCCGCCATCCCCCATGTGGAGGTGCTGCGTTTCCATACCCGCATCCCCGTGGCCGACCCCGACCGGGTCACCGCCACAATGGCCGCCGCGCTGAAGACCGAGTCCGAATTGGCCGTCTGGGTGTCGGTGCACGCCAATCACGCCCGTGAATTGTCGCCCGCCGCCCGCCGCGCCCTGCGCCATCTGGCCGATGCCGGTCTGCCGCTGGTGTCGCAGACCGTGCTGCTGCGCGGCGTCAACGACAGCGCCGACGCGTTGGAAGAATTGTTCCGCGCCTTGGTGCGTAACCGCGTGCGGCCTTATTACCTGCACCACCCCGACCTTGCCCGCGGCACGTCCCATTTCCGCCTGTCCATCGCTGAAGGCCAAGCCATCATGCGCGCCCTGCGTGGCCGCCTGACCGGCATCGCCCAACCCACTTACGTGCTCGACATTCCCGGCGGCGCCGGCAAGGTGCCGCTGATGCCCGCATGGTGGGACGAGGCGCGGGGCGAGGTGACGGACTGGCAGGGGGAGACGCATAAGTATCCGCCGGGATAAGCGGGCTTCGGTTGCCATTGTCGGCCCAACCTGCTAGCTTCCGCGCCAATTTCCCGTCAGACCTTTGGATATCCCATGAAGATCAACGCCAACCTGATTCGCCCCGGCAACATCATCGAGCATAACGGCAAGCAGTGGGGCGTGCTGAAGATTCAGATCGTGCAGCCTGGCAAGGGTGGCGCCTTCATCACCGTGGAAATGCGCGACATCCGCACCGGCACCAAGACCAACGAGCGCTGGCGCACCGCCGACACCGTTGAGAAGTGCAATGTGGAAGAAAAGGATTGCACCTTCCTGTTCGCCGATGGCGGCGATCTGACCTTCATGGATCAGGAAAACTTCGAGCAGTTCAACCTGTCCAAGGAAGTTGTGGGCGAGCCCGCCGCCTTCCTGCAGGACGGCATGGTCGTGGCCGTGGACTTCATCGAAGGCGTTCCGGTTTCCGTGGCCCTGCCGGAAAAGGTCATCATGACCGTGGTCGAGGCCGATCCGGTGGTCAAGGGTCAGACCGCATCGTCGTCCTACAAGCCGGCCAAGCTGGAAAACGGCTTGAAGATTCTGGTGCCGCCGTTCATCGCCGAAGGCGAAAAGATCGTGGTCAACACCACCGACGTGACCTACGTCGAGCGCGCCAAGTAATCCTGTTTGTGGTCAAATGGCCGCTCCCTGGGCTTTGCGCCGGGGGAGCGGCCTCGTTGTTTTGAAGAGGGAGTTTCCGCCATGATGGTCCGTTCCGCCAATCTCAACGTGATGATGGGCGCCGCCCGCAAGGCCGGCCGGGGCATGGTGCGCGACTTCGGTGAGGTCGAGAAGTTGCAGGTGTCGCTGAAGGGTACCTCGGACTTCGTTACTTCCGCCGACATCAAGGCTGAAAAGGTGCTGCGCCAGGAATTGTCCAAGGGCCGTCCGGGCTTTGGCTTCCTGCTGGAAGAAGGCGGCGAGGTTGCCGGTGAGGATAAGAGCCATCGCTGGATCGTCGACCCCATCGACGGCACCACCAATTTCATCCACGGCATTCCCCATTTCGCCGTGTCCATCGGCCTGGAGCGTGACGGCGAGATCATCGCTGGCGTGGTTTACGAGCCGCTGACCGATTCCATGTTCCATGGTGAAAAGGGCCAGGGCGCCTTCCTCAACGAATGGCGCCTGCGCGTCTCGGCCCGGCGTAAGCTGGACGAGGCCGTGCTGACCACCGGCATTCCTCATCGTGGCCGCCCCGGCCATGCGGAGTTCATCAAGGAATTGGTGGCGGTCATGGAAAACACCGCCGGCGTGCGCCGCTTCGGTTCGGCCTCGCTGGATCTGGCCTATGTGGCGGCGGGCCGTTGCGACGGCTATTGGGAACGCGCCATCAAGCCGTGGGATATGGCGGCGGGCATCGTGCTGGTGCGCGAAGCCGGCGGCTATGTCACCGATTTCGATGGCAAGGCCGACATGCTGGGCAATGGCGACGTGGTGGCCGGCAACGATCACCTGCATTCCAAGCTGCTGTCCCTGCTGAAGAAGGCCCGCACCTGAGTGACACGGGTGGGAGGCCAAGTACTCCCACCCGATGGTTTCATGGCGGCACACTTTTGACATTTCAAACAATCCATCTGTGACATTGCGGTCACGCTTGTGTCGTTTTTGGCAACGCGCTGTTGTAGCGTGAGTCCGCATCGGTTAGTCTTCCCACCAAGTGTAAATTGGCAGGGGAAGCGATCCCATGGTACGGGCGACTTGGCGAGTTCTTGCGTTTGGCGCCCTCATGGCCGCCGTGGCGCTGCCGGCCTCGGCCCAAGTGGTGATCGGCGGCTCCGGCTCCCCCAATGTGGAAATCAATTGGGCGGTGCTGGACAGCCTTGGCCGTCAGCCCACTCTGGCCGATATGCTGAAAAACGAGGTGCCGGGGAACCAGGCCCGTGCCGCTTTGAATCCGCCCGCTGCCACCAAGGGCGTGCAGTTCCGCCCCTATAAGGCCGGTGCCGACAAGGACCTGCCGGTCAAGAAGGTTGCCGCCGCCAAGCCCAAGAGCCCGGCGGTCACCCCCATTTCCGCCAAATCCGAAACGCCGGTGGCGTCGCCCGCCGTGGCCCAATTGGTTCAGGCCGCCCAAAAGCCTAAGGTCGAACTGCCCAAGCCGGTCGCCCAGCCCGCCCTGCCGCCCAAGCCGGTGGTCGAACCGGTCAAGGCCGCCGTCGAGCCGGTGAAGGTCCCGGTGGGTCCGCAGATTTCCCTGCCGGAAGTGCCCAAGGCCGTTCCCGCCGCACCCGTGCAGATCGCCAAGATCGAGCCGCCGCCTGCCGCTCCCGTGGCTCAGCCCGTGGCCGTGGCCCCGCCGGTGGCGCTTGCTCCGGTCGCGCCGCCCGCCCCGGTTGCCAAGGTCGAAACCGTTCCGCAGCAACTGGCCGCCCTGACGCCCGCTCCCGCGCCGGTCGCACCTGTCTCCAGCAAGGGCGGCGATACCCTGTCCGTGGCCTTCGGCTCCGACAGCGCCCGGTTGTCCGAAGCCGTCCATCCCGAATTGGACAAGCTGGTCAAGCGCCTGCAAAAGGACGAAGGCCTGGGCCTGCAATTGCTGGCCTATGCGGAAGGCGACGACGCCAGCGCCTCCAAGGCCCGCCGGTTGTCCCTGTCGCGCGCCCTGGAAGTGCGCAAATATCTGATGGAACAGGGCGTGCGCTCGACCCGTATCGAGGTCCGCGCCCTGGGCAACAAACTCGAAGGCGCCGGCCCCGCCGACCGCGTGGACGCCCTGTTGGTGAACCGCTAAAGCAACAATGCTGATGAAAGCCCCGCCCTCAGTGGCGGGGCTTTTTTCATTTCAGCCCCTCTAGGCCGTTGGTATGGGTGCCCTTTGCGCCCTGGAATGGACACATTCGCTTCCAACAATGGAGGGTCTTTCCAGGAGCCCGTCCATGACCCGTCCCAACCGTTACCTGCTGCGCATGGCCGTTTTCCTGGCGGTGGTGGCCGTCATCGCCGCCGTTCTGGCGCCAGGGCTGAGCCACGCCTTCCTTGCCAATCCCGGTTTGAACGGGCTGATCGTCGGCGTGTTCCTGGCCGGCATCGTCATGAATTTCCGCCAAGTGCTTATGCTCAAGCCCGAGGTGGAGTGGCTGGAAAGCTGGCGGCGCGGCCAGCCGTCGCTGTCGGGCGGCAAGCTGCGCTTGCTGGCGCCCATGTCCAGCATGCTGGGCGAGCGCCAGGGCCGCATGAGCCTGTCGGCCATGGCCTTGCGCTCGCTGCTGGATTCCATCGCCGCCCGCCTGGATGAAGGCCGCGATCTGGCCCGCTATTTCGTCGGCCTGCTGATCTTCCTGGGCCTGCTGGGCACCTTCTGGGGCCTGTCGCGCACCATCGGCTCGGTGGGCGAGGTCATTGGCTCGCTATCGGTGTCGGGCTCGGACGTGGGCGCCGCGTTCGAACGGCTGAAGACCGGGCTGGAAGCGCCGCTGGGTGGTATGGGCACGGCGTTCTCCACCTCGCTGTTCGGCTTGGCCGGGTCGCTGGTGGTGGGGTTCCTGGATTTGCAGGCGGGCCAAGCGCAGAACGCCTTCTACAATGAATTGGAAGAATGGCTGGCCGGTCAGACCCGGCTGGGCGGCAACGCGTTGGCGGGCGAGGGCGACCAACAGCCGGTGCCGGCCTATATCCAGGCCCTGCTGGAACAGACCGCCGATTCCTTGGACGAATTGCAGCGCATCATGGCGCGCGGCGAGGAAAGCCGCATTTCCACCAACGCCAACATCCGCTCGCTGACCGACAAGCTGTCCACCCTGACCGACCACATGCGGGCCGAACAGGCGTTGATGATCAAGCTGGGCGAGGCGCAGATGGAGGTTCGCCCGTTGCTGGCCCGTCTGGCCGACAATCAAAGCGGCGGCATGGACGAGACCACCCGCGCCCATATCCGCAACATGGACCTGTCCTTGGGCCGTCTGGTGCAGGACACCACCCAAGGCCATGACGAGCTGATCGCCGAATTGCGCAGCGAATTCAAGCTGCTGGCGCGCACCATCGCGGCTGTGGCCGAGGATGCGGAGGGCTGAGCATGCTGGGACGCCGCGCGCGCCGCACCATCGACATCTGGCCGGGCTTCGTGGACGCCCTTGCCGGTTTGCTGATGGTCATCATCTTTGTGCTGCTGGTCTTCGTGCTGGCGCAATTCTTCCTGGGCAGCGCGCTGTCGGGGCGCGAACAGGCGCTCAGCCAATTGGGCCGCGAGATGGCATCCCTGGTGGAGCAATTGTCCCTGGAGAAAAAAGCCAACGATTCCCTGCGCGGCGATCTGTCCAAGCTGTCCGGGCAACTGACCGCTTCGGAAGCCGACCGCGAACGCGTCAGCCATGACGTGGCGGCGTTGCAGGCGCTGAAAGCCGAACTGGAAGCCCGCATCGCCGAGTTGGATACGCAGGTGGGCGATGAAAAGCAGATCAGCGCCCAGGCCCGCGCCGAAACCGCCCTGATGAACCAACAATTGGCCGCCCTGCGCGACGAATTGGCCCGTGTCGCCGCCGCGTTGGACGTATCAGAAAAGCAGGCCTCCGACCAAAAAGTGGTGATCGCCGATCTAGGCAAGCGCCTCAACGTGGCCTTGGCTGGCAAGGTGGAGGAATTGCAGCGCTACCGCTCGGAATTCTTCGGCAAGCTGCGCCAAGTCCTGGGCAACCGCCCCGGCATCCGCATTGAAGGCGACCGCTTCGTCTTCCAATCGGAAGTGCTGTTCGATACGGCTTCGGCGGAAATGGGCCTGGAGGGTATCGAGCAGGTGCGCCAATTGGCCAAAACCCTGAACGAGATTTCCCGTCAAATCCCCAAGGACGTCAATTGGGTGCTGCGCGTGGACGGCCACACCGACCGCCGCCCCATCGCCTCGGGCCGCTATCCGTCCAACTGGGAACTATCGACGGCCCGCGCCATCACCGTCGTACGCACCTTGGCCGCCAACGGCGTGCCGCCGGAACGGCTGGCCGCCGCCGGTTTCGGCGAATTCCAGCCGCTGGAAAAGGGCGAGGGGGATGAAGCGTTCGCCAAGAACCGGCGCATTGAGATCAGGTTGGATGCGCGGTAGGGGCGCACCAGCCTGCACATTATTGCGCCGCCTTCAGCCGACCAAACCCGGCTTCCAGATCGGCAATCAGATCGTCGGCGTCCTCCAGCCCGGCATGGAAGCGCAAGGACGGACCCGGCGGCGCCCATTTGCTTGCCGTGCGGGTGATGGCGTGGCCGGTGGTGGGGATGACCAGACTTTCGAAGCCGCCCCAGGAATAGCCCAGATTGAAGTGGGTATAGCCGTCCAGCATGGCATCCACCGCCACCTTGGGCGCCGGGTGCAGGATCACGCCGAACAGGCCGCAGGCGCCGGTGAAGTCGCGCCGCCACAGGGTATGGTTGGGGTCCGAGGCCAAGGGCGGGTACAGCACTTGCGCCACTTCCGGGCGGCTTTCCAGCCAGTTGGTCAGCTTCAGCGCGGTCTCGGCATGGTGCTTCAGGCGCACGGCCAGGGTGCGCAGGCCGCGCAGGCCCAGGAACAATTCGTCGGCGCCGGGGGAATGGCCGAACGCCGCCACCGAAGTTTTGATGCGCAGCCATAACGTATCATCGGCCACGGTGATGGAGCCCAGCATGGCGTCCGCATGGCCGACGATGTATTTGGTGCAGGCTTGGATGGACACGTCCACGCCATGGGCGAAGGGCTGGAAGGTCAGCACGCCCCAGGTGTTGTCCATGGCGACCAGGGCGCCCGCATCATGGGCCACCTTGGCGATGGCCGGGATGTCCTGGATTTCGAAGGTCAGCGAGCCGGGGGATTCGGTGAAGACCAGCTTGGTGTTGGGCTTCATCAGCGCCTTGATATGGGCGCCCACCAGCGGGTCGTAATAGGTGGTCTCGATGCCCAGCCCGCTCAGCACCTTGTCGCAGAAGCCGCGCGTGGGGGCATAGGTGGTGTCCACCATCAGCAGATGGTCGCCCGCCTTCAGCAGCGCCAGCAAGGTGCCGGTGATGGCGGCCAGTCCCGACGAGGTGGCGATGGCCTTGTGCCCGCCCTCGACGGCGGCTACGGCTTCTTCAAAAGCGAAGGTGGTGGGGGTGCCGAAGCGGCCATAGCGCACGCCCTCGAACGGGGTCTTGCCGCCTGCCTCCATGGCCGCCACCGAGGGGTGGAGGATGGTGGAGGCGTGGTAGACCGGCGGGTTGACGGCGCCGTGATGGCGTTCCGGGTGCCGGCCGGCGTGGACGAGAAGGCTGTCTTTTTTCATGATTCCCATGGATCGGGCGGAGGACGGGCGATGGTCGCACCGCCCTCCGCCCGATGCCAAGGGTTTTAATACCCGCCGGACTGATAATCGGAACTGCGCTTCTGCTGATCGGTGCGTTCCTTACCGGTCATCTTGTCCTGAGTGGCCTCGGATGTTCGGTCGATGCCCGTGCCGGCGGCGGAGAGATCCTCGCCCATGCCGGAGACGGTGTTGCAGCCGGACACCGCCAGAATCGAAATCAGCATCAGGGCGGCCAACAGTAAAAGGCTCGATCCGCGCGGGCGGGCGGTGATGGTCGTGGTCGACTGTCGCATTATCCCACCTCGTGTTCTGCCTCAAACCTAATTGGGGCGAGGTGGGATGCGCATCAACCGGGGGAGAAGGGGGCGGAAGGGTTAGGCTGTCAGCCCTTTACCGCCACCGCGTCATCGTGATTGCCCCATTCCGCCCAGGCCCCGTCATAAACGGCGACGTCCTTGTGGCCCAGCAGGTGCAGTGCCAGGGCGATGGTGCAGGCGGTGATTCCCGAGCCGCAGCTAGCGACAATCGGCTTGGTCATGTCCACACCGGCGGCGTCGAAGCGGGCCTTCAGTTCCGAGGCCGGCTTCATGGTGCGCTCGGTCTCGTCGATGAGGTCCAGGAAGAACACATTCTTGGCGCCGGGCATGTGGCCCGCATGCTTGACCGGCCAGGGCTCGGGCGCGGTGCCGTCGAAGCGGCCGGGGGCGCGGGCGTCCACGATCTGCTCGCGGCCGGTGGTCAGGTTGGCTTTCACCTGATCGAAGCTGCGCACCAAAGTGGAATTCACATGGGGCAGGAAGTGGCGGTCGCGCGGCATGGGCGGAAGGTCTTCCACCGGGCGCTGCTCAAGCCGCCATTTGGGCAGGCCGCCATCCAGCACCGTCACGTCGCGGTGGCCGAAGACGCGGAACATCCACCACACGCGGGCGGCAGCCATGGTGAAGCCGGTGCTGTCGTAAATGACCACTTTGTGGCCGTTGCCCAGGCCCAGCTTGCGCACCCGGCTGGCGAACTTTTCCGGCGCCGGCAGCATGTGCGGCAGCGGGTTGTTGGTGTCGCAGATTTCGTCCACGTCGAAGAATACGGCGCCGGGGATGTGCACGGCTTCGTATTCTTCGCGCGGGTTACGCTTGGCGGAAGGCATGAACCAACTGGCATCCACCACGCGGACATCGGGTGCCTGCAGATGCGCCGCCAGCCATTCGGTGCTGACAAGGGCCTCAGGATTGGCGTAGGTCATGCTTCCCCTCTTTTTTCGTTACTCCAGCCAATGGGGAACCGGAAGGTTCCGTTCCCGCAGGAAGGCCGGGTTGAACAGTTTGCTTTGATAGCGCGTACCATAATCGCACAACACTGTCACGATGGTATGGCCCGGCCCCATCTTGCGCGCGATCTTCATAGCCGCAAGGACATTGATGCCCGACGAACCGCCCAGGACCAAGCCTTCCTTTTTGACCAGATCGAAGATCAACGGCAGGGCTTCCTCGTCGGTGACCTGGACCTGATCATCGATGGGGGCGCCCACCAGATTCTTGGTGATGCGGCCCTGGCCGATGCCTTCGGTGATGGAGGTGCCCTCGGCCTTCAGTTCGCCATGGGCATAGTAATTGTACAGCGCAGAACCCATGGGGTCGGCCAGCACGATTCTAATCTTCTCGTTGTGCTCCTTCAGCGCCAGACCCACGCCGGCCAGGGTGCCGCCGGTGCCCACGGAGCAGGTGAACGCATCCACCTTGCCGCCGGTCTGGCGCCAGATTTCTTGGCCGGTGGTGCGGTAATGGCCCAGGCGGTTGGCAACGTTGTCGAACTGGTTGGCCCACAGCACGCCGTTGGGCTCGGTCAGGGTCAGCTCGCCGGCCAGGGTCTCGGAATAGCGTACGTAATTGCCGGGATCGGAATAGGGCACCGCCGGGACCAGCCGCAAATCGGCGCCGATCAGCCGCAGCATGTCCTTCTTTTCCTGGCTCTGGGTCTCGGGCATGACGATGACGCTGCGATAACCCAGGGCGTTGCCCACCAGGGTCAGGCCGATGCCCGTATTGCCCGCCGTGCCTTCAACGATGACGCCGCCCGGCTTCAGCAGGCCCTTTTCCTCGGCATCCTGGATGATGGCCAGCGCCGCACGGTCCTTGACCGACCCACCCGGATTAAGGAATTCCGCCTTACCCAGGATGGTGCACCCGGTGGCCTCTGACGGGCCTTGCAGCTTGATCAGCGGGGTGTTGCCAATGGAATCGAGGAAGCCGTCGCGGACGTCGGTCATGGATGGTGTTCTTTCGTCAGGAATGTACACTTGCAGGCAGGCTAACAGAGGGTATGTAGATCAATCAAGCGGATTGAAATGTACAATCTGGAGGTGGAAAAGGCGCGCACGCCGGGAAGGTGTCTAAACCCCCCAGCGTGCCTTCAGCGCCGCTTTCTCCAGCATCAAATACTGGATGGAAATCACCGCCATGGAATTGTTGATGCGGCCATCCTTGACCATGGAATAGGCCTCGGCCAAAGGCAGGGTGAAGACACGGATGTCTTCACCTTCGTGCTCCAGCCCGTGCAGGCCGCCGATTTGCGTCGCGTCGATGCGGGCGCAGAACAGCACCACGGTTTCCGACGAGCCGCCGGGGGTGATGATGTAGGTGCCGATCTCGAAGACGTCCGTGGCCTCGGTCCCGGCTTCCTCCACCGTCTCGCGCCGCGCCACCTGTTCTGGGCTTTCGCCCTTTTCGATGATGCCGGCGACGCATTCCACCAGCCAGGGATATTGGTCGGCGGCCAGGGCGCCGGTGCGGAATTGCTCGATCATGGCGACTTCGTCGCGCAAAGGATCGTACAGGATGACCACCACCGCATGGCCGCGCTCGAAAATCTCGCGGGTGATCTCGGCGGTCCAGGCGCCGGCAAAGGTGCGATGGCGCAGACGGTAGCGGTCCATCTGGAAATAGCCTTTGAATATGGTGTCCTTGGCGATCACCTGGACGTCGTCGCTGGTAAAGCGTTTGCTCACGATTGGGGGCTCCCATGCCGTCGGCGGACACACCACCTGTACCCCCGAGAGACAAACGTGGCAAGGAGGCTTGCATGGCTGAACCACCGCCGGGAGTTGTTGTGGTCGCCGACACGGGCGAGGGCCGCCTGACCCAAGCGGTGATGATCGGTCGCCACGTGCTGCGCGCCGACGAGCCCCTGGATGCGGGCGGCGATGATTTCGGCCCGGCGCCCCATGAATTCCTGCTGGCCGCCCTGGGCACCTGTACCGCCATGACGGTGATAATGGTTGCCACCCGTAAGGGCTGGCCGCTGGAGCATATTGAGGTGCATCTGCGCCGGGGCAAGACCGATGACGCCACCCTGATCGTCCGCGACATCATCCTGGACGGCCCGCTGGACGAGGATCAGCGCAAGAAGCTGCTGGAGGTGGCGGAGAAATGCCCGGTGCACAAGACGCTGACGGGCGAGATCAGGATCGTCAGCGGGTTGGTGGGGCGGGGGGATATGGTGACGGGGGGAGAGGAGTAGTTGAAGGTTTACACGAATGAACACGAATAAGAACGAATTCTAGGCACACGACCTGGGTCGATTTCCTATTCGTGTTTATTTGTGTTCATTCGTGTAATTGCTTTTAATACCCCACGAACGTCCCCGCCGCCCCAATGAACGTCACGAACAACCCCAGGATCAGGTTGATCACCACGATGTGGCGGATGCGGCCTTGGGCGACGGTGGCGGCGGTGATGTCGTTGCGGGCCAGGGCGCGTTTGAAGCTGCCATAGGGGCCGAGGAACATGAACAGGAACAGCACGATCATGATGGCGCCGATGATCTGCATGATGTCGATATGCAGATAGCCGCCGCTGATGCCGCCGCGATAGCCGGTCAGCAGCACGCCATAGCCGGTCACCAGCAGCACGCCGATGGAGATGGCGACCCAGGCGAAGAAGCGGGGCAGCACGTGAAGCCACAGGGACAGGCGCAGGGTCGGGGTCATGTCGGCCACCGAGGGGCGCAGCACCACATGGGCGAAGAACATGCCGCCGACCCAGATGACGGCGGCCAGGGTGTGCAGACCGATGGCGGCGGCGAAAGTGAAGTCCATTTTTCTTCCCAGTGTTGGCTTACAGGCCCAGTGTAGCAGCGATCTCGTCGGCTAAGGCCTTGATTTCCTTGGTGGCGGTGTGGCGGGGATTGCTCTCTGCCACGCCTTTGCCTTCCATCATGCTGGCGGCGAAGGCGACGCGGTTGCCCAGCACGGTTTTGGCCACGGGCATATCGGCCTCGATGATCTTCTTTTTGACCGCGTCCACCAGCTTACCCTTGGGCGGCGTGCGGTTGAACACCACCAAAGCCGCCGATTTTTCCTTCTTGGCTAAATCCAAGGTGGGTTGGGTGGCCCACAAATCCATGGGCGAGGGCTGCATGGGCACCATGATCAGATCGGCGGCGCGCACGGCGATGCGCACGTCGGTTTCGGCATGGGGCGGGCTGTCCACCAGGATAAGATCGAAATCGCGCTTCATGCGGTCAAGCTCGGTGGACAAACGCCAGCCCGAGGCCTGGAGGAAGGTGATGCCGGCGCCATCGCCGTTCACCAGCGCCTTGCGCACCTCGTACCACATGGCCAGCGAGCCCTGGGGGTCGATATCGATCAGGCCGACGCGCTTGCCCGCGCGGGCATAGGTCACCGCCAGCTGGGCGGCCATGGTGGTCTTGCCTGCGCCGCCCTTTTGCTGGGCGATGGTGACGATCTTGGCCGGCATGGGACCCCCTGAATACGCCAAAAGTACATGAATACGCCAAAAGTACTGGCCCGAAAGGCTAGCCGGTTCCTACTATTTTGCAAGTGCGAAAGGGTTAAGGATTTACCTTGGTTCCGTCACACGTCACGCCCTTGGTAAACAGGGTTTCCTCGCCGGTTTCGCAGCGGTCGTCCAGTTGGAAGCCGGGGATCTGTTCGGCGGCGCGGGCCGGTAGGGTCCACGGCTGGTTGCCACGGAACACGGCGCAGCCATGGCGGGCTAGGATGTCAGCCAGCGCCACCGGCTGGTTCCACTGCATCAGGCCGCGTTTCCAATAGGTATGGTCATTGGTGAACCACGTGTATTCGTCCGCAGGGAACAGGGCCGCCAGCTTGGCTGAATAGCGCGCCTGGGCGTTCATGTCGCCGCGCTGGAAGGCATAGGATTGCCCCGAGGCGGCGTCGAAATAGACCTTGGCGCAGCCGGGGAAGCGGGCGCCCAAATCCACCGCCATCTGTTCGGCGGTCCACGCCTTCAGCTCGGCATTCTGGCGCCACATCTGCGGTGCTTGGGCCACCGTCAGAACCACTGCCACTCCCAACCACAGGCGGCAATGCGTGCGGGCCGGCATGGCGGCACGGCTCAGACTCCACAGGGCCGCCATGGCCGGGCCGGTCAGCAGCAAGGCGGGCACCAGATAATGGGCGGCGGGCTGTTTCGCCACCGACAGCACGATCAGGAATTGGGCGGCCAGAATGCCCACCAACAGGCGGGCGAACTTGTCCTGTGCCACCAAGCCACGGCGGCGCATGCGCACATAGGCGGCCAGTTGCACCAGCGAGGCCAGGATCACCGCGCTGAAGATCAGCTTGGACGAGAACAGCTTCAGCACCGCGCGGGGATAGCGTCCGGTGTCGATGATGGTGGCGGCGCCTTCGCCATAGGCACCGGAATGGAACATCATGCCGGTGATCCATTTGGTCCAGATGGCCCAGGACGGAATGGCCGGGGCGACGAACACCACCAACGCCGCCGCGCCCACGCCCACGTATATAAGGAATCGCCGGCGGTCCAGCAGCAGCAGCGGGATTACCCCCAGCACGGCGAAGTGGATTTTGCAGGCCACGCCCAGGGCCATGGCGATGCCGGCCAGGGCGGCATGGCGGTCCGTGGGCGTACGGGCGCGCACCAAAGGCAGCAAGGCGGCGATCAGCAGGGCCACGGCGATGATCAGGAACGGCTCGGGCTTGGGGTGCAGGCCGAATTTAGGAATGATGCGCGACAGGAACGGCGCGCTTTGCGCCAGCAATGCCGGCAGCAGCAGGCCGGTGGTGGCGAAGGTCACCCGGCCCAGCCACCACAGCGCCGCGCCCACCAGCACATAGATGACTGAGGTGACCGCCAGCAGGGTCTGCTCGGGCGCGGCCAGAACCGCATCGACGATGGCGGCGGACGAGTCCAGCGGGTGCAGGGCTTTCATCACCACCGCGATCAGCACCTGAACCGGCGTGCCGGGATGGCTGATATCCGTGGGCGCCAGCCCCTCGATGATGCGCAGGCCGTTCAGCAGGTAATAATAGTCGGGGTCCAGGTTGAAGCTTTGCCAGAACGGCAGGCTGGAGCCCCGCATGACGAACAGCAGCGCCACGAACGCCAGGGGGAGTACCCAAAGGGCAAGGTGTTGGGCAGCACTGCGTTGGACCAAAAGGGGGCACTCCGTTCGTCTCCCTCAGGGTGTAACCAATGGCGCGGGGTGGGGCAAGGTCTCACGGTGCCCCCATGGGGCTGATGCGCCACAAGGTGCCGTCGCCGGCATCGGTCACCCACAGGGCGCCGTCGGGGCCGAAGGCAAGGGCGGTGGGGCGTTGCAGATCGGCGGCGAAGCGGGCGGTTTCGCCGCTGTCCAGCGAGGTGAAATCGATGCCGCCTTCGCTATCGGCGACGAAGGCCTGATTGGTGCCGCCGAAGGCAGGATCGGTGGCGGCGGCTATTCCGGCGGCGGCGCCCGGCAATTGGGCCAGGGGCGGCGGCGGCGGGTTGGGGATATCGGCCAATTGGGGATCGGCCAGGGCCAGTTGCCCGGCGAAATCGGGCCAGCCGTACCACACCCCCGGCACCGCTTGCCATAGCAGGTCGGCGGTTTGGGCTTGCGGCAAATGGTCGGACACCAGCAAGGTGCCGTCGGCGGCGAAGGCCAGCCCGGTGGGGGCGCGGAAGCCCCAGGCGTGCACCTCCACCTCGCCATCGTCGGGGCGCACGCGCAGGACGGAGCCGGTGCACGGCACAGCCCCTTCCATGCGCCCGCCGCCCTTGATGCGGACGTCCTGGCAAGGGATGTCGCGGGTCTTGCTGGCCCCCGCATGGGCGCTGGCGACGCCCACATATAGCCAGCCATCATTGCCCGCCGCCAGCGGCCCCACCGTGCCGCCGCCGGGCAGCTTGGCCTTCAGCGCTTTTAGCCCACCATCGGAGTCTACCCGCAGGATGCGCCCGCCCAGCGGCCCGCCGGACTCGGCCACATAAAGCGTTCCGCCCACCATAGCGGCGCCGGTCCACGGGCCGTTGCCGCCGCCTTGGGCCACGGGCAGCAGCGAGCCGTCCGTTTGGACCAGCGACACCCGCGCCGCCTCGCCTTCCACCACCAGCGGGCGGCCCGATTTGGGGTCGAACAGCACGGCGCGGGGATCGCTCAGTCCGCGCGCCTCGGGCCGGGCGCCGTAGCCGGTGGGCAAAGTGGGCTGTGCGGCGGTGGGGGCGGGCAGTTCGGTGAATTCGGGGCCGCGCTCTGCACAGCCGGCCAGGATCAAAAGCGTTAGTCCCACGACCATGCGCATGAACGGCCTCCCCAAGGCGGATGACCAAAGGCAGGTAAGCGGGGCGAAAGCGGCAACAAGGGCTCCAGGGGCGACGAGCCGTTTGGGGGGATGCCCCGTGCCGACCGGTGCGCTTCCCCTTTAGGAGGTTGCGCGTGAGGGGGAGGGCGGAGCATGATCCGCCCGCATTTCATCCCCTCCAAGGTTCATCATGGATATCTTTCTGCAAGCGTTGCTGCTGGGCGTGGTCGAAGGCCTGACCGAATTCCTGCCGGTGTCGTCCACCGGCCATCTGATCTTGCTGGGCGATTTCCTTGGCTTCCAGGGGCCGCCGGGCAAAACCTTCGAGATCGTCATTCAGCTAGGCGCCATCCTGGCGGTCTGCGTGGTCTATTGGCAGCGCCTGTTCGGCGCCGTCACCACCGTGACCAGCGATGCTAAATCGCGCGCCTTCGTGCGCAACATCATGATCGGCTTCCTGCCGGCCATGGTCATCGGCGCCGTGGCCTATAAGGCCATCCGCGCCTTGCTGGACAGCCCGGTGGTGGTGGCGGTGGCGCTGATCGTCGGCGGCTTTGCCATTCTGATCATCGAGCGCATGGTGAAAAAGCCGCGCATTTTCTCGGTGGAAGACCTGCCCATCCCCATGGCGGTGAAGATCGGCGTGTTCCAATGCCTTGCCATGGTGCCGGGGGTGTCGCGCTCGGGCGCCACCATCATGGGCTCGCTGCTGTTGGGGGTTGATCGTAAGGCGGCGGCGGAATTCTCGTTCTTCCTCGCCATCCCCACCATGATCGCCGCCACCGCGTTCAAGATGTACAAAGATTGGGCGTCGCTATCCTTCGACAATTTGGCCCTGATCGCCGCCGGCTTCGCCGCCGCCTTCCTGGCCGCCCTGCTAGTGGTGCGCGCCGCCATCGCCTTCATCGGCAAACACGGCTTCGCCCCCTTCGCCTATTACCGCATCGTCTTCGGCACGGTGATGCTGGTGCTGCTGCTGACCCGATAGGCGGGTGGGGGGTTTCGGAAAAGGCCCCGCTTCGGCGGGGCTTTTTTTGTGTTTGATTCACCACCAAGGGCACGAAGGGCACCAAGACAGTCATTGTGTGGCTGGTTGGGTGCCTTCTCTTACGTTCTCTTGGTGTTCTTGGTGCCCTTGGTGGTGAAACTTCCATTTGGAAAACAAAAAAGGCCGCCGGGTAAACCCAGCGGCCAAGTTTGTTCTTCGAAGAATTTAGATCGAAAGTACCAAGCCCTTAGTGGGCAGCGGCACCCTCGGCACCCAGACCGGTCTCGGACCGGATTGCCTGGGCTTCGTAAGCGTCACGCTCGAGCTGGGCACGCGGGCTGTTGTCCAGCTTCGAGAACACCCAGCAGCCCAAGAAGGCGGCGGGCATGGTGAACAGGGTCGGGTAGACGTAGCCGAAGATGGGCTCAGCGAAGCCGAAGCTCTGCACCCAAACAACCTTTGACAAGATCACGCAACCGACCGAGCCGAACAGACCGATGTAACCGCCGATGACGGCACCGCGGGTGGTCAGGCTCTTCGAGAACATGGCCATCACCAGCACCGGGAAGGTGGCGGAGGCGGCAATGGAGAAGGTCAGAGCGACGATGAAGGCGACGTTCTGCTTTTCGAAGATGACGCCCAGGATCACGGCGATGACGCCCAGACCCAGAGAAGCAATCTTCGAGACGCGAACTTCCATGGCCTCGGTGGTCTTGCCGCGAGCGAACACGCTGGCATAGAGGTCATGAGAGATCGCCGAGGCGCCGGCCAGGGTCAGACCCGACACCACCGCGAGGATGGTGGCGAAGGCCACGGCCGAGATGAAGCCCAGGAACAGGTCGCCGCCGATGGCGTGAGCCAGCCAGATGGCGGGCATGTTGCCGCCGCCCTTAAGCGCCAAGCCACCCTTGGCAACGTCCAGGTACTGCGGGTTGGTCAGCACCAGGGTGATGGCACCGAAGCCGATGATGAAGGTCAGGATGTAGAAATAACCGATGAAGCCAGTGGCGAAGAACACCGACTTGCGGGCTTCCTTGGCATTCGGCACGGTGAAGAAGCGCATGAGGATATGCGGCAGACCGGCGGTGCCGAACATCAGGGTCAGACCCAGCGAGATGGCATCGATCGGGTTGGTCACCAGCGAACCCGGAG
>JACMKT010000261.1 GCA_014380005.1 Rhodospirillales bacterium
CCATTCCACCACCGTCGCCGGTGTGGCCCAGACCTGGGGCTACGGCGCGATGACCAATTCCTACAACGACATCCATAATTCCAAAGCCATCTTCATGATCGGCTCCAACGCCGCCGAGGCTCACCCGGTGGCGATGCTGCACATCCTGAAGGCCAAGGAGACCAACAACGCCCCGCTGATCGTCTGCGATCCGCGCTTCACCCGCACCGCCGCCCATGCCGACGAATATGTCCGTCTGCGGCCCGGCACCGACGTACCGCTGGTGTGGGGCATCCTGTACCACCTGTTCGAAAACGGTTGGGAAGACAAGGAATTCATCCGCAAGCGCGTCTGGGGCATGGATCAGGTCCGCGCCGAAGTCGCCAAGTGGACTCCGGAAGAGGTCGAGCGCGTCACCGGCGTGCCCGGTGCCCAGGTCCGCCGCGTGGCCGAAATGCTGGCCAAGAACAAGCCCGGCACCGTTGTCTGGTGCATGGGCGGCACCCAGCACACCGTGGGCAACAACAACACCCGCGCCTACTGCATCTTGCAACTGGCCTTGGGCAACATGGGTGTGGCCGGCGGCGGCACCAACATCTTCCGCGGTCACGACAACGTCCAGGGCGCCACCGATATGGGCCTGGATGTGACCACCTTGCCGGCCTATTACGGCCTGGGCGCCCCAGCGTGGAAGCATTGGGCCCGGGTGTGGGAATTGGATTATTCCTATCTGCAAGGCCGCTTCAAAGACCCCAAGCTGATGGAGGCCCCCGGCATCCCAGTGTCGCGCTGGTTCGACGGCGTGAACGAGGACAAGGCCAATATCGACCAGCCCGAGCCCATCAAGGCCATGATCTATTGGGGCCACGCCCCCAATTCCCAGACCCGTCAGCCCGAGCTGAAGCGGGCCATGGAAAAGCTGGATCTGCTGGTGGTCATCGACCCCTATCCCACCGTCTCGGCGGTGCTGCATGACCGCACCGACGGCGTCTACCTGCTGCCCGCCGCCACCCAGTTCGAGGTGGACGGCACCCGCACGGCGTCGAACCGCTCGATCCAATGGTCCGAGCAGGTCATCAAGCCCATGTTCGAGTGCAAGGCCGACCACGAGATCACGTATCTGTTCGCGAAAAAGTTCGGCTTCGCCGCCGAGCTGTTCAAAAACATCAAGGTGGACGGCAACACACCGCAGATCGAAGACATCCTGCGCGAGATCAACCGCGGCTGCTGGACCATCGGCTATACCGGCCAATCGCCGGAACGCCTGAAGCTGCACATGAAGTACCAGCACACCTTCGACAAGACCACGTTGAAGGCCAATGGCGGCCCGTGCGACGGCGACTATTTCGGCCTGCCCTGGCCGTGCTGGGGCACCGCCGAGATGAAGCATCCCGGCACGCCGAACCTGTACGACACCTCCAAGCCGGTGAAGGATGGCGGCCTGAACTTCCGCGCCCTGTTCGTGGAGCGCAATGGCGAGAGCCTGCTGGCGGTGGATTCCTTCCCCGAAGGCTCCGAGCTGAAGGACGGCCATCCGGCGGTCAGTTTGGGTCTGCTGAAGAAATTCGGCTGGGATGCCGATCTGACCCCCGAGGAGTTGGCGACCATCACCAAGATCGGCGGCGAGACCCCTGACGCGGTGACCTTCGCCAACGATCTGTCGGGCGGCCTGCAACGCGTGGCGGTCAAGCATGGTCTGGCGCCGTTCGGCAATGCCAAGGCCCGCGCCGTGGTGTGGAACTTCCCCGATCCGGTGCCGTTGCACCGCGAGCCGCTATATACCGCGCGCCGCGATCTGGTGGAAAAATATCCCACTTGGCCCGACAAGAAGATGATGCGCCTGCCGTTCCTGTACAAAAGCATCCAGGACAAGGATGTCTCCAAGGACTTCCCCATCATCCTGACTTCGGGCCGTCTGGTGGAATACGAAGGCGGCGGCGAGGAAACCCGTTCGAACCCATGGCTGGCAGAGTTGCAGCCGGACATGTTCGTGGAGATCAACCCGTTCGACGCCAACAACGCCAATGTGCGCAATGGCGAGATGGTTTGGGTCCATGGTCCGGAAAACGGCAAAATCCAGGTCAAGGCCATGATCACCGAGCGCGTCGGCAAGGGCGTCGCGTTCATGCCCTTCCACTTCGGCGGCAAGTTCCAGGGCAAGGATCTGCGCTCTAAATACCCGCAGGGCGCCGACCCCATCGTGCTGGGCGAGAGCACCAACACCGCGCAAACCTATGGATACGACCCGGTGACCGCCATGCAGGAAACCAAAGTCACCCTGTGCCGCATCGAGAAGGCGTAAGGAGTCTCACCATGGCCCGCATGAAATTCCTTTGCGACTCCGAGCGCTGCATCGAATGCAACGGCTGCGTCACCGCCTGCAAGAACGAACACGAGGTTCCGTGGGGCATCAACCGCCGCCGCGTGGTCACCTTAAATGACGGCAAGCCGGGCGAGCGCTCCATCTCGGTGGCCTGCATGCATTGCTCGGACGCGCCGTGCATGGCGGTGTGCCCGACCGATTGCTTCTACCAGACCGCCGACGGTGTGGTGCTGCACAACAAGGATCTGTGCATCGGCTGCGGCTATTGCTTCTACGCCTGCCCGTTCGGCGCGCCGCAATATCCGACCACCAACAATTTCGGTGGCCGCGGCAAGATGGACAAATGCACCTTCTGCAATGGCGGGCCCGAGGCCGATCATTCGGAAGCCGAATTGCAGAAATACGGCCGCAACCGTTTGGCCGAAGGCAAACTGCCGCTTTGCGCCGAGATGTGTTCCACCAAGGCGCTGGTGGCGGGCGACGCCGATCAGGTGTCCGCCATCTACCGCGAGCGCGTGATGGCGCGCGGCTTCGGTTCGGGCGCGCCCGGCTGGGCCACCGCTTACGGCAAGAAGGGCTGAGGCCGCAAAGGATTACGACCATGAGCGCAATCCGCATGACAGCCTTGGTTACCTTGGTCCTGCTCGCCGGCTGCAACGCTGACGAACGCGGCCACGTGGTCAGTCTGGACAAGGGCGTCTATAAGGGCGCCGCCGACACCCAATTGTCGGATGCCACCCGCGAGACCCTGAAGCAGCGTGCCCAGTTCCAGCGCTTCGGTGCCGATCTGAACCAAGCTTTGCGGCCAGACCAAGCCCCCATGGCGGGTGCTGCCATCGAAGGCCGGGTCTCCGGCCAAAATTACTAGGGAGGGCGACATGAAGCGTTTGAAGATGCTTCTGGCCGCGGGTCTGCTGGCCCTGGCCGCCGGCTTCGCCCCTCTCCACGCGGCGGAGATGGATACCAACGTCCCAACCGTGGCGCAAACCGGCAAGACCACGCTGGACCAGACATGGCGCAACGTGCGCAATGGTGAGGCCGGCATCGTCACCGGCCAGCCCGCAGCGCGCGGCGTGCTGATCCAATCCGAGGGCGAGGCGTGGCGCGCCTTCCGCAACGGCAAGCTGGCGTTATTCGGCGGCCTCGCCATCATCGGCGTGACGCTCGCCATCGCCGTCTTCTATTTCTGGCGCGGCAAAATCCGCATGGAGGGCGGCCCCTCGGGCAAGCTGATCCTGCGCTTCAAGACCATCGAACGCATCGGCCATTGGACCACGGCGGGCTCGTTCCTGGTGCTGGCCTTTACCGGCTTGATCATGCTGTTCGGTCGCTGGATTGTCATTCCAGTGCTCGGCCACGCCGTATTTTCGTGGCTGGCTGCCTTCGGCAAATGGCTGCACAACATTGGCGGCTTCATCTTCATGGCCGGCCTCACCATCATCCTGGTGTTGTGGGCCAAGGACAATCTGTGGGACCGCTATGACTGGAACTGGATCAAGGGCGGCGGCGGCCTGCTGAAAGCTGGCGTGCATCCCCCGGCTGCCAAGTTCAATTTCGGCCAGAAGACCCAGTATTGGATGGTCATCTTGGTGGGCCTGCTGGTCAGCTTCACCGGTGTAAACCTGATCTTCCCCTACAGCGTCTTCGAACTGCACGGCATGCAGATTCTGCACATCGTCCACGCCGCCGCTGCCATCGTCATGATCCTGTTCATGCTGGGCCACATCTATATCGGCACCATCGGCATGGAAGGCGCCAGCTCAGCCATGACCAGCGGCTATGTGGATCTGGAATGGGCGCGCGAACATCACGCCGTCTGGGTCGCCGAGGAAGAAGCCAAGACCACCCCGCCCGATTGGATCGTCCACGGCATGAAGACCCGCGAGGGGCAATAAGGCTTTACCGGCGCGCCGCCAGTATGGGGCATGTGGCCAAGCGCCATGCCACCAGCTTCCACGCCAGCATGCCGGCAATCATGGCGGCGGTGAACAGCAAGGCTTCCGCAAACCCGCCGCCCGCCGCCGCCAGGGCCGGGCCGGGGCAATAGCCGGCCACGCCCCAGCCCAAACCGAACAGAGCCGAACCACCGATCAGGCGGGAATCGATGGTAGTCGCCGGTGCCGGTGCACGCTTGGCAGTCAAGCCATAGCCCAGCATGGTCACCCCCAGCCCGCCAGCCATGACCAAGGCCAAAGACGGGTTCCACGCGCCGGCCACGTCGAGGAAACCCAGCACATTGGCAGGATCAGCCATGCCCGACAGCAGCAGCCCAGCGCCAAACAGCAAGCCAGCAAGAAAGGCGGTCAGCATGGTCAAACTCCCATAACGTGGCGGCGGACGAATACTGTCAGTGCGGCCACCACCATGAAGGTCAGCACCGCCACCAACGACCGCCGCGAGAACCGCGCCAGCCCGCAGATACCGTGGCCCGAGGTGCAACCATTGCCCATGCGGGTGCCGAACCCCACCAGAAAGCCCGAGGCCAGCAGTGCCCCGAGGCCTAGCCCATTGCCCTGAATGTGGAAATTGCCGGTCAGCGCCAACACCAAGGCTGGCAGGACCAAACCGGCCAGAAAGGCCAGACGCCATTTGGTGTCCTTGGAACGGGGCTCGCCCACCACTCCACCCAGAATACCGGAAATCCCCAGCACCCGGCCATTGGCGGCCATCAGCACAACCGCGCCGGCACCGATCAGGGCGCCGCCGGCCAGGGCCGGCCAGGGGGAGAAATCGACCATGGGTGAACCCTCATTAAATTAGTATTTACTGATATTATAGACGAAGCTCCCCTGTCAAGCGGCGCGAAGCTTGAATCCCGGACGGTTTACCTCTATCTGGTCAGACAACCGAGGCCCGGCGGCTTCTTCGGCATCCCGAAGGCCGCCCTTTTCTTTTGGACACATGAACAACGCCATTCCCAAGGTAGGCATCGTGAGCCTGGGCTGCGCCAAAGCCCTGGTCGACTCCGAGCGCATCCTCACCCGCCTTCGTTCCGAGGGCTACGA
>JACMKT010000262.1 GCA_014380005.1 Rhodospirillales bacterium
AGGCCACCGGCTGTCCGCCGGTCAGCAGGCTGATGATGTCCATGCGGCCCCTACTCAAGGGTTCTGTCGCCAAGGGTTCTGTCGTCAAGGGTTCTGTCGTCAAGGGTTCTGTCGCCCATGTGGGGGTGCGGGGGGCGTGGGAGAAGGGGGCATCTGCACTCCCGCCCCTCGTATCGGAGGAAATAACCGCCCATATCTCGAAGGCCACCGGGGCTTCATGGGTCAGCTCGCCTTGACGCCCTCGTCGGGCCTTTCTAGAGTAACCGCAAATTCGGGGAGCGGCGTGGCGACCGGCCCTCCCTCCCGACCATGGAGCAAGGATACTGGCGATGATGAATGTTACCGACGCCTCGTTCGAAGCCGACGTGCTGAAGGCCCCCGGCCCCGTGTTGGTCGATTTCTGGGCCGAGTGGTGCGGCCCCTGCCGCCAGATCGCTCCTGCCTTGGAAGAATTGTCCAAGGACCTCGACGGCAAGATCACCGTCGCCAAGATCAACATCGACGAAAATCCCGGCACCCCGGGCAAGTACGGCGTGCGCGGCATCCCCACGCTGATGATCTTCAAGGGCGGCCAGGTTGCGGCCACCAAGATCGGCGCCCTGCCCAAGAGCAAGCTCTACGAATGGGTTGAAGGCAGCCTGTAAGGCGGCTTGCGACGTAGAAAAGCCCCCGTCCACGGACGGGGGCTTTTTCGTTGGGATGTGGTTCGTCCATCCCCTTCTATCGTCATGCCCGGACTCGATCCGGGCATCCACGCGTCAACGCCTAATGCGTTGTTTCAGAATGCTTTCTTGCGGCGCCACGTGGATGGCCGGGTCAAGCCCGGCCATGACGCTGTGTGGGGGGGGGATGGTGACCGCGGGGGCTTCCTCCTCAAATCTCCCGGAACGCCGCCTGATCCAGATCGTCCAGAATGGCGTCGCGACTGATCTCGTTGATCTCGGCGCCCGATAGGGATTCCCGTTCCAGCAGGGCCTGGGCCACCGCTTCCAATTGGGCGGCGTTGGTTCTCAGGATGGTCAGGGCCTTCATGCGGGCCTCGGTCACCAGATTGCGCACTTCCGCATCGATCTCGCGGGTGGTGTCGTCGGCGCGCATGCCTTCAGAGGTATAGGGATCGCCGTGGGCGCCGCCGAAGGCGATCAGACCGACGCGGTCGCTCATGCCCCATTCGGTGACCATTTTCCGCGCGATGCGGCTGGCCATCTGGATATCGCCCGAGGCACCGGTGGAAATCTCTTCCGTGCCGAAGATGATTTCCTCGGCGGCGCGTCCGCCCATGGCGACGGCTAGGTCGGCCTTCAGCTTGGACCGGCGCAGGGCCGGGCTGTCCTTTTCCGGCAGCCGCACCACCATGCCCAGGGCTTGGCCGCGCGGCACGATGGTGGCCTTGTGGATGGGGTCCGAGGCCGGGCAGTGCAGGGCAACCACGGCGTGGCCGGCTTCGTGATAGGCGGTCAGGCGGCGGTCGTCCTCACCCATGAAGTTGGGGCGCTCGGTGCCCATGAGGATGCGGTCCTTGGCCGATTCGAAATCCACCATGGTGACGCAAGCACGGCCATGGCGGGCGGCGACGATGGCGGCTTCGTTGGCAAGGTGCATCAACTGGGCGCCGGAGAAACCGGGTGTGCCACGGGCGACTATGCGCAGATCGGCCTTGGGGTCGACGGTCAGCCTCGCCACATGCACGCCCAATATCTTCTCGCGGCCCGACACATCGGGGGTCTGCAGCACCACATGGCGGGAGAACCGGCCCGGCCGCATGAGCGCTTCGTCCAGGATGTCGGGGCGGTTGGTGGCGGCGATGACCACCACGCCGGAATTAGGGGCGAAGCCATCCATTTCCACCAGCAACTGGTTCAGGGTCTGCTCGCGCTCCTCATGGGCCGCGCGGGCATTGGCGCCGGAACGCTGGCGGCCCACGGCATCGATCTCGTCGATGAACAGGATGCACGGGGCTTTCTTCTTGGCCTGGGCGAACATCTTGCGCACCCGTCCGGCGCCGACGCCCACATACATTTCCACGAAATCCGAGCCCGAGATGGAGAAGAACGGCACCGCGGCCTCACCAGCCACGGCGCGGGCCAGCAGGGTCTTGCCGGTGCCGGGCGGGCCGGACAGCAGCACGCCGGTGGGCACGCGGGCACCGAGGCGGGCGAAGCGCGAGGGGTCCTTGAGGAACTCCACCACTTCCATCAGTTCCTGCTTTTCGTTGTCGCAGCCGGCCACGTCGGTGAAGCGCACGTCCATGTCGGCGCCATTGGCAAGCTTGGCCTTGTTGCCGCGCCCGATCAGGCTGGCAAGCGAGCCGCCCTTGATGGCGAAGAACCAGAAGGCCGAGGCCAGCAGGGCGAAGATGGCGACGTTGCCGGCCACCGCCAGCACGGTCTCGCCGTCCAGGCCGTTGCCCGGCGCCGTGCCTTCGATCATGAACGTCACATTGGCGCCCGCCGCACTGGCTTCCTCGGCCAGCTTGGCCGCCACCGCGCTGGGCAGTTCGGCCCGGTGCCTGCCGCCGGCGCGGTCGATGCCGATGCCGATGCCATGGCCGTAGAAGGTCAGCTCGGTGATCTGGCCCTGGCCAAGCAGGGTCTTCAGGCCGGAATACGAGGTCTCGGCGACCGGTGGGGTATGGGGCGAGGCCGACAGGCCGCGATAAAGGGGATAACTCACGGCACTGGCGAGAACCAAAGCCAAAGCCATCAGGGCGGCGAAGAGGTATTTTCTTCTGCTCACGGGGGGCGCGCCTTTCGTCCTATCCAGCATGGGGTATGGCCGAAAGCTAACCTTTTCCAAACCGGTCTTGGGGTGCGCATAGGGGGTGCGGGCAAAAAAGGGGTTCATCACGGATTAGCGGGGCCATCGCGCGGGGCTGTCACCGTAAGATTTACCACCAAGGGCACGAAGCTATCTGCCGGGTGGCAGGGCCGGTGCGCTCTGGCATGTCGTCTTGGTGTTCTTGGTGCCCTTGGTGGTGAAACCTGCAGCGTATCCCCACATA
>JACMKT010000263.1 GCA_014380005.1 Rhodospirillales bacterium
CTCCGGCTCATCGTGGAAACGTCCAATCCGTCGATCACCTCCACGACAAACCGCGCCAAGTGCCTTTGCGGCAGCCATTCGTCAATGAACGGCGGCAGCAAGAAGCCGGTGTCGCGGTCGATCTGGCGGAAGTTGCTCATGCCGGGGGATATCCATCATCGGGCGATCTACTGTGCCCGCGATCTGCCATGTCCATGGCGCGAGGTTAAGCCTGACAGGCTGCTAGGCTGCTGACCACCGCGCGCGTGGTGCGCGATGACTTCCTGCGCGTAGAGAGCCCGGCCGCGCCCTATATCGAGCGACTTGAGGACGAGAAGAACCCGCAGTCGCGACTCATCATCGCGACCAGTGCGCTACGAAAAGACCCTGGCTGCATTGAAGCGCTGACCTACCTGGCCGACCACGCCAAGGAGCCCACATACGCCGTCGAATTACTGCGCAAGGCCGTCGACGTCGGGCAGTAGCTGTGGGGCGAAGTCGCCCTTGAGTATGGTGACGATATGACTTGGTGGGGATTCTCAGCCACGCGGCCCTACATGCGGGCCATCCAAGCTCTCGGGGAGACGCACCTCGAGATGGGCAACGACATCGCGGCCCGCGAGTGCTTCGAGCGATTGCTCGATATGAACCCCGAGGACAACCAGGGCATCCGGCACTTGCTCGCTCAGATGGAGCCTTCGCCGTCGCGCGTGTTTGACCGCTGAGGACGAAAATTTCCGACCCTCGAGCGGCCTGTCCGGCAAACCGGGCGGGCTGCTAACTCATTGAGTTCACTGGGGTCCAACTCTTGGCCAGTCCAGTTTTTTGAGTCCGCCCCCCCCCCTCACACATCCAAATCCCGCGCGAATTTCGCGTGCTTCTGGATGTAGTGGAACCGCAGTTCCGCCTTCTTGCCCATCAGGGTTTCCACCAGATCGGCGGCATCCTTGGCGTCTTCGCGGTCTTCTTCGGTATTGCCCGAGGGCAGCATCACCCGGATCAGGGTGCGCTTCTTCGGGTCCATGGTGGTTTCCTTCAGCTGCGCCGGGGGCATTTCGCCCAAGCCTTTGAAGCGGCTGATCTCCACGTTCTTTTTGCCGGCGAAGGTGGTGCGCAGCAATTCTTCCTTATGGGCGTCGTCGCGACCGTAGACCACGATCTGGCCGTGGGCCAGGCGGTACAAGGGCGGCAGGGCCAGGAACAGGTGACCCTTGTGAATAAGCTCGCGCATTTCCTGATAGAAGAAGGTCATCAGCAGGCTGGCGATGTGGGCGCCGTCCACGTCGGCATCGGTCATGATGATGATGCGTTCATAGCGCAGCTTTTCCGCATCGAAGCCATCGCGGGTGCCGCAGCCCAGCGCCTCAATGAGGTCCTTGACCTCCTGGTTCTGGCGCATCTTGTCCACCGAGGCGGACGCCACGTTGAGGATCTTGCCCTTCAGCGGCAGGATGGCCTGGGTCTCGCGGTTGCGGCTGGATTTGGCGGAACCACCGGCGGAGTCACCCTCCACCAGGAACAGTTCGGTGCCCACATTGATCTGACGGGTGCAATCGGCCAGCTTGCCGGGCAGACGCAGGCGCTTGGTGGCGCTTTTGCGGTTGGTTTCCTTAGCCGCCTTCTTACGCTGGCGTTCCTCGGCACGGTCAAGGATGCGGGCCAGCAAGGCCTTGCCGGAATCCGTATCCGCCGAGAGCCAGTGATCGAAATGATCCTTGATGGCGTTTTCCACCAAGCGGGTGGCTTCGACGCTGACCAGCTTTTCCTTGGTCTGGCCCTGGAATTGCGGATCGCGGATGAACAGGCTGACCAGCACACAGGCGCCGCCCATGACGTCTTCCGCCGTCACCGCCGCAGCCTTCTTGTTGCCCACCAACTCGCCATACGAGCGCAGGCCCTTGGTCAGGGCGTTGCGCAGGCCCTGTTCATGGGTGCCGCCCTCGGGCGTGGGCACCGTGTTGCAATAGGTGTTGAGGAACCCGTCCTCGTCGTCATCGGGCCACGCCACCGCCCATTCCACTTGGCCCATGTCGTCGGCCAAAGGCGCGGTGCCGGCGAAGAAGCTGCGGGTCAGCAGGGGCCGCCCTTCCAGCACCGCCGACAGGAAGTCGGACAGGCCGTTGGGGAAGTGCAGCGTATCCTCGGCGGGGATGTCGTCGTCCCCCTCGATCAGCAGCGGATCGCATTTCCAGCGGATTTGCACACCGCGATACAGATAGGCCTTGGAACGGGCCAACCGGTACATGGTGCGCGCCTTCAGCCGGGCACGCTCGCCGAAGATGACCGGGTCGGGGTGAAACGCCAGCGAGGTGCCGCGCCGGTTCTGCACCGCGCCCACTTCGATCAGCGGCCCCAGCGGAGTGCCCCGGCTGAATTCCTGGCGGTACAGCTTGCGCTCGCGCGCCACTTCCACCACCAGCTTGTCCGACAGGGCGTTGACCACGGACACGCCCACGCCGTGCAGACCACCCGACACCTTATAGGCATCGCCGCCGAACTTGCCGCCCGAGTGCAGCGTGGTGAGGATCACCTCCAACGCGCTTTTGTCGGGGAATTTGGGATGGGGGTCCACCGGGATGCCGCGCCCGTTATCGCGCACGGTGGCGGTGCCGGTGGCGTCGAGCTCCAGCTCGATCCAACTGGCGTGCCCGGCCACCGCTTCGTCCATGGAATTATCCAGGACCTCGGCGACCAGATGGTGCAGCGCACGGTCGTCGGTGCCGCCGATATACATACCGGGACGGCGGCGGACGGGCTCCAAGCCTTCTAGGACCTCGATGTCCTTGGCGGAGTATTCGGTGCCCTTGGGGGCGAGCTGTTGGAAGAGATCGGACATGCAGGCATTATAGGGGGGCCGCGCCCACGCGCAAGCGGATGCTGTAGCCCTTTTGGCGCGCCCCACCACATGTTGTAAATCGGAGATTGTGCCCATGTCCGACGGCCAAAGCATCGAATTGTCCACCGCGCCCAGCGGCCGGCTGTCCATCCGCACCGTCGCCATGCCCGCCGATACCAACCCCAACGGTCACATCTTCGGCGGCTGGCTGATGGCGCAAATGGATTTGGCCGGCGGCACCCACGCCTTCCAACGCGCCCAGGGCCGCGTGGTCACCGTGGCGGTGGACGCCATGGAATTCCACCAGCCGGTGGAAGTGGGCGACGAGGTGTCGTGCTACACCGACATCACCCGCATCGGCAAAACCTCCATCGCCATCCAGGTCGAAGTCTGGGTCCGCCGCCGCTGCCTGGAAACCCGCCAGCTCAAGGTCACCAGCGCCACCTTCACCTATGTGGCGGTGGATGATAATCGGGGGAAGCGGGCGGTGCCGACGGAGGAGTGAACGAGAGCCGCCTGCGGAACACCTTTAATCCAGCAGCAACGCAGATAGGCACGGATGATTAACATCATCTACGCCGAGCCTACAAAGCGAACGCCCCTTGGGCGGGCCATAACTAATATTGCCTCGCCCTCAGGTTGATTGTACACACTCACCCTACGCGCCCAGGCAGCCAGCGCCAGGATTGCAGAAAGCTGCCTCTTAAGGAGTTGGACGGAATATGGCTTTCTACGATGATAATACCAACGTGAAGAAGACGGATAAATCGGAAAAATATCAGAAGAAAAGAAGCCCCGGAGAGACTCCGCCAGGACCGGGAATTTATAAATGCCAAGAGTGCGGATTTGAAGATGTTATTAATAGAGAGTGCGAAACATTGCCACCTTGCTCCAACTGCGAGGGCAAAGGCGTAAAATGGAAATGGCTCGTAAGAGCTACTAATGAATAATATAATCACAGCGCAGGCGGGGCGGGTTAGCAGATTACAGGTCTACCTATCTTAGCTTGATGGCTCAATCCGGCGTCCGTCTTCCCGCCGGCCACGTCGCCTTCAGCCCCACCACCCGACCATCCAGCACATCCACGCCGATGGGAAAGGGCGGCCACATCCAGGTTTCCGGGCCTTTGCGCTGGAACATGCAGCGGCGTTCGGGCTTGCCCAAGGTGTCGAGCACCTTTTGCGCCGGGTCGCCCAGGGACAGGCCTGAGAAAGTGGCGGGCATTTCCGTGGGTGGGCCGATCAGTTGGACGGCCACGGCCACCTTGTCCTGATAGGTCACCACGTAATAGGGCTCGGGGATGGAGCGCTGGTGGATGGGGTAGACCCGCGCCTCGGTGCGGTAGTCCAGCTCGTTGATGTTGGTGGGCTCGCCCAGCAAGCCTTCCACCAGACCGATGCCGTCGGCGATGGCGATGGCGCCCACCTTCAGGCAGGGCAGAAAGCTCACCGGCTTGTCGTGCTCGACCATGGCGGCGCCCTCGGCATGGTCCACGGCGCAGGCCAGCCCGCGACCGGGAACCCGGTGGAACTGGTTGGCCGTCGGCGTGGCGGCGGCGACACCGGGCTCGCCGATGCCGTCGGGGCCACGGCAGGGCACCTGGGCGAAGGCGGGAAGGCTGAAGATCAGCAAGGCGGCGAGGATGATGGGCGTGCGCATGGGGCGATGATAAGCAAGGTCCCTGCCCTTGTCACTCCCGCGCCGCCTATCGCCGTCCCGGCCACCACCAGCGCGGTGCCGGCGGCAGGCCCAACAGGCTGGGCATCAACAGGGATTGGGGCACCGACAGCCATTGCGGCAGAGGCTGCGGCGCCAGTTCGCGCAGGCGTTCCACCCGCTCGCCGGTGGTGGGATGGGTGCGGATCCAATTGAACCATTTCAATCCGGGGCCGCGCATCAGCCGTTCCCAATTGCCGCCTTGCAGCCGCTCGATGCGGGTCAGCGCGCGGATCAGGCCGTCGGGGTCGCCGGTCAGTTCGGCCCCGCCCGTATCTGCGTCAAATTCACGGGTACGCGACAGCTTCAGCGTCAGCAGATCATTGACCATGGGGGCGAAGACCAGCAGCGCCAGAGCCAGGGTGGGCGATTGGTTCAGGGCGGGCAGATAGATCAGGATCAACAGCAGGCCCAGCAGGGACAGCATGCGGGTCAGCCGCCCGGCGGCCTCGGCCAGACGCAGCAGTTTGAGGTCGCCGCTGCGCAAATGGCTGGTTTCATGGGCCAGCACGGCGGCCAATTCGCGCCCCGGCAGATGGCGCAGCATGCCGTCTGACAAGGCGATGGCGCCGTCCGCACCCCAGCCGGTGGACAGAGCCACCAACTCGCGGCGGGGGATATAAAGCAAGGGCGGCACCCGGTCCAGCCCGGCCCGCACCGACAATTCGCGCATGAGGCCGTGCAGGCCCGGTGCTTCGGCGGGGGCCAGGGGAACGGCGCCGTACAGCGCCTTCAGCAAGGTGGTGGAGCGCACCGGCTGCACCAGCAGCACCAACACCGTTCCGACCACCGCCCAGACGATGCCCTCCGGCCCCACCACCAGCCAGCCGATCAACGCCATCCAACCGCCAATCCCGGCCATGATCAGCAGCGATTGCAGCCGATTGCGGCGGTGGTGACGGGCCAAAATGGCGCTGTTCAGGGGCATGGCTACATCCCTGCACGCGGGTCGTAAGGGTGCTCGGCGTTCCAGCGGGTCAGGAAGCTGGCCAATTCGTCATCCATGCGCTCGGGCAGAACCACTTTCAGAATCACATATTGGTCGCCGCCCTTGATGCCCTTGCCCTTCAGCCGCAGCTTGGTCCCGGTGTTGGAGCGCGGCGGCACCGTCACCGTGACCCGCCCGGTCAGCGTCGGCACGGTGATCTTGCCGCCATTGACCGCTTCCGCCAGGGTCACCGGCACCTCCACCAGCACATCATCGTCCTTGCGGGTGAACAGGCGATGGGGCGCCACATGGATTTCCAGCAGCAAATCGCCGCCCGACTCGCCCTGGCCTTTCAGCCGCAGGGTTTGGCCGTCCTTGATGCCGGCGGGGATGGTGATGTCCAGCATGCGCCCGCCCACCTCCACCCGCTTGACCGACCCCTGGGCGGCATCGGCCAAATCCACCGTCAGGGTGTGGCGGATGTCCTGGCCGCGCGTGGCCTGGGCACCGCTGAAGCGGTCACCGAACAGATGGCTGAAAATATCCTCGGCGCCACCATCGCCGGTGAACGAGAAATTATACGCCCCCCGCGAAGAGCTGGAGCGGAACGCCTGGTTATGGGCGCTGTGGGTGCCATGGGCATTGGCATAGGCATGGGCGAAGGTCTCGCGGCCTTCCCCGTCGATCTCGCCCCGGTCGAAGCGGGCGCGCTTAGCCGGGTCGGACAGCAGCTCGTAGGCGGCGTTGATGTCCTTGAACCGCGATTCCGCCGCCTTGTCGCCCGGATTCATGTCGGGGTGGAGCTTTTTGGCGAGCTTGCGGTATGCCTTGCGAAGCTCATCCTCGCTGGCATTCGGCTTGACGCCCAAGATGTCATAGGGGCTGCGCATGGTTCCTCACTTCGCCTAACGATTTAAGCGGTGCCCCCGCGCCGTCAAGTCCACGAACCAAGAAGCCCGCCGAACCACATTACCAAAGCTTAATCCCGCCGAAAGGTGGCCGTAAGGTGGGAACCGGCATTCTCATCGTCATCAAGCAGGGATGTGACGACGGCTCAAGCGCTCCCCGTCCAGCACCCCGCCCAGGCGGACCCGAACTCCCCCGCCGACCGGACGCCCCACTTCTCCCCCGGAGTGGTGCGAGACTAACGAGCCCAGCCCCTCCCCCCGGCTTGGGTTCGGCCAAATGAAAAACGCCCCCGCAGCTTCCCCCCCTGGCTGCGGGGGCTTTTCATGTCCAGTGCTCCAGGGGTAAGGTCCCAGCCCATGCGTATTCTGCTCATCGAAGACGACCAAGAGGCGGCGGCCTATCTGGCCAAAGGCCTGCGCGAGGCCGGCCACAATGTGGACCACGCCGCCAACGGCACCGATGGCCTGTTCCTGGCCACCTCGGAACGCTATGACGTCATGGTGGTGGACCGCATGCTGCCGGGCCTGGACGGGCTGACCATCATCCAAACCCTGCGCACCAATGGCAATGCCACTCCGGTGCTGATCCTGTCGGCCTTGGGCAAGGTGGACGACCGGGTGCGCGGGCTGAAGGCGGGCGGCGACGATTATCTAGTCAAGCCCTATGCCTTCGCCGAATTGATGGCCCGCATCGAAGCCCTGAGCCGCCGCGTCACCAGCAACCAGCCCGACACCAAGCTGAAGGTGGAAGATCTGGAGATGGATCTGCTGGCCCGCACGGTGGGCCGCGCCGGGCGCGACATCGATTTGCAGCCGCGGGAATTCCGCCTGCTGGAATATTTGATGCGCCATGCCGGTCAGGTGGTCACCCGCACCATGTTGCTGGAAAACGTGTGGGAGTACCATTTCGACCCCCAGACCAATCTGATCGACGTGCATATCAGCCGGTTGCGCCAGAAGGTGGACAAGGATTTCGATCAGGCGCTGATCCATACGGTGCGCGGCGCAGGATATACCCTTCGTGCGGCCCGCTAGCTTCCCCCTGCCGCCACTGCTGCGCGCCACCACCTTCCGGCTGGCGCTGTCGTATTTGGGCATCTTCACGGTCTCGGCCATGGCGCTGCTGGCGCTGGTGTCGTGGAGCACCTCCGTCTTCATCGACTGGCAGGTCCAGGAAACCGTGGAGGCCGAGGCCACCGGCCTGTCCGAGCAATACCGCGAGCGTCACATCCAGGGCTTGGCCGAAGTCATCGGCAACCGCGCCAGCCAGGATATGGAGCGCCGCGCCGTCTATCTGCTGCTGGCCCCTGACGGCAAGCGCATCGCCGGCAATCTGTTCGGCTGGCCCGACGAGCCCGGCGACGCCAGCGGCTGGGTGCGCTTTACCATCGAACGCATGGACGACGCCCATTTCGCCACCGAGGTGCTGGCCCGCACCTATGTGCTGCCCGAGGAGTACAAGCTGCTGGTGGGCCGCTCCATGCACGACGCAAGACGGGTCAAATCGGCCATCAACCGGGCACTGGGCTGGGGGTTGGCGCTGACCGTGCTGCTGGGCATCATCGGCGGCTATTTCACCAGCCGCCACATGCTGACCCGGGTGGAAGCCATGAGCCGCACCGCCCGGCGCATCGTCGGCGGCGACATGACCAGCCGCATGAAGCTGACCGGCACCCGCGACGAATTCGACCAGCTTGCCACCAGCTTCAACGAGATGATGGACGAGATCGAACGGCTGGTGGAGGGCATCCGCACGGTCACCGACAACATCGCCCACGATCTGCGCACACCGCTGAACCGCCTGCGCTCGCGCATCGACGTGGCCCTGCTGACCAAGACCGACACCGCCGATCTGCGCCGCACCCTGGAAGAAACCGTCATCGAGGCCGACCGCCTGCTGGCGACCTTCAGCGCCCTGCTTGCCATCAGCAACGCCGAATCCGGCCAGCGCCTGCACAATTTCCAGCCGGTAAACCCGGCGCAGCTGGCCCAGGACGTGGTGGAACTGTACGAGCCCCTGGCCGAGGAAAAGGGCATCGCCATGGCCTGCCATGCGGATTCCGATCTATCCCTGCAAGGCGACCGTCACCTGATGTTCCAGGCGCTGGCCAATCTGGTGGACAACGCGGTCAAATACACCCCGCCGGGCGGCATGGTCTCCGTCACCGTGGCCGCCACGGCGGTGGGCATCGAGGTGGCGGTGACCGATTCCGGCCCCGGCATTCCGGCGGATGCCCGCGACAAGGTGCTGGACCGTTTCGTGCGGCTGGATTCCACCCGCTCCACCCCCGGCAACGGCCTGGGCCTGTCCCTGGTCAAAGCGGTGGCCCGGCTGCACGGCGCCACCCTGGTGCTGGGCGACAACGCACCGGGATTGCTGGTGCGCATGGTGTTCCCGCCGGCGGCGGGCTAGGCGTTATCAGCCCTGCCCCACCCGCAGCAGCTTGGTCATCTGATGCGCCAATTCGACCGGCCCGATGGGCTTATGAGCCATCTCAAACCCGCTTGCATGCACCTCCTTGATGCGCTCGGGGTCGGTATCCCCGGTGACGATCAAAGTGGGAATCGAGCGCCCTGCACGCTTGCAGATTTCCGCTGCGGCAGCGGTGCCGGACAGCCCCGCACCCAAACGGTGATCGGCGATGATGAAATCAAAGCGCCAGCCTTCCTGCGCTCCCATATGAAGGGCCTGCTCGCCTGTCTCGGCCTCGAGCACATGGCAATTCCACCCCCCAAGCATCAATTGGAAGCCCTGGCGAACTGTGGGATTGTCCTCGATCACCATGATCCGCAGTCCCGTGACAACCTCATTCACGGCAGGAAGGCAGGGTTCAATTACGGCCTCGTGACGAGGAACCAGCACCGTAAAGCACGTCCCCCGGCCTTCATGCGACCGCAATTGCACCTGGGCATCGATTAAACCGGCCAAACGGCTGACGATGGAAAGCCCCAACCCCAGCCCCTGCTTGCTGTCCCGCGCAGGGTTGGCAACCTGATAGAACTCCTCGAAGATATGCGGCTGCTTGTTTGCGGGAATGCCGATGCCCGTGTCCACCACATCGATCCGAAGCCGGTCACCGCGCCGGCGGGTGGCAATCAGCAAGCCGCCGCGATCGGTGTAGCGAATGGCGTTCTCGATCAGATTGCGCATCATGCGTTCCAGCAATGTGGCATCGGTTCGCGCAAGCAGACCCGTTTTGCCGAAGCAACGGAATTTCAGGTCTTTCTGCTGGCAAAGGGGCGCGTACTCGGCGCACAACCTGCGAGCCAGGGCGGTCACATCGGTGCTTTGCATATCCGCCGTCACAACCCCGGCCTCAATTCGTGAGACGTCGAGGATGGACGTGAGGAGGCCATTCAGCCCCTCCAGCGAACGCCCCATCAAATCGACAGCCTTGGCAACTGTCTGCGTGGTTGCCTGCGCTTTCAAGGCTTCCAGCAAAAGAACAAGCGCTTGGACAGGTTGCCGAAGGTCATGACTCGCTGCGGCCAGGAATTTTGATTTGCCGATATTGGCGCGTTCCGCCTCGGCCTTGGCGGCTCTCAGATCATCCTCGACCTGTTTCCTCCACGAGATGACCTCGGAAAAGATCACGATCCCGCCGACGGTGCCGTTGCCCTCGTACCACGGGCGTATTTCCCATGACACCCAGTCCAACGTTCCATCAGCCCGGGGGAACGGATCCTCGACGCATCGTTCCGTGGCGCCATCGAGGCAGCGGCGGTGAACGTCGCGCCACTGCTCTGACATCTCAGGGAAAACCTCGTAATGACTGCGGCCGAGAAGTCCATCGAAGTCGACTCTGTAATCTTCGGCAAATCGCCGGCTTACCGCGATGTAGCGCATGTTACGGTCAAACATGGCAATACCGGCGGGGGCCGATTCGATGGAAAGCAGCAATCGCTTTTCAACTGCACGCAATGCACTGGCGGCCTCGCGCATGCCGGTCACGTCAATAAAAGCCGCGACCGCGCCAGAGGTATGCCCACCCTGATCCCGCAGCGGCACGGCATGCCCAAACAGTGAGCAGCAACGCCCCCCTTCGAATTGAATATCAAATTCATATCCGCTGATCGTCTCGCCTTTGGCGGCACGCTGAAGTGGCATCTCCTCGGCCCGCAGCACTACTCCATCGTGAATGATGGAGAGGTTCACGCATGGGGATTTCGGAGCGGACATGGACGCATTTACCCCCTCCTCGATACCAAGCAGGTCATTCGCGAATCTGTTTCCGTGAATATCGGCACCCGAAGGCGAGGGGGCAATCCAGATGGCTGCAGGAACAGCATTCATCACCGCCCGTAAATTGGCCTCGCTGGCCGCTAGGGCGATCCGCGCCCTATGCATCTGATTTACAATCAGGCAAACGATCACGCCTGATGTGAAGAACATGGCCAGAGCGGCGAATTCAACAGATGAAAATTTGAACGCCAAAAACGGCGGCATGAAAGCGTAGAATCCAACCACTCCGCCGAGCAGCAACACCATCAGGCCCGGCCCAATTCCGAAAAAAAGCGCCGCGATCGCGACGGCGGGGAACATCGTGACGAAAGCCAATCCTGCCTCGACCGGCAATGCGAACAAGCGGATAATCAGAGCGATAAAAAAGATAAGAACCGCAAAAAGGTAGCGGCGCACAGGGGTATATCCGGAAAACTTGCTGAAATTCCGTCCCGTATGCACCAAACGATCCCTTGGGCTGCCGTAATAGGCAAACCGCCGTCTTGCCGCGGCTAACCATCCATTTACCGCGCCTATAATACAGTACGTATCATTTTGTCGTTCCGAGCAATAGCGATACGCCTTGTACTACTATAAGCTTACCCTCCCTTGTCTTAGAAGCCGCCGTCACCAATGCGTGACGAAATCGGCTGCCGCTTGCTCGGACAGTCCGGCCAGGGCCAGCACGTTCGCCAGGGCCTCGCGCCGAGCCTCGGGCGGCATGCGCCGGGGCTCGCTATGTTGAGGATCGAAGAATAAAGGTTCGCCGGGACGTGGAAGCCGACCGAATTGGCGCTTGAACAATACCCGCCGGTATTCAAGCACGCCGATCAATTCCAACGTCATCGGCAGCGCCTTTCGCCGCTTGCCGCTGATCTTGGGGTTCATTTGTTATTGTCCTCCCGTTTCAGCAAATTTAACCGAAGCGGCCACCTCCCTACTAGCGCACCAATAGTCTATGTCCCCTCCTCCGTTCGAAGTATACCCTCCGCTAGTTTGATTGCTTCCGAAGGTCATACCGGGGGACAATGCGCCGCATGCGTGAAAGGGATGGCGGCATGGCGGGTTGGGGGATTTTCAAGCGGATCAAAGCGTTCCTTTGCGGCTGCGGCTGCGAGGGACAACAGCGGCTGGCCCAGTTGCTGTTGGAGGCTCCGGCGGTGGTCTACGCCGCCACTTGGGACGCCAACATGACGGTCACCTTCATCAGCCCAAACGTCCGCGACATGACCGGCCACGCCCCCGAGGATTTCCTGCGCATTCCCAATTTCTGGCGTACGCACCTTCACCCCGATGATTTCGCCCATATGGAAAGCGCACGGCCGGCCTTGCTGGAACGGGGCCATGCATCATGGAAATACCGCTTCCGCCACGCCGATGGCGGCTACCGCTGGACCCGCGATGAGATCAAGCTGATCCGGGGCGAGGACGGCCAGCCCAAGGAAGTGGTGGGTGCCTGGCTGGACATCACCGAACACCGCCAATCGGAAGAAGCCCTGGCTGCCAGCGAAGAACAGCTGCGCGCCACCGAACGTCTGTTGGCCGACGCCCTGGAAAGCAGCGACGACGCCTTCTCGCTGTTCGATGCCGAAGACCGCCTGCTGCGCTTCAACAGCCGCTACCGCGATCTTTACCCCACCATTTCCGACATGATCCGCCCCGGCGTCACCTTCACCGAATTGCTGCGGGCCAGCGCGCTGCGCGGCCAGTATTACGGCGTTTCCCCCGATCAGGCGGAGGAATGGGTGCGGGACCGCATGACCTGCCACGCCGCCGCCACCGGCACATTCGAACAGCGCCTGTCCGATGGCCGTTGCCTGGAAATCGTCGAACGCCGCACCGCCGATGGCGGACGGGTCGCCATCCGCCGCGACGTCAGCCCGCGCAAGCGCATCGAGGAAGCCCTGCGGCGCGAGCTGGCCTTCGAGCAGACCCTGATCGACGCCCTGCCCCTGCCGGTCTTCTTCAAGGGCTGCGACGGCCGCTATCTGGGCTGCAACACCAAATTCTCCGAGGCCCTGGGCCTGCCCATTGACAAGATCGTCGGGCGCACCCTGTACGAGGTCATGCCGCCCGAAAAGGCCGAGGAATACGCCCGCGCCGACCAGGAAATCCTGGACAATCCGGCTGCCGTGCAAAGCTATGAAACCACCATGAAATGGGGTGATGGCAGCATCCGCCGGCTGAACGTGTTCAAGGGCGTTTTCCGCGGCACCGACGGCGCCATCGCCGGCTTCATCGGCTCGCTGATCGACCTGACCCAACAAAAGCGCGCCGAGGAGCAATTAGTCCAGGCGGCCAAGCTGGCCACATTGGGCCAAATCGCCTCGGAAGTGGCCCATGAGTTGAACCAGCCGCTGTCCATCATCCGCATGTCGGCGGAAAGCTGCCTGCAAGGTCATGGCGACAGCACCATGGCGCCTGACAAACTACAGCGCAAGCTGTCCACCATTTGCGGCCAAGTGGCCCGCATGGCCGAAATTGTCAACCATCTGCGTTCGTTCAGCCGCACCGAAACCGGCCCCAAGCGATCCTTCGCCCTGGCCCCCGTGGTGCAATCGGCGGCCCGGCTGCTGTCGCCCCATTACCAATTGGACGCCATCGCCCTGGTGACCGATCTGGAGGCGTCCTGCCCCGACGTCTCGGGCCATCCCAACCAGATCGAGCAGGTGGTGCTGAACCTGCTGGCCAATGCCCGCGACGCCGTGCGCACCCATTGCCCCAGCGGCCAAGGCCGGGTCGAACTGCGCCTGACCGCCGAAAACGGCTGGGCGCAATTGATGGTCACGGATAATGGCGGCGGCATCCCCGAGCATTTGTGGCCCACCGTGTTCGACCCCTTCTTCACCACCAAAGCCGATGGCGCCGGCACCGGATTGGGCCTGTCCATCAGCGCCAATATCGTCGCCGGCATGGCGGGCCATATCCAAGGCCGCAATGTGGGCGGCGGCGCCTGCTTCACCGTGTCGTTGCCCCTGCACCGCGCCACCGGCAATTCCGAGGACCACGCCGGGACCCATTTGCCGCATGCCATCTGCGCCCCCGCCCCGGTCCAGGGCGGTCCGCGCGGGCGCATCCTGGTGGTGGATGACGAGGCTTTGGCGGTGGAATGCATCGCCGAATTCCTGCAAGGCCGCGGCTTCGAGGTGGTCACCGCCACCGGCCCCGGCCCGGCCCTGGACCTTGCGCGGGAACACCGGCTGGACATGATTATCACCGACATGCGCATGCCTGGAATGGAAGGCGCCGCCCTGCTGGAGCGCCTGCGCAACCGCGCCCCCCATCTGCCCGCCGTGCTGATGACCGGCGGCCCGGTGCCCGTTGAACCGCCCATGGCCGGCGCGGTGATCCTGCGCAAGCCCCTGGCGCTCGACCAATTGGCCAACGAAGTGGACAGATTGCTGGCGGCACGGAAGGAGACGTCATGCCCGGCATAATCCGGCTCTGTCCGCGCCATACGGTCGCCGTCGTGTTGCTGCTGGCAACCCTGGCGGTGACCGGGTTGGCAGCCCATCGCCAATGGGACCGCCACATTCAGAAAATCGAGGACTACCGCGCGTTCGAGCTGCGCGAAATGCAGGAAAGCATGTCCAGCCTGCACCGCGAATTGTCCATGGTGAATCTGCTGATCGCCTCTGCCGACGGTCCCAACGCAAACACGGTGACCGATTACCTGATGGCGCGCCGCCATGAATTTTCGCCGGTGCGCTGGCTGGGCTATGTGCCCGCGCCGGGAGAGGCCCCGCGCATGCTGTTGGGGTCGGCGGTTATGACCCAGTTCGACTATCGCCACGACCCCGCCTTGACCGCTTTGCTGGGCCGCATGGCCGATTCCAATCCGGCAGCCGGTGTGCCGGAGACCTATCGCGAGGTGGCCTCGCTGGCTTTGACTCTGCCCGCCCCTGGCAAAGGCGAACGTGCCGCTTTGGTGGCCCTGGTGGATATGAACGATCTGCTGCACGAGACCATGCGCGAAATCGACCATCTGCCCCTGCGCTTCGAATTCACCCTGAATGGCATGACCGTGGGACAATGGCCGCCGGGTCCCCACGATCCAAACCACCCCCATGTATGGGCTCCTCTGTCCGTGGGCACCGCCCATTTCGCCGTGGCCTTCAGCAATCCCAGCTGGCTGGCCGATGCCGGGGCGCTGTCCGTCCTGCCGCTGACCGCCCTGTTCGCCGGCTTGAGCTTGGTGGCGGCGTGGCTGCTGGGCAGCCGCGAGCCCTTGCCCCCCAGACGCGGGCCGCCGGCTGCCGTCAGCACGCCCGCTGCCGGCGATCTGCGCGCCGCCCGCATGGGCCGGCTGTGGCAGGTGGGGGAGATGACCGCCTCGCTGGGCCATGATTTCGGCCAGCCGCTCAACATCATCCGCCTGACCGCCGAAGCCGCGCTGGACGCCCTGAACCACCACCGGGCCGACCCCGACCGCATCCGCCGCAGCCTGAACACGGCAGTGGACCAGACCCGGCGCATGCAGGGCATGATCGATGCCCTGTTGGCTGGCACCCGCCGCCCGCAGGAACCACCGCGCCCGGTCCAGCCGGTGGCGGTGATACGCCACGCTTTGTCCCTGGCACTGCCGCGTTTGCGGTCACAATCCATCCGCCTGCGCTGGCATGCCGACCTTGCCACGCCGGCTGTCACCGGCCACGGCGTGCGCCTGGAAATGGCCATTACCCATCTGCTGATGAACGCCACCGATGCCATGGCCGCCCAGGCGCTGAGCGGCAACGGAACAACAGGAACACTGCGTGTTTCATGCAGCGGCGGCGATGGCGGCGTCATCATCGTGGTGGCAGATAACGGCCCCGGCTTCCCGCCCGAGCTTCGCGCCGCCTTGGACTCGCCACGCCCCCGTGCCATGACCGGCATCGGCCTGACCGTGGCTCTGGGCATCATCGCTGAAATGGGCGGCAGCGTCAGCTTCGACGAGGCCTCGCCCGGCACCAGCGTGACCATCCGCCTGCCCGTTGCCGTGGCCCGGCGATCCGTGCTGGTGGTGGATGACGAGACCGAAGCCGCCCGCGAAATCGGCGATTACCTTGCCGGCCAAGGCTGGCACGTGCGGGTGGCCGGCGGCGGCAGCGAAGCGTTGCGGCTGTTCGAGCAGGCGCCGTGCGATGCGGTGGTCACCGATTTGCACATGGCTGAGGGCGACGGCTGGCAGCTTATCGAAAACTTGCACGCCCGCGCCCCCGATCTGGCTATCATCGCCGTCACGGCCGCGCAAGGCGACGAAGCCCGCCGGGCCGTCACCGCCGGTGCGGTAATGGTCATCAATAAACCGGTGGGGCTTGAGCAAATAGCGCAGGAGTTGGATGAGTTGCTCGCCTAATGCGCTTGCCGAATAAAGTTACCCGCCAAATACCCGTATCGGCGATCAGGGCTTGAATTCAACCCCGGAACAGCGCTACGAAAGATAATAAGAAGGAGAGCCTGCGTATGCGCATCATTCTTGCGGACGACCATGTGATGATCCGGGAAGGCCTGCGGCCTTTCGTGGAACGCATTGCTGCGGACGCAATTGTGCAGGAAGCCGGCAGCCTTCCCGACGTTCTGGCGCTGGTGAAGGACGGACCGGCGGACCTTGTCATTCTGGACCTCAAGATGCCCGGCATGAGCGGCTTCCAAGGCTTGGTCACGCTGCGCCAGATGTACCCCCAGATGCGCTGTGTCATGCTATCTGCAGTGGCCGACCGTGACCACGTGCTGGAAGCCATCCGGCTGGGTGCCGACGGCTTCATCCCCAAGCACCTGTCGGGCGCCGCCATGGTGTCGGCGCTGCAATTGGTGCTGTCAGGCGAACGCTTCATCCCCGCCATGATGGTGGAGCGCAACAAGGCCGATGGTGATGAAGGCGGCGATCTGATCGGCAAGCTGACGCCGCGCGAACGCGACATCCTGCGGCTGCTGCGCGAAGGCCTGCCCAACAAGGTGATCGCCAACCGCCTGGAGGTCAGCGAAGTGACGGTGAAGTCCCATCTGGGCAACGTCTTCCGCAAATTGGGCGTCCAGAACCGCCTTCAGGCCATGCGCCTCCTGGTTGACAGCGAGGCATTTTAACATCTGCTTTACAGCATACCTTCCGCCGACTTCCGCCCCCCTGGAACTAATGCCATAATCCCTCTCGCTGAAGGTTAGGGGGGGATTATTCATGGCCGGAGACGCCGACCGCAACGCGGCCGACGAACCGTTTGGGTGTAAGCGGAACGGAAAGCATAAGCGACGCATGCTGGACCGTATCGCCACCGCCATGACCGCCCTTTTGGGCCTCAACCGCCCCGCGCCGGCAGCTCAATCCCCCTGGCGCGTGCTCCACCACGAACGGATCATCGAGGGCTACGCCCTGTGGGATGCCGAAGACCGGCTGGTCGAACAATCGGGCTTCTTGGGCAATTACCTGCCCCAGCTGGCCGAATGGCAGCGTCCCACCGGCTACCAGATCGTCACCGCCCTGGTGGAATCCGGACGGGTCACCCCGCTGCCCGGCCTGGACAGCGCCCAGACCATCGAGACCATGTGCCGCCTGCGCGGGGAAATCCCCGGCCTGCGGTCCTTCCGCATGACCGACGGCCAAGTGTTCCTGGCCCGCACGCTGGATATGGGCGAGTCATGCCGCGCCACCATCTTTTCCAACATCACCGATTTCAACAAGACGCAGCAAAGTTATCGGGTGCACGAAGACACCTTCCGCGACGTCTTCGAATCCGCTCCCTCCATGATGGTGTTGCTGGATGCCGCCAAGCGCCCGCTGGCGGTGAACCGCGCCTTCCGCACCGCCTTGGGCCACCCGCTGGACCATCTGGCCGAGTTGGGCTGGGAAGGCATCCTGCACCCCGATGACAACGCCGCGCCGTGGAGCGCCGGCACGCACCGCTTCGTCAGCTCCGATGGCACCGTGGTGCGCGGCCAAATGCGGGTGACGCCCGTGCGCAACGCCGATGGCCGCCTGCTGGTCACCATCGAAGACCTGACCCAGCGCTGGGATGCGGAAGAGCGCATCCGCCTGCAGGCCTTGCTGCTGGGGCAGATCGGCAGCGCGGTGCTGGCGGTGGACCGCAATGGCCGCGTCATCTACGGCAACCCCGCCGCCCAGACCCTGTTCCAATGGAGCGACGCGGTGCTGCCCGGCACGCCGGTGGAGCGCCTGCTGGGTCCCGGCATCCGCGCCGCCATGGATTCCGAAATCACCGAGATCGAGCTTGAGGGCGCCACCTGGAGCGGCAGCCATTTCCCCGCCCAGGCCGGCATCGCCCGCATGGTGGACGGCGCCGGCAACTCGGCTGGCGTGGCATTGGTGGTCAGCGACCTGACCCCGCGCCGGGCGCTGGACCTTCAACTCATGCATTCGGCCCGGCTAGCCACCTTGGGCGAGATGGCCGCCAGCATCGCCCACGAATTCAACCAATGCCTCCACGTCATCCGCTTGGCGTCCGAGGCATTGCGCATGGATTTGAGCGACGGCGCCCTGGACCCCACCCGAATCGGCAAGCGATGCACCAACATCCTGACCCAAGTGGACCGCCTGACCGAGATGGTCAGCCACATGCGCACCATCAGCCGGCGCGACAATTCAGGCAAACGCCCGTTCCGGCCCCAAGGCGCGCTGGACGCCGCCATCCGCATGATGGAACCATTGCTGCAGGTGGAAGGCATCGCCCTGGTGCGCCGAGGCCTATTGGGCCACCGCAACGCCATGGGCCATCAGGTCCGGCTGGAGCAGGTGCTGCTGAACCTGTTGAACAACGCCCGCGATTCCATCCGCGAGCGCTTCGCCCGTGACGGCAATACGGGCGGCACCATCACCATCGCCTGCACCGCCGAAAATGGCCGCTTGCGCATCCGCCTCAGCGATGACGGCACCGGCGTGCTGGACACCGCCGGCCATCATATCTTCGAGCCGTTCTTCACCACCAAGGACGAAGGCCGCGGCTGCGGCCTGGGCCTGTCCATCAGCCGGGGCATCTGCGCCGAAATGGGCGGCAGCCTGACCTTCCGCAATCTGGAACGCGGCGCCGAATTCACCATCGAAATACCCGAATTGGCCCCGTCCGACACCGTGGAAACGCCGCCTCCCGCCCCCGAAATGCCCGACATGCGCTGGACCGGCACGCCTGACGACGAGGACGATTTCACCGAGGAACACCGCCTGCTGCTGGTGGATGACGAAGCGCTGTCGGTGATGATGGTGTCGGAATTCCTGGAACGTCAGGGCTATGTGGTGGACACCGCCTATGACGGAATGGAAGCCCTGGACAAGTGCCAGACTCACGTCTATCACGCGGTCATCACCGACATCCGCATGCCGCGCATGGACGGCCACGAACTGATCGCCCGGCTGGACGAGTTGCAGCCCGGCACGCCGGTCATCGTGGTCACCGGCCATCTGAAAGAAAGTCATGTCACCGAGTTGGGCGCCAACGTGGTGGCCATGCTGTCCAAACCGTTCCAGTTGCAGGATTTACGCGACCATTTGTCCCGCCTCGATCACATCGAAACCCTAGAAAAAGAGGAAGTGTGACCATGCAGATCCTGCTCGCCGACGACCATGCCATGGTGCGAGACGGGTTGGTGCCCTTCCTGGAGCGCCTGGAGCCCGGCACAAAGGTGCTTGAGGCGTCCAGCTTCGAGGAGGCCCTGACGGCGGCCCGTGCCGCCACCGATCTGGGCATGGCCATCTTGGACCTATACATGCCGGGCATGGACGGGCTGGGCGGCCTTGCCACCCTGCGCCGCGAATTCCCCGATTTGCCCATCGTCATCCTGTCGGGCTCCACCAAGCCCGAAGACGCCTTCCAGGCCATCGAGAACGGCGCCTGCGGCTTCGTCCCCAAGACCATGCGGGGCGAGACCATCATCGGCGTGCTGCGTCTGGTGCTGTCGGGCGAAAAGTACATCCCGCCCTTCCTGTTCGAGCACCGCGACACCGTTGGCACCACGTCTGCCTCTGCCTCCACCCCGTCCATCGCCCCCGGCTCGCCGCTGTCGAGTTTGACCCCGCGCGAACGCGACATTCTGGACATGATCGTGGACGGCGCCCCCAACAAGGTGATCGCCCGCGCGCTGACGCTTCAGGAAGTGACCGTGAAGGCCCATCTGCGCAACATGTTCCGCAAACTGGGCGTCGCCAACCGCACCGAAGCCGCCCGCGTCGCCTTGGTGGCGGGCATGACCGGGCGTAAGGCGTTGGAGAAGGTGTAGGGGAGTTCGGGGGAAGTTTTTTACACGAATGAACACGGATAAACACGAATTCTAATTCAGCGGGACAGTTCTTCCATCCCATTTACTTTATTCGTGTTTATTTGTGTTCATTCGTGTCCCATTTTGCTTTCGCCATACGTTGGGACTCAAGCCTCCGCCCACTCCAACTCCACCGGGGCGATTTCGCCTAAGGGGAAGCGGACTTCCACTTCGGTGCCGGCGGCGCGGCGGACTTCCACGCTGCCGTGGATTTGCTTGACCAGCACGCCCACCATGCGCAGTCCCAAGGACGCGCCTTCGGCACCGAAATCCAATTGGCGGGCGACGTTGGTGCCGTCATCGGCCACCACCAGCGAGCCCTCGTCCCGGCCAATGGCGGCCATACGGATAGTGAGGCAGCCGCCTTGCTGGGAAAAGGCGTGCTTCAGCGCATCGCTGACCAGTTCGTGAACAATCAGCGCCAGGGGCTCGGCCCGGTCCACGGCCAAAGGCAGGCTGCCGGCTTCGACCTCCAGGCGGACCCAGTCCTCGCGCACGCCGTACATACGGAACAGATCGCCGCATAGGGTGCGCACATACAGCACGAAATCCACCGAGGAGACGCTTTCCTGGGTGTAAAGCAGCTCATGCACCTTGGCCAAGGACAGGATACGGCCACAGGCTTCCTCGAATTTGCGGCGCAGGGCGGGATCGGTCATGCGCCAGCCCTGCATCTGCAGGATGGACGAGACGATCTGCAAATTGTTCTTCACCCGGTGATGGACTTCCATCATCAGCACGCGGTTGTCGTTGAGCGAGGATTTGAGATCCTCCTCCATGGCCTTGCGCACGGTGACGTCGCGGATACAGGCCACCACCGCCCCTGGGCCGTTCTCACCCGCCACCGGTGAGACCTGCAATTCCAGGCAGGTACAGCCCCGTCGCGCCGACAGCATGATTTCCTCGGTCATGGGCGCGGCTTGGTCCAGCACGGCATAGCTCAGCCGTTCCAGCGGCACCATGATATCCTCGGGCAGGCCGCCTTCGCGCCACGTGCGCGCGGCCAATTCCCGGCTGGTGCGACCGAAAAATTGCTCACCGGCCCGGCTGAGGAAACGGATGCGGCCCGACGCGTCGAACATGATGACCGGGTCAACGGTGGCGTACAGCACGGCATCCAGAGTGGTGGCGTGGCGCGAGACCTCGTCGGACAAGGCCTTTTCCCGCTCCATGGCTCCGAAGATCAGGGATTGCGGGCGGCGCAGGCCGCTATCGACCACCGCCTTGAGGAACAGCCACGCGCTGATAATCTTGAGCCCGTGGCCAATGAAATTCGCCAAACCATAAAGGTCGGAATAGCCCGAGAAGGACAGCTCGGTGAGGATCTTGGCGGCAACGCATAGGACCAGAAGCGTATAAATCTGCGGATCGAAATCCGTGGCGCGGCGGCGCAGGCGGATCAGCACCACCAGGAACAGCCCGGCCAGCACCAATTCAAACCCCATCTTGAACGAGGTGACGCCCTGGCCCTCAATGAAGGTAAGCGGCCACACGTCGGCAAATGCCGACCCCACCAGGGCCACGGTGACCAGCGACAGCACGGTGAGAACCACTTCCACACGGAACTGGCGCTGCGGCGACCATACCGCCACCAGCAGGCTGACACCTTCGATCAGGCGGGCGGACAGCCACAATTGGGTGGACAAATTGCCACCGTGATTTTCGAAGATGTTCAGGCCTTTGTAGCCAAGGGTGTGGATGGTATCCACACCGCCGACGAACAAATTGCTCAAACCCAACAGCAGCAGGTAATTGCGGCCGATCCAGTCGCGCGAGTACCACGCGACCACACAGGCGGCAAAGCCGACCACCACCGAGAACATCTCGGCCAAGGTATGAAACAGCAGGAAATTATTGGCCCAGATGGCACACAGGACCAGGATCAGCAGACTGAAACCCGCCACCGCGCCCGAGGAACTTGCCTTCGGCGGTGGTGCACCCATTTTCAGCCGCCCTTGATCCACCAGTTGCCCTTTCACACACGCCGCCGGGCCACGACAGCCCCTAGGTAATACCAGGGGTGGCGCCATCGCGCGAGCCCACCCTTGGAACTACGATCTCGTTCGAAGGAACTACTCGATGAGGCCGCGGCGGATGGCGTAGGTCGCCAGATCGGCGGAATTATGCAGGTCCAGCTTCTGCATGATCTTGGTGCGATGGGTTTCCACCGTCTTGATGGCGATGGACAGGGTGTCGGCGATCTCGCGGTTCTTCAGCCCCTGGGCGATCAGCCGCAGGACTTCGCGTTCGCGCGCCGTCAGCGCCACGTTGGAGGTGTCGGCACCATCCAGGAACTCGCGCACCTGCTCTTGGTTAAGCCCCGGCCCCAGATATTGCTTGCCGGCCCGCACCGAGCCGATGGCGGCCATCAGTTCGTCATGACCCAGCTTCTTCAAGGCATAGCCGTCGGCGCCGGCGGCCAGAGCCTCGGCCACCCGGCGTTCGCAATTGGCGATGGTCAGGATGAGGACGCGGATTTGCGGGAACGCCCGCTTGATCCGCCGCGTGGCCTCGACCCCGTCCAGGATGGGCATGGACAGATCCATGAGGACGATGTCGGGCTTGAGCGCACGGGCAATATCGACGGCGGCTTGGCCGTCCTCGGCTTCTCCGACGATCTCGATGTCCTCGGCCTTCAACAGGGCAGCGAGTCCCTGGCGCACGAGCAGCTGGTCCTCGGCGATCAGGATGCGAATGGGCACGCGAGCGTCCTCCTTTGAAGCCTGAACCATCGTGGGAATATAAAGACCAGATACACAATGCCCTAATTCCGCGAGGGAATCGAGAGCCGAGGGCACACGCCCTGTTACACCCCTTGCCCCCGACACAAGAATGCGTGTTTCATGGGCACAGAATGCCATCTGAGGAGATTTTGGGCAATGCGGGTCGCCGTCGCCAGTTCCGATTACACCAAAGTCAGCGGCCATGCCGGCCGCGCCCGCAAATGGCTGCTGTTCGACGTCAGCGAAGATGGCAGCGTCAGTGCGCCGTCACGGGTGGAGTTGGAGTCCGAGATGGTCTTCCACTATTTCGAACACGACCGCCCTCACCCGCTGGACGGCATCAACGCCCTGATCGCCCATTCGGCGGGCGAAGGTTTCCTGAAGCACATGGAAAAACGCGGCATCGCCGCCGTGATGACCGCCGAGACCGACCCGGCGAAAGCGGTGGCCGATTACCTAGCCGAATCCCTGTCCCCGCCCAAACCGCGCCCCATCGGCGAGTTGCTGTGCAAGGCGCTGGATTTGTTCAGCAAGCATAAGTGACGGGGCGGGCGCCTGCGTCAGTCCACCGCCAGGATGACGTGAGACGCCTTGAACAAGGCGGTGGCGCGGTCGCCCGGTTTCAGGCCCATTTCTTCGGCGCCGTCGCGGGTGACCATTGCGGTGATGCTTTTGCCGTCGCCGATATCCAGGGTGAATTCCGTGCTGACGGCGCCGTCTTCGCGATGGGTCACCGTGCCGGCGATGCGGTTGCGGGCAGAGATGCGCAAGGGTTCGTCGCCCGGCGCCAGCATGACGAAGGACGATTTCACCAGCGCCACCACCTCGCGGCCCAGGGCGATGCCCAGATCGTTCAGGCTTTCCTCGGTAATGATTGCGGCCAGGGTGGAAGTCGCCGACAGGCGCAGGATCACCTCGGCATTGACCGCGCCGCATTTGATCTCGGACACGGTGCAGCGGAACACGTTGCGGGCACTGGTTTTCATGCCAAGGCTCCAGAGCAGGGCAAGGGGATCGCAGGTGCCGGCACCGTCGCCGGCCAATGTTGCCGCCACGCGGCCCAGGCGCTCTTCCAGCATGCGGAAGGCGGCAATCAGGGCGTGGCCGTCTTCGGTGACCACTGCACCGCCGCCCCGCCGCCCGCCGGCCTGACTGAGGATAGCCGGGCGGGGCAGAAGATTGTTGACCGCATTCAACGCATCCCACGCCGCCTTGTAGCTAAGGCCCACGGCCTTGGCCGCCTTGGTGATGCTGCCATGGGTGGCGACGGCGGCCAGCAGCTCGATCCGGTCGCGGCCCACCAAGGGCCGACCCTCGCGCCGCAACGCCAGCATCGCTTCAACCTTGCCGTCGGACATGCGTTATCCCCATTCGTCTTTGAGGGCTTGACGCTATATACATTTACTACATAACGTCAAGGTCACCGCCCGCATGACCACCAGGGGAGACACCCGCATGTTGAAGCGTTTTCTGGGGGCCGCCGCCGGCCTTGCCATGGGCTTGTCGGCCATGACCGCCCACGCCGAGGACGTCCTTGTCTTCGCCGCCGCGTCGCTGACCAACGCCTTGAACGAGATCGGCGAGCAATTCACCACCAAGACCGGACACACGCTGAAAGCGTCCTACGCCGCCTCGTCGGCGCTGGCCAAGCAAGTCGAACAGGGTGCTCCCGCCCAGGTGTTCGCTTCCGCCGATCTGAAATGGATGGATTATCTGGCCAGCCAAAAGCTGATCAACCCGGACACCCGCTTCAATCTGCTGGGCAACACCCTGGTGCTGGTGGCGCCGCTGGAGTCCAAACTGGACAAGGTGGAACTGAGCCCCAAGACCAACATCGCCGCCCTGGCCGGTGATGGCCGCATCGCCACCGGCAACCCCGACAGCGTGCCGGTGGGCCTGTACTTCAAGCAGGCCATGGAGCGCGCCGGCCAGTGGCAAGCGGTAGCGCCCAAGATCGCCGCCGCCGATTCCGTGCGCGCCGCCCTGGCCTTCGTGGAACGGGGCGAGGTCCCCCTGGGCGTGGTCTACGCCACCGACGCCGCCGTGACCAAGAAGGTCAAGGTGGTCGGCGTATTCCCCGATGCCATGCACGACCCCATCGTCTATCCCTTCGCCCTGATCACCGGCAAGGAAACCCCTGGGGCCAAGGCGCTGCTGGAGTTCATCCGCACCAACCAAGCCAAGGGCGTCTTCGCCAAATACGGCTTCAAGGTCAATTAAGACACCCACACCCTTGCTGGAAGTTCTATTGCCGCGTGGGGAAAATCACGGCACTGTTGACGGGCCACAACCCGGAATTCCTCCATGATGGCGCCATAGCATGTTCGAGCCGACCAAAGCCCCGTGGATTCACCCAGGCGTCGTCATTCACGAGCCCACGGCGCCGGTGGACGATCTGCTGGCGAAATTCGCCCTGACCTTGCGCGACCGTGGCTTCAACGTGGGCGGCTCGGTCCAGTTCGAATCCCTGCAATGCCTGGACATCGCCAGCGGCAAGATGTCCGCCGCCGATGCCATGGACCACGCCGCCCGCAGCCTGCGCCGGGCCATGCGCGACGATGCCGATCTGGTGGTAATCAGCCGGTTCAGCGCCTTCGAGGCGGCGGCCAAGGAAATGCTGGCAACCATCGAAGAAGGCGTGTCCGAGGGCATGCCGGTGATCACCTCCATTTCCGGCGGCGATTTACAGCAATGGCTGAACTTCGCCGGCCAACGCGGCACCATCATCGCCCCCAACATGCGCTCCCTGTGGCAATGGTGGGGACCGGAGCGGCTATATTCCGACCTTGCCCTGGGCGTCGCCAATGACGAAGTGCGCGACATCGTCTGCGGCCCGCGCTGGCTGATGGTGCAAGGCCCCGCCGGCGTCGGGTTGGCCTATCTGCCCCGCAGCGCCAAGGAATTGCTGCCCCGCCTGCCCCAGCTCAAGCGCAAAAGCCTGCGCCAATTGGCCCAGCTATCCCAGTCCTGGGACCCGCTGGAAATGGCCCTGGGCATCGCCGCCATCAACGCCCATTACAACCGCTTCGATCTGGACGGCGAAATGGGCAACGGCGCCGAAATCTTCGGTCACGAGGATGGCCGCGTCGTGGTCATCGGCGCCTTCCCCGGCCTCGCCGATGCCCTGACCAACCCCCAGGTGATCGAGACCGAACCCCGTCCCGGCGAGTACCCCACCATCGCCATGGACACCCTGCTGCCCGGCTGCGCCGCCGCCGTGGTGGCATCCTCCACCATCATCAACCGGACGCTGCCGCGCATCCTGCGCTTGGCCCACGGCTCCCGCGTGGCCCTGGCCGGCCCCGCCGCGCCGCTGACGCCCCGGCTGTATCATTACGGCATCGAGGTGGTGGGCGGCCTGATCATCAGCGACCCCAGCGGCCTCGCCACCGCCATCCGCGCCGGCGCCCTGCCCCGGGAATTCGTCCGCTTCGGACAATATCGCCATATCCGCCTGGAACACCCGGCGGCTAATCTACGCCCAGACCAAGCAGCACTATGATTTCGTGACGCAGCCCGGCATCAGATGCGCTCCAACGCCGCGTGAAGGTCGGCGATCAGATCCTCGGCATCTTCGATGCCCACCGACAAGCGCACCAATTGTTCGGTGATGCCCAATTGGGCGCGGCGCTCGGGCGGCAGCGAGGCGTGGCTCATGGTCACCGGGTGGCCGATCAGGCTTTCCACGCCGCCCAGACTTTCGGCCAGGGTGAACAGGCCCAATCCGGCCAGGAAGCGCCGCACGCCGGCGGCATCGGTGTCCAGTTCCAGCGAGATCATGCCGCCGAAGCCGTTCATCTGACGGCGTGCAACCTCGTGCTGGGGGTGGCTGGGCAGGCCGGGATACAGCACGCGGGCCACCCCTGCCCGTCCCTCCAGCCATTCCGCCACCGCCAAACCGTTGGCCGAGTGGCGTTCCATGCGCAGCGCCAAGGTCTTCAGGCCACGCAAGGCGAGGAAGGCCGGGAACGGGTCGAGCACCGCGCCCACCGCGTTCTGCAGGAAGCCCAATTGCTGGGCCAGATGGTCGTTCTTGACCGCCACCACGCCGCCGACCATGTCGGAATGGCCGTTGAGGTATTTGGTCGCCGAGTGCAGGACGATATCCACGCCCAAATCCAACGGGCGCTGGATATGGGGCGAGGCGAACGTCGAATCGGCCACGGTGATCAGCCCGCGATCCTTGCCGATCTTGGCGATGGCGGCCAAATCGGCCACTTTCAGCAGCGGGTTGGTGGGGGTTTCCAGCCAGATCAACCGGGTCGCCGGAGTGATGGCGGCGCGGATAGCAGAAAGATCGGTGGGGTCCACATAGGTCACCGACAGACCGGCGGAACGCCGCCGCACCCGTTCGAACAGGCGCCACGTGCCGCCGTACAGATCATCGGCGGCGACGATGTGGCTGTCATGCTCCAGCAATTCCAGCACGGTGGCCTCGGCGGCAAGGCCGGAGGCAAAGGCGAAGGCGTGGGTGGCGCCTTCCAACTCGGCCACCGCCCGCTCGAAAGCGGCGCGGGTGGGGTTGCCCGAGCGGGCGTATTCCCAGCCGGTGTGCTCGCCCGGCGCCTTCTGGGCAAAGGTGGAGCTGGCGAAGATGGGGGTCATCACCGCGCCGGTGGCGTCGGATTGATGGCCCGCGTGGACGGCCAAGGTGGAGAAACGGGTCATGCCGCCTTCCTACGCAGATGGTTGAGGAAATCGATGCGGGTGATCAGGCCCAGGAAGAGGTCGCCATCCACCACGATGGCGACGCGGCCACGGTCGAACAGGCGGATCAACTGCTCCACCGGCGTGGTAGGCGATACCGTTTCGATGCGGGTCACCATGGCGGTGCGCACCGGCGCATCGAACAGGATGTGGCGCTCCTCCACCGCCAGCAGGATGTCGGATTCATCGATGATGCCGACGCAGGCATCGCCCAGCAGAACGGGCAATTGCGACACGTCGTACAGCTTCATGCGCTGATAGGCGGCGGACAGGGTGTCTTGGGGACTTGCCGTCACGCAGGCACCTTCCTCATGGCGCCGCGCGATCAGGTCGCGCAGATCGCCGAAGCTGTCGCGCGCCATCAGTCCCTGATCCTCCATCCAGAAATCGTTGTACATCTTGGACAGATATTTGTTGCCGCTGTCGCAGACGAAGGTGACCACGTTCTTGGGCTCGGTCTGCTCACGGCAATAGCGCAACGCCGCCGCGATCAGCGTGCCCGAGGACGAGCCCACCAGGATGCCTTCCTTGCGCAGCACCACCCGCGCCGTGCCAAAGCTTTCGCCATCGGGAATGGTGTAGGCCTTAGAGACCCGCGACAGGTCGGAAACCGGCGGTATGAAATCCTCGCCGATGCCTTCCACCAGCCACGATCCGGCCTCGCCGATTTCGCCCGAGCGTGTGTATTCCGCCAAGATCGAGCCTTGGGGATCGGCCAGCACCATCTCGGTGGCCGGCGACACTTCGGCGAAGAAGCGCGACAGCCCGGTGATGGTGCCGCCCGAACCGACGCCAGCCACCACCGCATCCACCTTGCCGCCGGTCTGGCGCCAGATTTCCGGGCCGGTGGTGCGCTGGTGGGCCGCCGGGTTGGCCGGGTTGTTGAACTGGTCGATGTAGACGGCGCCGGTGGCGCGGGCCAGATCGGCGGCCAGATCCTGGTAATATTCGGGATGCCCCTTGCCCACGTCCGAGCGGGTCAGCACCACCTCGGCCCCCATGGCCTTGAGATGGGCGATCTTCTCGCGGCTCATCTTGTCGGGGATCACCAAAGTCAGGTGATAGCCCCGCCGCGCCGCCACCAGAGCCAAGGCGAGACCGGTATTGCCGGCAGTGGCCTCGACGATGTTGCCGCCCGGCTTCAGGCGGCCCGACTGTTCGGCGTCGTCGATCATGGAAACCGCGATGCGGTCCTTGATGGAGCCCGAGGGGTTCTGGTTCTCCAGCTTGACGAACAGACGGCATTTACCGGTGTCGATGTTGGTCAACTCGACCAGGGGGGTGTTGCCGATCTGGGTCAGAAGGTCCACGTCATAGGGCATCGGCTTACTCTCTACTAACTTGTAGTGTTATTGATTTAACCTTGGCTGCGGCAACTCCACCTTCACACCTGTTGATCAGGATAGGTCATCACCAGAAAGGCCACCGCCTCGGTACAGCCGGGATTGCGGTAGGAATGGGGTTGGTCGGCAAGGAAATGGATGGCATCGCCGGCTTCCAGCCGATGCCAATCCGCGCCGATCACCACCTCCAGCACGCCCTTGGCCACCACCAGATTCTCGGTGGTCCCGGCCGGATGGGCTTCGGCTTCCTCCACCGTCTGGGCGATCAGGCGAAGCTCGTAGAATTCGTCGCGCCGAGGGCCGTTGAACGGGAATAGGGCGCGCGACGAGAACCGGCCATTGGGCGAATTCAGCCATTTGGCGCGATGGGCCCGCAGCACCGTGGTGCTGTTGCCCTCCGCCGAGGTGAAGGCGGAAAACGGCACATTCAGGGCGCGCGCAATCTTCCACAGCACACTGATGGTGGGCACCGAGCGCCCCAGCTCGACCTGCCCCAGCATGGCCCGGCTGACGCCCGAGGCCTTGGCCAGACGCTCCAGCGACAAACCGTTGCGGGTGCGCAACCGGCGCAAATTCTCGCCGACGATGACGGCGATCTCGGCCACCCCATCGTCATTGGCGGGCGGCTGGATGGCAGGCTCGGCCATGGGGGTTTCCTTCCGTTGGCGTGAGGAAACCCTATCCACATGGCGCAAAATCGTCAATCTATAAAAATAGTGTTTTTATAGATTTATCATTAGATTGAGTAATCAAACGACTCGTAAGCCAGATCGCTCAGCACCTGATCCAGGGTGTGGGCGGGTTCGGTGCGGCCTGCGGTCTTGATCACCTTGGCGGGCACGCCGGCCACGGTGGTATGGGCGTCCACCGCGCGCAGCACCACCGAACCGGCGGCAATGCGGGCATAGCTGCCGATTTCGATATTGCCCAGGATCTTGGCGCCGGCCCCGATCATGGCGCCCTTGCGCACCTTGGGATGGCGATCGCCGGATTCCTTGCCGGTGCCGCCCAATGTAACGTTCTGCAGCAACGAGACGTCGTCTTCCACCACCGCCGTCTCGCCCACCACCAGCCCGGTGGCGTGGTCCAGAAAGACGCCGTTGCCGAAAACCGCCGCCGGGTGAATGTCGGTCTGGAACACATCCGACGAGCGGCTTTGCAGATACAGGGAGAAGTCCCGCTCGCCGTTATTCCACAGCCAATGGGCCAGACGATGGGTCTGGATGGCGTGGAAGCCCTTGAAGTACAGGAAGGGTTCGATGAAGCGTTCGCAGGCCGGGTCGCGTTCCACCACGGCGGCGATGTCGGCGCGCAGGGCGGTGGCGATGGCGGGCTGAGCCTCGACGGCGCGGTTGAACGCCTCGACCACCACCCCCAGCCCGACCACTTCGCTTTTCAGCCGCGAGGCGATGCGGTGAAACACCGCCGCCTCGAAGGACGGCTGGTTGATGATGGAATCCACGAATAGCGGCGCCAGCATGGGAGCGCGGGCATAGGCCTCCTTGGCTTCCTGACGCAGCCGTGCCCACAAGGCATCGGTAAGGGGGCCATCAAGCGCGCCACCGGCAATCAGGGTCAAACGGGTGGCACGAAGCATGGCGGCCCCTCCCCAGTTAAAGCAGCGGCGTACCGCTGCGAATGCGCTGAACCGCCGCCACCAGGGCGTCGATGTCGGCGTGATTGTTGTACAACGCGAAGGACGGCCGCACGGTTGCCTCTTGACCGAAACGGCGCAGGATCGGCTGGGCGCAGTGATGGCCCGAGCGCACGGCGATGCCCTCGCGGCTCAACGCCTTACCCACCTGCTCCGCCGGGATGCCGTCCAGAATAAAGGACAGCACACCGGCCTTTTCCGCCGCATTGCCGATGATGCGCAAACCGGCGATGTTCTTCAGGCCCAGCGTGGCATAGGCCAGCAGATCGTGTTCGTGCCGCGCCACGTTTTCCATGCCGATGCGCTGCAAATAATCCAGCGCCGCGCCCAAGCCCACCGCATCGGCGATGTTACCGGTGCCGGCCTCGAAGCGCGATGGAGCGGCGTGGTATTCAATGTGCTCGAAGGTGACGTCCTTGATCATGTTGCCGCCGCCCTGCCACGGCGGCATGGCGTCCAACACGGCGGCTTTGCCGTATAGGGCGCCGATGCCGGTGGGGCCGAACACCTTATGGCCGGAGAACACGAACCAATCGCAATCCAACGCCTGGACATCGGTGGGCATGTGGCTGACCGATTGGGCACCATCCACCAGCACATGGGCACCCACGCGGTGCGCCATCTCCACCATCTGGCGGGCGGGCGTCACCGTCCCCAGGGCGTTGGAGACCTGGGTGAACGACACCAGCTTGGTGCGCGCGGTCAGCATGCGCTGGTATTCGTCCAGCAACACCTGGCCGCGATCATCCACCGGCACCACCCGCAACTTGGCCCCGGTCTCAGCGCACAGGCGCTGCCAGGGAACGATATTGGCGTGGTGCTCCAGCCAGGTGATGACGATCTCGTCACCGGGGCCGATATTCTTACGGCCCCAGGATTGGGCCACCAGATTGATGGCCTCGGTGGTGCCGCGCACGAAGACGATTTCGTCCACCGAGCCGGCATTGATGAAGGTGCGGACCGTCTCACGCGCGGCCTCATAGGCATCGGTGGCGCGCGCCGCCAATTGGTGGGCGGCGCGGTGGATGTTGGAATTCTCGTGCTCGTAGAAATAGGCCAGCCGCTCGATCACCGCGCGCGGCTTCTGGGTGGTGGCGGCGTTGTCCAGCCACACCAGCGGGCGGCCATCCACCCGTTCATTCAGAATGGGGAAATCACTGCGCACCGCCTGGACGTCGAAGGCGGGATGGGCGGCGGGGGCCGATACCGGCGCCCCTTGCTCAATGAAATAGAAGGACGGCGACGCGGATGGCGCCTGGGGCTGAGCGGCAGGGGCCGGCAAGGCCTGGGCGATCAGGGCCAGCAACTCGGCCTCACCCGGCACGCCCGCCGAAAGCGGCGGGATTTCCGGCAACGGCGAGGAAGCGAGAGGCCGCCCGATGCCCGCCGGCAAGGCGAAGCCGGACGGCGGCGGCGGCGTTGCGGGCGTGGGCGTGGGCGACGGGGTGCCGTTGGGCAGTGCCCGGAACATCTCGTTGGCCAGACGGGTCAGCGCCTGGACGTCCAGCACATCGCCGGCAGCGGCCCCGAAAATCGGGGCCGCGCCAGCCGGATCAGCCGTAATTGTAGACATGGAACTTGTCCACCTCCACACCCTCGAGCACGCCCACGGCGTCGTCGGTCAGCACCGCCAACGAGCAGTACAGCGACACCAGATAGGACGCGATGGCCTTGGGGTTGATGCCCATGAAGCGCACCGACAGGCCCAGGCTTTGTTCACCGGGCAAATTGGGCTGGTACAGGCCAACCACGCCCTGACGGGCCTGACCGGTGCGCAGCAGCAGGATGTTGGTCTTGCCGTTCTCGATGCGCAGCTTGTCCGAGGGAACCAGCGGCAGGCCGCGCCACGTCAGGAACTGGGAGCCGAACATGGACACGGTGGGCGGCGGCACGCCACGGCGGGTGCATTCGCGCCCGAACGCGGCGATGGCCAGGGGGTGGGCCAGGAAGAAGGCGGGCTGCTTCCACACGCGCGAAATCAGCTCGTCCAGATCGTCCGGCGTGGGCGGGCCGTTACGGGTGGTGATGCGCTGGGCCGGGGCCACGTTGTTCAACAGGCCGTATTCACGGTTGTTGATCAGCTCGCTTTCCTGGCGCTCCTTAATGGCCTCGATGGACAGGCGCAGCTGCTCGGCGATCTGATTGTGCGGGGTGCTGTACAGATCGGACACGCGGGTGTGGATGTCCACCACGGTGTTGACCGCGCTCAGCATGTATTCGCGCGGGTTCTCGTCGTAATCCACAAAGGTCTGCGGCAGCACGCGTTCATCGCGGGCCGAGCA
>JACMKT010000028.1 GCA_014380005.1 Rhodospirillales bacterium
CGATCGCTCCGACGCCGCAGCCGCAGATCCCCACGCTGTCGGCGGGCGTTCCGGGCGAGGCTGAATTGCTGGCGCTGATCGCCCAGGCCTTGCCGTCGGCCTCGGCGCCAACGCCCCAGCCATCATCCTCGGCGCCGTCCTTCTATTTCATGGAGCATGCCGCACCGGCGCAGTCGCCCGCCGCCCATCCCGCCTTCGATGTCCAGGCGGTGCGGAGTGATTTCCCCATCCTGTCCGAGCGGGTGGATGGCCGTCCGCTGGTATGGCTGGATAATGCCGCCACCACTCAGAAGCCGCGCGCGGTGATCGAGCGGCTGGCCTATTTCTACGAGCATGAAAATTCCAACATCCACCGTGCCGCCCACCAATTGGCGGCGCGCGAGAAGGTTCGCGCCTTTCTCAATGCCGGTTCGGTGGACGAAATCGTCTTCGTGCGCGGCACCACCGAGGCCATCAATCTGGTGGCGCAAAGCTGGGGCCGCAAGAATATCGGCCCTGGCGACGAGATCGTTATCACCTGGCTGGAGCACCACGCCAACATCGTCCCCTGGCAGCGCCTGTGCGCCGAGACCGGGGCCAAGTTGCGGGTGGTGCCGGTAGACGACCGCGGCCAAGTGCTGTTGGACGAATACCAGCGCATGCTGACCTCGCGCACCAAGCTGGTGTCGTTCACTCAGGTGTCCAACGCGCTCGGCACGGTGACGCCGGCCCGCCAGATGGTGGAGATGGCGCGCCGCGTCGGTGCCCATGTGCTGGTGGATGGCGCCCAGTCGGTCAGCCATATGCCCACCGATGTCCAGGCGTTGGATTGCGATTGGTTTGTCTTCTCCGGCCACAAGGTGTTCGGCCCCACCGGCATCGGCGCCCTATACGGCAAAGCCGCCGTGCTTGATGCCATGCCGCCGTGGCAGGGCGGCGGCAACATGATCAAGGACGTCACCTTCGAGCACATCGAATACCACGCCGCTCCGTCGCGCTTCGAGGCCGGCACCGGCAACATCGCCGATGCGGTGGGGCTGGGGGCGGCGCTGGATTACCTCCAGCGCATCGGCATGGAAAACGTCGCCCGGCATGAACACGATCTGCTCGCCTATGCCACTTTGGGTCTGAAGGACATCGCCGGGCTGCGCATCATCGGCAATGCCGCCGAGAAGGCGGGCGTGCTGTCCTTCATCCTGGACGGGCTGCCGGCCGAGCAGGTGGGCAAGGCGTTAAGCCGCGAGGGCATCGCCGTGCGTTCGGGTCATCACTGCGCCCAGCCGATTCTGCGCCGCTTCGGCCAGGAGGCGACGGTGCGGCCGTCCTTCGCGCTTTACAACAATCACGCCGATATCGACGCCTTGGTGGCGGCGGTCCGGCGTATCCGCAGCGGCACGCCGCTGCTTTGATTGGTAACAGGGAAGGGGCCGTCATGCTTCGTACCACCCGTTTGACTCTGATCGCCGGTGGCGCGTTTGACGGTCCCCTTAACGATGGCCTGTGGGCACGGCTGCGTCAGGAAGCCAAGGAGGCGTATGCTCGCGCCCCCATGCTGGCGCCGTTGTTCGTGGACTCCATCATCAACCAACCCTCCTTCGAGGCGGCGGTGTTCCACCGTATTGCGGCGCGGCTGAAGAACGAGGTGGTCGGGCTGGGGGTGATCGTCGAGGCGTTCAACCGCTCCGTCGAGGCGCAACCCGCCATTGCGACCGCGCTACGGGCCGACATCGCCGCCGTGGTGGAGCGCGACCCGGCCTGCGAGCGCTTCATCGAACCTTTTCTTTATTTCAAGGGTTTCCACGCCATCCAGACCCATCGGCTGGCCCATTGGCTGTGGAACAGCGGCGAACGGGATTTCTCGCTCTATCTGCAAAGCCGTTCGTCGGACGTGTTCCAGACCGACATCCACCCGGCGGCCCGCTTCGGCAACGGTGTGTTCCTCGACCACGCCACCGGATTGGTGGTGGGCGAGACGGCGGTGGTCGAGGATGACGTGTCACTGCTGCAGAACGTTACCCTGGGCGGCACCGGCAAGGAATCCGGCGATCGTCATCCCAAGGTGCGCAAGGGGGCCATGGTCGGGGCCGGCGCCAAGATCCTCGGCAATATCGAGATCGGCAGCTATGCCCGCATCGCCGCCGGTTCGGTGGTGCTGCGCGCCGTCGAGGCCCACACCACCGTAGCCGGCGTCCCGGCCAAAGTGATCAAGACCGCCGGCAGGACCGAGCCCGCCCACACCCTGGATCAGGTTCTGAGCGATCTGGCCTACGAGTCCTTTGATTATTCCATCTGATCACAGATCTTCGAACAGCGCGGTGGTCAGGTAGCGTTCGGCGAAGGAGGGGATCAGGACCACGATGGTCTTGCCTTCCATTTCCGGGCGCGATGCCACTTCCAAAGCCGCAGCCAGGGCGGCGCCCGATGAAATGCCCACCGGCAGCCCTTCCTTGCGGGCGGCGGCGCGGGCGGTATCGAAGGCGGCGGGGCTCGATATGGTCAGTACCTCGTCCACCAAGTCGAGGTCGAGTAGCGGTGGGATGAAGCCGGCGCCGATGCCTTCGATGGTGTGCCGCCCAGGCAAGCCCCCGGAGAGCACCGCGCTGGCGTCTGGCTCCACCGCGACGATGCGGATTTCGGGCTTCAGGTCCTTGAGTGCGCGGGCGATGCCGCCCAGCGTGCCGCCGGTTCCCACGCCGGCCACCACCACATCCACTTCGCCGTTGGTGGCGTTCCAAATTTCGGCAGCGGTGCCGAATTGGTGGGCGAGGGGGTTGGCAGGGTTGTGGAACTGCTGCAGCACGATGGCGTCTGGCAGAGACTGAGCCAGTTCCTCGGCGCGGGACAGCGCCCCGGACATGCCTTTGACGGAGGGCGTCAATTCGATCTCGGCGCCCAGCAGTTTCAGCATTTTGCGGCGCTCCACCGACATGCTTTCGGGCATGGTCAGGATCAGCCGGTAGCCCTTTACCGCCGCTACGAACGCAAGCGCGATGCCGGTATTGCCCGAGGTCGGTTCCACCAGCACGGTGCGGCCGGGCACGATGCGGCCCTCGGCCTCGGCGGCCTCGATCATGGCTAAGCCGATGCGGTCCTTGACCGAAGATAGCGGGTTGAAGAACTCCAGCTTGGCCAGCACGCGCGCCTTCGCCCCACTCTCCTCGGCCATGCGGTTGATTTGCACCAAGGGGGTGTCGCCGACGGTTTCGGTGATGTCGCGGTAAATGCGGCCACGGCCCGCGCTCTTGGTCATGGCGGTGCTCACGGCCAATGCCGAGCGGCCAGCACGTTGACCACCGGCGCCTCCAATCGGCCGCCCTGGGTCAGGGGGGCGTCCAGGTCGGTGACGATGGTGTGTATGCCCGTAAGGATCGGCTCGGGGGTAATTGCTCACCGGGGTGGCGAAGGGCTTGCGCTGCGGCTCGGAATATGAGTCAACCTATGTATGAAGCTGCCCATCCGTTATCGCCTGAGTGACGCCGAAAAAGACGCCCTGCTGACGGAGCAAGCGGCGCTGATCGAGCGCATGGCGGTTCGGATCGCTGAGCTTGAGGCGGCGGCAGGCAAGCCGAAGAAGACCTCGTCGAATTCGCACACGCCACCGTCCAAGGATGGCCCCGGCCGAGAGAACCGCAAACGC
>JACMKT010000264.1 GCA_014380005.1 Rhodospirillales bacterium
CGCGATGTCACCTTCCGCGAAGATCACAGCCGCATCCGAACCAAACCCGTCCACTTCGCCCGATTCCGCACCTTCGCCATCAACATCATGCGCGCCAACGGCACCGCCAACATCAGCCGGGAACTCTACATCAATGCCCTACACCCGCTCCACGCCATGGGGTACAGGGTTGCATGAGGAGAACTGAACAGCCCTGGAATTGAGTGTTTTCTCCTCCCTCGACATTGGAGGGTGAAATGGCATCTCTTCAAGAGCAGGGGCATTACGCCCCTGCTCTCCATGGACATCAGATGCTAAAGCGGTTTCGAAGAATAGCAGTGTCGCCAATAGGCTAAGAGCCCCTGCGATAAATTTGGGATGGCGGCTTGTTCTCACGATAGCCAGGGCCACTCCACATATCCCTTTGATTGAAGGCGGATATCCACTTCGTGCCGTCATACATGGCGATATGGCCATTTTCATTCCCGCCGAGATAGGGTTGGATGACGACAACATCACCCTTTCGGGGAGTGTAACTCGTCTGATCCACCGCCGTAAATCCGGCATCTTTTAGCGCTGGCCCCATATCTTTGGCCGATCCGATACCTGTTCCCACAACCAATCCGCCCGCCTTCAAGGCAGATTTGATGTAGCTGCCGCAATTTCCTCCTGAAGTGGCATGGGCTTGTGATTGAAGTTTTTCTACAGCCTTGTCCAAGTCAAATTGGCTTTTAGGCTTGTCAGCGCCACTTTGATCGGTCTTTCCGCCATCCGTCGTCTGCTGACCGTTGGTAGTGTCGTCATCATTCCCCTGAGCCACCTGCTCATCGCCGGTCCCTTGCTCCGTCTGGCCGCCGTTTTCTGTGGCGTTTCCATCATTGGTCTGGGTGGTGTCTGCGTTGTTTTCCGTGTTGTCATTGACCGTCACAGTGTCGTCGCTGGTATTGATCGTGGTGTCCTCGCCACTGCCGCCCACAAGGGTGTCTTCCCTGGCGGCCTCGGCGGCATCGGTCTTCATGGCGAGCCCCGCCTCCCCCATTTGCATGGCGAACTTCCCCGCCAGTTCCGGGTTCTTGCCCGCCATTTCCTCATGCACGGCGGCGAGGTAGGGCATGGCGCCGGTGCGGTCCTTGGCGACTTCGCCCTGGAAATGCTTGATGGCATCGGTGTAATCCGAGCGGCCCAGCAGGGCTTTCGCCATGTTGCCGGCCTCCCAGCGGTCGGCACCCTCGGACGGGCCGAAGGGGTTGGCCGGGGCGGGCGGGGTGCGGTTGCCTTCGGCCAGATCGGCCTTGGCGCCGTCGATCTTGGCGAAGCGGCCCAGCAGATCGGCTGGAAGATGGCCGTCCTTGTCGGCCTCTCCTCCGCATGGAAGAATGAGGCGCAATCCTTACTCATGACGGCCTTGGAACAACATGTCCTGCACTTCGCTTCGCATATTTGCCCTGATGGCGGCGGTCTTTTGGGGGCGTTCCGCGCTGGCGCAAACCACGTACCAACGTGCCTTCGCCGAGGGCGACTACCCAACGGCATGGGAATTGGCCGCGCCGAAGGCGGTGGAGGGTGAGGCCGAGGCGCAATACCTTCTTGGGGCCATGTATTTCGATGGACAGGGAGTCGAGCAAGACCGCTGTCTCGCCACGTTGTGGTTCGACAAGGCGGCGCGGCGGGGGCATGGGCAGGCCCAGTACCGCATGGGGGAAGCCCACACCTGGGGTTATGGTGTTTATCGCGACGACCGGAGAGCCCGTGACTGGATGATTCTGGCGCGGCTGTCTGGGGTCGTCGAGGCGGGTGCCGCCGTGCCGGTGATCGAGGCACGCATTCCAGACAGGCCGTTGCGGGAGGAAGAGGAGGTAGTGCGCAATCGGCGATATATGCAGGCGGCAGAGCTGGAATACTATCCCATGCCGCCCACCGTCCAGGCGGACCCGAAGGCGGTGTCGCGCAATTTCTTCTCCCCCTGTCGTGGCCCACAGCCGACGCAATTGCCGCCTCGCAAGGACCGGCAACTGCAGGGCTTGCCCAGCCTGAGCGACGGCATGAAATTGTTCGAGGACGGTGAATACCTAGCGGCCGTGGATGATTTGGTGTTTGGGGCCATTTACGGCCGCGGGGAGGCGTCCGACGTGATTACCATGTTGGTCATGACCGGCCGCCTATCTGGGCTGAACCGGTGCCTGGGCGCCATCTGGGCGCAGCATGGCAGTACGGATGAAGCGCGGTCGGCGGCGTATCTGGCGCAGGCGTTCGCCGCCGGTTGGGGTGTGCGGCGGGATGGGGGGAGTGCTTATGTTTGGGCTCTTCACGCTTACCGTAAACAGCCCCACGTCATTGACCCGGCAACGTATGCGGCCCAACTCGCCCCCGAGCAACGAACGGCTGCTGAGAAGCGTGCCGACCGCATACTGTCTGAGGACACCTACGAAACATTTATCGTTCCCGAACGCATGTTGAACCAAGGTGGGGAGGCCAACCCCTTGCGTAGGTTGGGATTGGCCCCCTGCGCCAGCAATTAGTGACGCTCCTTGTTGATGCCCCGGCGTTCGAGTTCTTGACGCATTTGCTCCGCGCTTTTGTCGAACTGATCTGCATACCAGCCAAAGGCGCCGCCGCCGCGCCCCGGTGCCATGCCTAACCCCCGCAGAATCAGGGCGTTCGCCTTATTGCGCTCGGCAGCAGCCAACAACTCATCATCCTTCATGGAGCGCGGGTTCCATTCCGGCTGAACCTGCAAATCGGCGACCTTTGCACGCAATTGCCCAGCCAGCTGGTTATCTAATTTGCCAATATCTTGCATGACCTTGTTCTGGGCATCCTTGTCAAGGAAGCGGAAATTGGCGACCCCCTGAATGACTGCGGCATCGTACTCGTTTTCAATCAGCTTGCCGCTGATGCCCATCTGGTCGGCGGTGTCTTTGCCGATTTCCAGCGGTGATTTATCCGCGTCGGGCTTGGAGCGGCTCTTGTCTTCACCGTCATCCGGTCTCTGATCGTTGAGGATTTCGCCTTTCTTCTCCCGCACCTCTTGCTCGGTTGGCTTGCGCGGCTTGGGAACACCAGCGACCTGTTCATCCTCCGGTTGGTCGGATGAGTTCTGTCCGCCTTGGGTGGGAACCTGATCGCCGTCCCCAATCTGGCCGCCGTTTCCGGTGGCGTTTCCATCATTGGTCTGGGTGGTGTCTGCGTCGTTTTCCGTGTTGTCATTCACCGTCACGGTGTCGTCGCTGGTATTGCCGGTCAAGGTGTCCTCGCCACTGCCGCCCACAAGGGTGGCCGCCATGCACTTGCCGGTCTTCCCTCCGCATGGAAGAATGAAGCGGGATCCTTGTCTTAATGATGGCTTGAAGCATATGCCCCGCATCTCCCTCCGCATTTTATCGCTTATGACGGCAGTCATTTGGGGAAGTACGGCTGTAGCGCAGACCACGTACCAACGTGCCTTCGCCGAGGGCGACTATCCAACAGCATGGGAACTGGCCGCGCCGAAGGCGGTGGAGGGCGAGGCGGAGGCGCAATACCTTCTTGGGGCCATGTATTTCGATGGACAGGGAGTCGAGCAAGACCGCTGTCTCGCCACGCTGTGGTTCGACAAGGCGGCGCGGCGGGGCCATGGTCAGGCGCAGTACCGTATGGGCGAAGCCTATGTCTGGGGCTATGGCGTTTATCGCAGCGATAAAACTGCCCGCGACTGGATGATCAAGGCACGCCGGTCGGGCATTCCCGAAGCGCGCAACGCCTTGCCGGTGATCGAGTCACGCATTACTGATCGGCCATTGCGGGAAGAAGAAGAGATTTTCCGCAATCAGCGCTACATCACAGCCGTCGAGGGTGAATATTACCCTATGCCGCATGTCCTTCTGTCCAACGACAAGGCGGCATCACGCAATTTTTTCTCCCCCTGCCGGGGGCCGAGTCCGAAGGACCTGCCGCCGCGCTGGGACAAGCAAATGAAGGGGCTTCCCGGCCTGAGCGGTGGGATGAAGCTGTTCGAGAATGGAGAATACTTGGCCGCCGTGGATGATTGGGTTTTTCCTGCCATCTACGGTCGCTATGAGGCTTCCGACGTCATCACCATGCTGTACATGACCGGACGGCTGCCGGATGCGAATAAATGCCTGGGAGCGATTTGGTCACAGCATGGCGGGAAGCATCAGCCGAGAGTTGCCGCCTATTTGGCACAGGCCTTCGCTGCCGGCTGGGGCGTGCGGCAGAACCCGGAGAAGGCTTATCTCTGGGCGCTGCACGCCTTTCGCAAGGAACCATTCGTCATCGATCCGGCCCCCCTTTGCCGCGCGCCTCTCACCGGAACAGCGGGCTGCTGTGGAAAAGCGTGTGCCTGACATTCTTGATGAACATTTTTATGAAATGTACATTCTGCCCGAGGATTTATTGACGAAAGGCGGAGAGGCCAATCCCTTGCGCAAATTGGGACTGGCCCCCTGTCGCGACGACTAATGGGTTTTTTCTCGCGGAAATTCCTGGCCCCGGCACGCAGTCCTTCGGCGCAAAAACTCGGCAAGTCCGCGATCGATTGAGTCATATCCCACGTCATCGGCACTGACGAAAAGTATGTGATCGTATCCGTCACCGTTTTCCACATAGCCGCGTGTGGCTTCAGTACCGTTGCTGATCTTCACCACGAATTGGCCTTCGCCTGATTGCATGGGGAAATTCAGCGTCTCGGAATGGTGCTTGGATCCAGACCAAATTAGGCGTCCCTGGATAAACACCTGCGCGGTCAGGGGCTCGGGCAAATCAGCAGAAAGGATCAGCCTATTTGGAGGGCAGTCGGCGGACACTAACCAGCCGATCAAAATCCCCAAACTGGAAATCAGCGCGCCAATGAATAGAAGGAGGGATGAGCGCAGCATCACCCCTCCTCGCCATGGCTATCGTCTTGGTGGGTAGTTGAGGGGGGCTCCCAGAGGTCCCGGAACATTGAAGGGCCTTGTTTGCAATTTTCCCGCACGGATGGCCTCGCGAATTACGTCTTCGTCGGGGCGCCCCTGATTGTTGGGGTCGGCAGCTAATTGTCGGCCTAAGGCGTTGTTGTAGAGGTCCATTAGTCGCTCGCCATCCGGGCGGTCATCCCGTTCGTGCGCATCGCCAAATGCTTTTGCCGGGCCGTCCCCGATTTCCTTCGCCATCTTATACGCCCAAAGGGCGTGACGGAAGGCGTCACCGTCGCCGTCGCCGAGGGAAGGGTTTTCCTTGCCATATTCATCTTTAGCCGCCTTCGTGGCCGCATTGGCGGCACTTTTTGCTTTAATGGCGTCCAATGGGTTTTTAGCGGCGTTTCCATAGTCGCCGTTACCATTGGCGTCGTACCCTAGTTGGTCGTAGAGGGCTTGGGGGTTCACCTGGTCCTTGGTCGGCTCGGGCAGCGAGGAATTCGAACCTGCTGGCTTTTCACCTTCGCCCTGAGCCACCTGCTCACCGCCGTTCCCTTGCCCCGTCTGGCCGCCGTCTTTGGTGTTTCCATCACCGGTCTGGTTGGTGTCAGGCTTGTCTCCCTTGTCGTCATTAGCAGTCACGCTGTCGTCGCCGGTATTGCCCGTCAGGGTGTCATCCCCGCTGCCGCCGGTAACAATGTCCTCCCCGGCAGCATCGGCTGCCTCGGTCTTCATGGTAAGCCCCGCCTCCCCCATCTGCATGGCGAACTTCCCCGCCAGTTCCGGGTTCTTGCCCGCCATCTCCTCATGCACAGCCGCCAGATACGGCATGGCGCCGGTGCGGTTCTTGGCGACTTCGCCCTGGAAATGGGTGATGGCGTCCGTGTAATCCGAGCGGCCCAGCAGGGCTTGCGCCATGTTGCCGGCCTCCCAGCGGTCCGCACCCTCGGCTGAACCAAAGGGGTTGGCCGGGGTGCGGTTGCCCTCGGCCAGATCGGCCATGGCGCCGCCGGTGTTTTTGCCCAAGGGGGCGATGCGGAACGGGATGCGTTCGCCGCTGGCTTGGTGCAGGGCATCCTGCAAGGTCTTGGCCTTGGCGCCATCGACCTTGGCGAAGCGGCCCAGCAGATCGGCCACGTCGCCCCGGCCCACATCGCCATTCCAGGAGATGACGTTCTTCAGATAGCGGGCGGTTTCATTGGGGTTGGAATCGCGCACCAGTCCCTGGGCGTATTTGTCATGCTCGAAGGCACCGTCCTCCGAGATGGTGTGGTCGGGGAAGGGGGCGTTGGGGTCGTTCTGGCTGGATGTTCTCTTGCGGCTGTTTTCGCGCAGCCAATCCACCCAGGCATCGGGTTTCCGGGGTTCCGGGGAAATGGGCGGCGTTCCGCCCTTGTAAGGGATGGTCGGGCCGGATGTGCCGGGATAATCGCCGGGGAGCCGTTGGGGAAACGGATCGCTATCCGGCTCTGGCCAGGGTTCGCCGAGCGGGGGTTGCGGGGCCGGGTCGGGCGTCTGGCCGCCATTCAGGATTTGCAGCAGCAGGTCCAAATCGTCCTGTCCGGCGCCGCCTTCCGGCTGGGGCGCCGGTTTGGGCTTGGGCTCGGGGACATAGGGCGGGGTCTGCCAATCGGGCGTGCGCCTGTTCTTTTTCATCCAGTCCCATTCACCCTGAACGATGGACGCGGATGTGTCCTGGGACTCCTGGGTGGGCCGTTGAGCGCCCCCCAGCAATCCGCCCAGCGCCGTAATGGTCGGGCCGCCCGGCTTCAGCACGCCATCCACCTTCAGCCCCTTATCCTGCTGGAACTGGCGGATGGCGCTGTCCAGCATGTCGGACGGATAGCCGTTGGGGCCGCCGTCGCGGATGCCCACATAGCCGGCCTCGCCCAGCAGGGTTTGCACCTTGGCCACGTCGGGCCGGTGGTTGTCGCCGCCCGACGGGGCCACGGTGCCGTGCAGGCCGAAGGTGTCGGGGCCGAAGGTGTCGGGGCCGAACAAATCTTGCAGGCCGGCGCCGCGTTTCCAGGCGTCCTGGAAGGCGGGGAAGCGGGGGTCCTGGTCGTCCTCGGCCAGGGTGGTGGGTTTGATGCGCCATTCGGGCTCGGCGCCGGGGCCGCCCGAGGGTTGGCGTTGCGGCTGTTCGGTGAACAGGGAGCGGAAGTCTATGCCGGCCATGATGCCTCCATTGCGTTTGGGCATGGGTGTGCCATCGCGCGGACCCGTGGGGTTCGGCGGGGTGGAAACGACAGCGCCCGGCCCCGCTGAATGCGGTCCGGGCGCGGATGTGGTGTTGATGGCTTTTCATAGCAGACGAAGCGGCGCCCCGTCAATCATGTTTTGTTCTCATGGGGCGGCGGCGCCTCACTCCCCCGCCAGCAATTCCCGCAATGGCACGCACAGGGTATCGCGATGGGCTTGGCGGGCGGTGGCGATGCGGTCTTCCACCTTGGCGCGCCAGGGCGAGCCCGAGGCAATGGCATCGTCCAGGGTCAGTTCCAGCTCCAGCGCCACGATCAGATCGTCCAGGGTCGCCGCGTGCAGGTCGCGGGCCAGCAGGAAGCGGTTGCCGGCCAGGGCGGCGACGAAGTTGGTGGCACACAGGCGGCGCAGCACGGGCGATAGGTCATGCTCGGATATGGCGGTGGCTTCCAGCAGGTCGCGGCGGCTGAGGCCCTGGGTCGCCGCGACCGAGGCCTTCAGCAGCAGGGCCAGCACGTCCAGGGCCACGGTCAGGCGGCGGGCACCTTGGGCGCGGCGTTCGGCTTGGTGATAGCCGGCGCGCCATTCGGGCAAGGCGGCGGTGAACTCGGCCCCCACCAGCACCACTGCCCAGGACAGGTACATCCAGAACAGGAAGATGGGCACCGCCGCCACCGCTCCGTACAGGCTGGTATAGGCCTTGGAATTGGTGATGTAGATGGCGAAGCCCCAGCGCAAGGCGGCGAACAGCAGGGCCGCCACGATACCGCCGATCAGCGCGTCCTTCAGCCTGACCCGGCGATTGGGAATGGCGGCGAACAGGCCGGTGAAGGCCAAAGCCGACAGCAGGAAGGGCAGGGGCATGGCGATGATGGGGCTGATGGTTTGGGTCAGCTCCCACTTCCTGGCGGCGGCCAGATAGGTTTGCAGGGATAGTGACGCGCCGATCAGCAGCGGCCCCAGGGTCAGCACGGTCCAATAGACCAGCAGCTTGGACAGGGCGGACCGTTGACGCTCGACCCGGAACAGGCGGTTGAAGCAATCTTCGATGGTGACCAGCAGCATGATGGCGGTGAACACCAGCCCGACCACGCCGGCGGCGGTCAGCCGGCCCGCATTGGTCATGAAGCGGTCCACCTGGGCCTGAACCACCGACCCCACCGAGGGCACAAGGTTCTGGAACGCCATGGTCAGCAGCTCTTTGCGGATGGCGTCGAAGACCGGGAAGGCGGCCAGCATGGCCAGCGCGATGGCGAGCAGCGGCACCAGGGACAACAGGGACGTATAGCTGAGCGACGCCGCCATGCTGGCCGCCCGGTCCTTGTTGAAGCGCCCCGCCACGTAGCGGATCAGCCCGGCATACCGTTTGGCCTGTGTCTGCACCTTTGCCCCCTCATATCTTTCGTGTAGGATGCCGCCCGCCTGTCTAGGCCCCACCATAGCATTACGTAAAGAGGATCGCATGACCGCTCCCACTCCCCTGATGGCCGGCAAGAAGGGTCTCATCATGGGCGTCGCCAACGACCGCTCCATTGCTTGGGGCATCGCCAAGGCCGCGCGCGCTCAAGGTGCCGAACTTGCCTTCACCTATCAGGGTGATGCGCTGGAAAAGCGGGTGCGTCCGCTGGCGGCGGAAGCCGGCTCCGATCTGTTGCTGCCGTGCGACGTCTGCGACGAAGGCTCCTTCGACGCGGTGTTCGTCACCCTGAAGGAGAAGTGGGGCATGATGGATTTCGTCGTCCATGCCATCGGTTA
>JACMKT010000265.1 GCA_014380005.1 Rhodospirillales bacterium
CGGAAGGCGAAGGCCGAGGCCTCGGGCAAGAAGCCCGGAGGCAGGCCGCCGCTGCCGCCTGTCGAGGGCGCGCGACCGACGGATCAGATCAATCTGACTGACGAAGAGTCGCGCATCATGCCGGTGGCGGGCGGCGGCTTCGACCAGTGCTACAATGCCCAGGCCGCGGTGGCGGCGTGCAAGGCGGCGGGGATCCACCGGCCGGGAACTCCATCATCCGTCCCTGGACGAGCGTTTCGCCGCCGCCGCTGCCGCCCCGAGGCCCATCGCCTGCGGACGCCCGAAGGCAAAAAGCTCTGCGGTTTACGCAAGCAGGCCCCGGAACCGGTCTTCGGCATCATCAAATCGGTGATGGGATCGCGTTGACCTGGATTCGGAGCCCTGAGGGAGGGCATTTTGATGCTTGCCTCGGCTCAACGGTTCGGTCATGGTCCGCGCCCCAAATGAACCCGCCATACCCAGGGAGGACATCCATGAGCGGCTTTCGCACTCATGACGGCCAGCATTCCGACCGCATGCCCATCAAGCGCACGGCGGATGAAAAGAAGCGCATGCTGGCGCAGTTGAAGGAGCAGCAGGCCACCTTGAAGCCGTGGGTGGCCGAAGGGGTGAAGACCTCCCTGGCCAAACGCATTGCCGATCTGGAAAGCGAGCTTAAGGTGGCTCCCGTCCGGCGCTAGTTCTATGATGGCGCGGTCATGCCCGCTTTGTGCCGCGATTGCTGTGTTCCTTTCCGCTCCGGCCCGGACTGTCCCCGCTGCGGGTCGCTCCGGGTCGTCGAGCATCCCGAGCTGTTCGATCTCTCCATTGCTCATGTGGACTGCGACGCCTTTTATGCGTCGGTGGAAAAGCGCGATGATCCCTCGTTGATCCCCAAGCCGGTCATCGTCGGCCATCCCGGCGGGCGCGGCGTGGTCACCACCGCCTGCTATGTGGCGCGCAAGTTCGGGCCGCGTTCGGCCATGCCCATGTTCAAGGCGCTGGAGCTGTGCCCCCATGCGGTGGTGGTGCCGCCCGACATGGCCAAGTACCGCCGCGTCTCCGATTCCATGCGGGCGCTGTTCCTGCGGGCTACGCCTCTGGTGGAGCCGCTGTCTTTGGACGAAGCCTATCTGGACCTGTCCGCCGAGGCCCGGCTGGTGGACCGCCCGCCGGCGGTGCTGCTGGCCCGGTTGCAGCGGGCCATCGAGCGGCGCATCGGCATCACCGTTTCCGCCGGGCTGTCCTACAACAAATTCCTCGCCAAGATGGCCAGCGACCGCAACAAGCCGCGCGGTTTTTCCATCATCGGCAAGGCCGAGGCGGTTGCCATGCTGGCGCCCATGCCGGTGGGCGCCCTGTTCGGTGTGGGCGCCGCCACCGCCGCCCGCATGGAGGAAGCCGGGATCACCACCATCGGCCATTTGCAGACCCTGTCCGAGGCCGAACTGACCACCCGCTTCGGCCGCTTTGGCCGTGCCCTGTTCCTGATGGCGCGGGGCGAGGATGGCCGGCGCATTCAGCCCGATCGTCCGGCCAAGAGCGTGTCCAACGAAACCACCTTCGCCCGCGATATCCGTGATCCCGCCCAATTGATGGCGGCATTGGAGCCCCTGGCAATCAAGGTCGCCGGACGACTGGAACGGGCGGGATTGGCCGGGCGCACCGTGGTGCTGAAGCTGAAGACCGGCGGCTTCAAGTCGCTGACCCGCAACCATCGCCTGCCCGATCCCACCGGGCGCGCCGATATGTTGCTGCGCGTGGCCGGTGCGCTGCTGGAACGTGAAGCCGATGGCCGCGCCTTCCGCCTGATCGGCGTCGGTGTCAGCGATCTTTGTCCGGCCACGGAAGCCGACCCACCAGATTTGTTCGATGGGTGATGGACACTCGACAATGCTCACACGGGCGGGGTATGAACGAGGAATGGGATTTTGGTTGTAAAGGGTCTAGGAACATGAGCCTGTTCGGCCGCCGCGCCCGGGGGACCGAGGTCGCTCCCGGTGACGTCTTCCGCAAGGCTGGCACCTATGGGGGCGAGTGGGTGGTCGAGCGCGTGTTCGACTATCCCGATATTCCGCGCCACGTGCGTCTGGTGGAGCGCAACGGCGCCCGCGCCATGACCGTGGCCGCATCCATGCTGGCCGACCCGGAAAGCTTCACCCCGCTGCGTCTTGCCGAGGGCTGAGGCCGAGACGGTTTGCGCCATGGGGGGTTCTGGTAGATAAGCCGGCGAGCCACTGTGCTCGCCGGCTTACTTTGTTTTCAGGCCTGATACCGGTGCAGATATGTGGGCACGATGGCTTCCGCCGCCACCGGGGTGATGCCCAGGTCGCTTAGGCCCGGCTTGCCGCCGCGCACCACGTTGTCCACCCGCAGTAGCTTGACCTGATCGGGTGTCAGCGGCGGCTTGGGCAGGAATTGCAGGAAGAACGCCTGCACCTTGGCGATGACGAAGGGCAGCGGCACCAGCAGGCGCTTGTGGCCGGTGGCGCCCTGAACCAATTCCAGGATTTCCTTCAGGGTATAGCGGCGCGGGCCGCCCAGCTCGAAGACCTTGCCGGCGAAGCGGGTATCAATCACCGCCTTGACCATGGCCTCGGCCACGTCGCCCACATAGACCGGCTGGAAGGTCGGGCCGCCCGAGCCGAAGAAATCCAGGCTGTAGCCGCTTTCCGTGTGCACCGGCTTGAAGCCGTCGCCGGTGAACACCGGCAGCACCGGCGAGATGCGGGCAAGGCGGGCGAAGCGGTTGAAGAAATCGTCGTCGGGGCCGAACACCACCGAGGGGCGGAAGATGGTGGCGCCGGGGAAGGCGGCCAGCACGGCTTCCTCGCCCAACGCTTTGGTACGGGCATAGTTGGACGGCGAATTCTTGTCGGCGCCCAGGGCGGACATATGCACCAAGCGGGTGATGCCCGCTTCCTTGGCCGCCTGGGCCACATTGGCGGCGCCTTGGCGATGGACGGCGTCGAAGGTGATTTTGCCGCGTTCGAACAGGATGCCCACCAGATTGACCACCGCGTCGGCACCGGCAATGACCGCGCGGATGGAGGCGGGATCGTTGATGTCGGCCCGCATGGGGTTGACCTGTCCGGGATCGCCCATGGGCTTCAGAAAGCCGGCGGCATTGGGGTTGCGCACAGCGGCGCGAACCGTCCACCCCTGCGCGGCCAAACGCCGCACCACTTGGCGCCCGATGAAGCCGGAACCGCCAAAGACCGTGACCACACGCCGCATTGAGGACCTCCGCTCTCGCCCCGGCCAGCCCTTTGCGGGTGGCCTTATGTCTTTGGTGGCAAAGGCTATTCGTTTCCCAGACCGAACGCAACGGTGTGGTGGGGCAGGGTTCTTTACCACCGGGCGCGAAAAAAGTTCGTTCCGATTGCATAAAACTCGATTGACAGGGTCGGGCCGCATCGGTATTTCTCTGCGCCTCGGACGGGGTGACCCACCGAGCACCACCTGCCCAGGTGGCGGAATTGGTAGACGCGCACGGTTCAGGTCCGTGTGGCCGTGAGGTCGTGGAAGTTCGAGTCTTCTCCTGGGCACCATCTTCTGCCCGGCAGTACCTGACGCCGGGAAGGCCCCTCGGGGCCTACCTGCAAACGGCTCCTCCGGGGAA
>JACMKT010000266.1 GCA_014380005.1 Rhodospirillales bacterium
CTGACCCGGCGGGTTTCATCCCAATTGGCGAACTAAAAGGTAAGCAGTCCCAATGGCCCTGAAGACAACCCATGCCGCGGCGTTGTGCGCGGTTCTCCTGGCAGGCGGATGTTCGTTCGCCGAGGAAGCGCTGTTTCCCACTTCCGGCACCGTGCAGCCGGGCGCTTCCACGCCGGCGGGCTCACCCCCGTCGCTGGGGAGCACCAGCTTCGAGCCGCCGGGCGTAACCGCCGGCACCGCCACCGGCACCTATGTGGGCCAGAAGGTGAATAACCTGCGCGGCGACCTGCAGCAGTTGCAAGCCATGCTGGCGCGCCACAATCAGGGGCTCCAGGGCATTCGCAACGACACCGTCCAGGACTCGCAGCGTTATCATGGCACCGTCGCCGCCATCAACGCCCGCCTGCAGGTGGGAACCACCCCGGGCAACCCCATCCTGAACCAGCAATGGAACGCCGCCCAAGGCGAGCTGGACCGGATCAACGAAGACGTCCTGAAGATGACCCGACTGGCTAACGAGGTCACCTCGTCCTCGGCGCTGTCGGCCTATCTGCTGGAATCCGTGCGCGCCGCCCGCCAGCTTTCCGGCGCGGTGGACGAAGACCATCGCCAGCTGCGCATCCTCGAGGATGAGACCAACCGCACCGTGGTCCTGATCGAGCGCCTGCTGACCGAACTGTCCGACGACGTCAATCGTCAGCAGTCTTACGTCGCCAACGAGCGCACCAATTTGAACACCCTGGCCCTGGCCATCAAGAACGGCCAGCTCTACGGCTCGTCCTTCGCCGGTAGGAATACCGCCGCCGTGTCCTACGACGCCCCCGTGGCCGCGCCCCGCGCCGCCGTGATGGCCGACAGCCCGCTGGTGACCATCCGCTTCGACAAGCCCAACGTGAACTACGAAGGCGCGCTGTATGCCGCCGTCAAGGGCGCGCTGGACCGTCGCCCCAGCGCTTCGTTCGACGTGATCGCAGTGTCCCCCACCGGCTCGACCCCCGGCGGTCAGGCCCTGGGCAGCACCGCCGTGCGCCGCAACGCCGAATCGGTGGTCCGCTCGCTCAGCAATATGGGCCTGCCCGCCAACCGCATCCGCGTCTCCCAGACCACCAACGCCGGCGCCCAGACCGGCGAGGTTCAGGTCTTCGTGCGCTGATCCTGGTTCAAGGCTGAAAAAGAAAACCCCGGAGGGCAACCTCCGGGGTTTTTGTTTGGGGAAGAGGGGGGCGAGCGTGCCCCGTGTCCACCCCCTCAACGTCATGCCCGGACTTGTTCCGGGCATCCACGCGTCAACGCCTAACGCGCTGTTTCAAATAGCTTTCTTGCTGCACCACGTGGATGGCCGGGTCAAGCCCGGCCATGACGGGGATGCAGGCGCATTGGGGCCACCCAGCACATCGGCTTGGTGCCCTTAGTGCCCTTGGTGGTTCACCTTCACGCCCCCACACAGCCAAAGAAAAAGGCGCCCGAAGGCGCCTTTTCCGTTAGTCCTTGGCGCCGCGTTCGGCTTTCTTACGCTCGTTCGGGTCGCGCAGACGCTTGCGCAGGCGGATAGACTTGGGGGTCACCTCCACCAGCTCGTCGTCTTGGATGTAGGCGATGGACTGTTCCAGGCTCATCTTGCGAGGAGTGGTCAGGCGCACCGCTTCGTCCTTGCCCGAGGCGCGAACGTTGGTGAGCTGCTTGCCCTTGAGGCAGTTGACCTCAAGGTCATTGCCGCGCGAGTGCTCACCAATAATCATGCCTTCGTAGACCTTGACGCCGCCGGTGATGAACAGCGGGCCGCGGTCTTCCAGGTTCCACAGGGCGTAGGTCACCGACTCGCCGCCCAAATTGGAGATCAGCACACCGTTGCGACGGCCTTCGATGGCACCCTTATAGGGGGCGTAGCCATGGAACACGCGGTTCATCAGGCCGGTACCACGGGTATCGGTGAGGAATTCGCCGTGATAGCCGATCAGGCCGCGCGACGGGGCCAGGAAGGTGACGCGGGTCTTGCCGGCGCCGGACGGACGCATGCCGGTCAACTCGGCCTTGCGCAGGGTCATCTTCTCGACCACGGAACCGGAGAATTCCTCATCCACGTCGATGAAGACTTCTTCGATGGGCTCAAGCCGCTGGCCCTTGTCGTCGGTCTGGAACAGCACGCGCGGACGCGACACCGACAGCTCGAAGCCTTCACGGCGCATCTGCTCGATCAGCACGCCCAGCTGCAATTCGCCACGGCCGGCCACTTCGAAGGCGTCGCGGGAATCCTGCTCGGTGATGCGGATAGCCACGTTGGACTCGGCCTCACGCATGAGGCGGGCGCCGATGACGCGGCTGGTAACCTTGTCGCCCTCGGTGCCAGCCAGCGGGCTGTCATTGACGGCGAAGATCATGGCCAGGGTCGGCGGGTCGATGGGCTGAGCCTTCAGGGGCTCGGTCACTTCGGTGGCGCAGATGGTGTCGGCCACGGTCGGCTTGGTCATGCCGGCCAAGCAGATGATGTCGCCGGCCTCGGCGCTGTCCACCGGCACACGCTCGATGCCGCGGAAGGCCAGGATCTTGGACAGACGGAACTGCTCCAGCAGCTGGCCGTCATGGGACAGGCCCTTGACCGCCATGTTCAGCTTGGCGGTGCCGGTCTGAATGCGACCGGTCAGGATGCGGCCCAGATAGGGGTCGGCTTCCAAGGTGGTGGCCAGCATGGAGAAGGGCTTCTCCAGATCGCGGGCCGGCGCCGGAACGTGGCGCACGATCAGGTCGAACAGCGCCGACAGATCCTTGCGCGGACCTTCCAGCGAATCGTCGGCCCAGCCGTCGCGGCCAACCGCGAACATGGTGGGGAAGTCGAGCTGGTCGTCATTGGCTTCCAGCGCCGAGAACAGATCGAAGCATTCGTCGTGCACTTCGTGCGGACGGGCGTCGCCACGGTCCACCTTGTTGACCACGACGATGGGGCGCAGGCCCAGGCCCAGCGCCTTGCCCAAGACGAACTTGGTCTGCGGCATGGGGCCTTCGGCGGCATCCACCAACACCACGACGCCGTCCACCATGGACAGGATACGCTCGACCTCGCCGCCGAAATCGGCGTGGCCAGGGGTATCGACGATGTTGATGCGCATGCCCTTCCACTCGACCGAGGTGCACTTGGCCAGAATGGTGATACCGCGCTCTTTTTCCAGATCGTTGGAATCCATCACGCGTTCAGCAACCTGCTGATTGTCGCGGAAGGTGCCGGATTGGCGGAGCATGGCGTCGACCAGCGTAGTTTTGCCGTGGTCAACGTGGGCGATGATGGCGATGTTTCTGAGTTCCATGGGACTTTCGTTACGCAATCGAACCGGAGTAGATGGGGCCCAGCTTTTCCGCCGCCACAAGGGACAGCGGGCGCTCGGGACGAGCGCCGACATGGGAGATGACTTCGCCGGCGGCAATACCGCCCAGCAGTGCGGAGGTCGCAAGATCGCGCCCCTGCGTAAAGCCGAACAGGAAACCGGCGGCATACAAGTCGCCGGCACCGGTGGTATCGACCACCTTAATTCCCGCCTCGGCGGCGATCACATGGACGTTATCCTCGGTCACCACCACCGACCCCTTGGGGCCACGGGTGATGGCGGCGACGCGGCAATGGCCGCGCACCTGACGGATGGCGTCGTCGAAATCGTCGGTCTGATACAACGAGGTGATCTCGGCCTCGTTGGCGAACAGAATATCCACGTGATTGCTGACCAGATCCAGGAAGGCGGCGCGGTGACGATCCACGCAGAACGGATCGGACAGGGACAGCGACACCAGACGGCCAGCCTTGTGGGCAGTGTCGGCGGCCTTGAGGAAGGCGCGCTTGGCCAGGGGCGGATCGTAGAGATAGCCTTCCAGATAGGTGACTTCGGAGGCGGCGATGACCGCCACGTCCACGTCGTCCGGGGTCAGCTCCACGCAGGCACCCAGATAGGTCAGCATGGTGCGCTGGGCGTCGGGGGTCACCAGCACGAAGCAACGCGCGGTGCTCACACCGTCAACGGCGGCAGCGGTGGGGAAGGCGACGCCGGCCTTGCGGATGTCGTGGCCGAACACTTGGCCCAGCTGGTCGTCCTTGACCTTGCCCATATAGGCGGCGCGGCCACCCAGCGAGGCAATTCCGACGATGGTGTTGGCGGCGGAACCGCCGGAACATTCAATGCCGGGGGGCAGTTGTTCGTAGATACGCTCAGCCTCAGCGGCATCGATCAGGGTCATGACCCCTTTCGACAGCTTAAGCGATTCAAGAAGCGCATCGTCGGCGTGCACCAGCACGTCCACAATCGCGTTACCGATGCCGGCAACGTGATACCGGGTCTCTACCATGTTGTTTTCTCTGTTAAATCTCGCGCGAGATTGCAGCCGGCGGCACAAGGCGGGCGGCTAATTTGCGGCGCAGTATAGCGGCGCCGCCGTCCCGAACAATCAAAAAAGGCTGATATCACGCCATCGTAACACCTAAGCGCCCAAAACCCCCTTTGTCGTGGGGGCTTCCGCCGTGGTTCAATGGGGCCATGTTCAGCGCATTGATCAAGGCCTTCGGCCAGCTTTCCGACCCCAAACTCCGCCGCGTCATCCGGCTGGGCATCGCGGGCGCCATGGCCTGTTACGTGGCGCTGGTGGCGCTGGTCTGGTTCACCCTGACCCATGTCAGCCTGTTCGAGCAAGGCTGGGCCGACACCGGCGCCGATGTGGCCCTTGGGCTGGTGGCGTTGGTGGTGCCGATCCTGTTCTTCCCGGCGCTCGCCACCGCCATCATGGGCGCCATGCTGGACGACGTGGCCGACGCGGTGGAGGCGCGGCACTATCCCCAGCTCAACTGGCCGCGCCCGCAGAAATGGCCGGAAATCCTGCTGACCACGCTACGCTTCCTGGTGGTCATGGTGGCGGTCAATCTGCTGGTCCTGCCCATCTATGTGGTGCTGCTGATCACCGGCCTGTCCATCGGACTGTTTCTGATCGTCAACGGCTATTTGCTGGGGCGGGAATATTTCGAATTGGTGGCGTTCCGCCGCCTGGACCCCAAAGAGGCCCGGCTGTGCTTCCGCCACAATCTGGGCCGGCTGTGGCTGGCGGGCGGGGTGATCGCCTTCCTGTTCTCGGTGCCGCTGCTCAATTTGCTGGCACCGGCAATCGCCACCGCTTTCATGGTTCATCTATTCCAATCGTTGCGCAGGCAAACAGATTCGTTATAATAATCGGCAAGTCCTTCCCCAGCCGCTCCTTCTCGCCCGCCGGTAGCCCCCATGCGCCTTGTTCGTTACGCTGTCCTTGCACCGCTGGCCTTTCTCGTCGCTTGCGGCGGCGCCCCTAACACCTCCGGCAGCCCCGGCCAGACGGCTGGTTCCGTCTTCGACTTTTTCGGCGCCGACGCCCTGCGGGGAAGCGACCAGCAGGCGGCTGTGCCGAGCACCGGCGCCGACCCCAACCGGCTGAAGGGCCTGTCGCCATTGCAGGTCCGTTCCGTTCTGGGCAAGCCGGTCTTCACCCGCCGCGATGCCCCAGCCGAAATCTGGCAATACCGCAGCCGCGCCTGCACCCTGGATTTGTTCCTGTACGACGAAGGCGGCAGCCAGACCGTGGCCCATTACGCCGTGCGCAGCCAGCAACAGGTGAACGAAAGCCAGTGCATGGGCGAACTGGTCGGCAAGAGCAAGGGCGAAGGCGTCCCGACCAGTTAGGTCTAAGCGCGTCACACTTCTGCCGTCATGGCCGGGCTTGACCCGGCCATCCACGTGGCTCCGCACAAAATCCATTTGAAGCAACGCGTTAGGCGTTAACGCGTGGATGCCCGGAACAAGTCCGGGCATGACGTCGCGAGTGTGGAAACAAACTGGGAAAATCCTAACCCAGTGTCTTATCCGGGTACTCGCACAAATCCCGCACCACGCAAACCGGGCAATTGGGCTTGCGGGCGGTGCAGGTGTAGCGGCCATGCAGGATCAGATAATGGTGGGCGTCGTGCCCCCATTTGGGCGGCGTCACCGCCATCAGCCGCTCCTCCACCTCCAGCGGGGTTTTCCCCGGCGCCAGTCCCGTACGGTTGCCGACGCGGAAGCAATGGGTGTCCACGGCGATGGTGGGCTCACCAAAGGCCACGTTCAGCACCACATTGGCGGTCTTGCGGCCCACGCCGGGCAATGCTTCCAGCGCCGCTCGGTCATGGGGCACCGCGCCGCCATGGCGGTCCACCAGCATCTGCGACAGGGTGATGACGTTCTTGGCCTTGGTCTTGAACAGGCCGATGGTGCGGATGGTCTCACGCAGGGCGTCCTCGCCCAATTCCAGCATCTGCTGGGGCGTGGTCACATGAGCAAACAACGGACGGGTCGCCTTGTTGACGCCCACATCCGTCGCCTGGGCCGACAGCACCACCGCCACCAGCAAGGTGTAGGGATTGACGAATTCCAGCTCGCTTTTCGGGCTGGGCATGGCCTGGGCGAGGCGGGCGTAGAATTCGTCGATCTGGGCGGGGGTCATGGCGAGCCTAGATTTATTGACACGGATGGACACGGATAAACACGGATGACCGTGCAAACTGGACCATCCGTGTTTATCCGTGTCCATCCGTGTCACAACAAGGTTTTTTCTGCCGCCTCCGCCCAAGGCGGCGGGAACAAAAACTCCCCCTCGGGGTCGTGCACCGCAAACCGCGTCTTCGCCAGCCCCCGCGAATTGACGGCGTAACAATAGGCGCAGCCATGGGGGCAGGTGTCGTAGTCGCCGATGTCACGGCTTTCATGGCACAGGCAGCCGGGGCGGTTGCCCTTGACCTTGGCTTTGAGCCCGCGCAGCACACCCCACCCCGCCGCCACATCCTCCAGCCGCCGCGCATCCACGCAGGAAGCCGGGCTCGTTCCGGCTGCGGCATATTCCGGCTGCGAACAAACACTGAGCCGCATCCCCCGCGCCGCCGCCAAACCCGCCAGTTCCGCCGCCAGCCCACGCTTGTCGCCGTCACTGCCGTCGCCCCAATCGAAGCCATGGGCGCGGGCGGCCACATCCATATTGCGGGCGGTTTTTTTGTAGAGGCCGGCAAACGAGATCACCACCTCATCCACCGCCCCCGCCAAACCATCGGCCAGCCGGGCGAAATTGGCTCGGTGGAACTCGGGCGGGGTCAGGGTGGAGAACACCACCGGGTCATAGCGCCACACCACTGAACGGGCGCCGTACTCCGCCGCCAAAGCCCGCATATCCGCCAAAGCCCGCTCCGCCGGGATCACCGAGGATTCCAGCGCGCGGGGATAATCGGTAATTGTATACGTGACCACGAACGGAATCCCCGCCGCCCGCACCAATTCCAGCGCCGGGCGGAACGGGGCGGCGTTGCGCGTCCAGAACACAAACCCATCCACCCCGGTACGCAGTGGCACCGTGGAGACCTGCCGACCATAGGGGTTCACCACCTTGGCATAACCGGCGCGGAAGCGGTTCTCGAACCAACGCCCATAGAAGGCCGGGATGTCGGTGCGATAGCTGGCGGAAATGATCATTTTGGCATCCTGACGCGGCGAAAGGATGTCTCGCGCGCTCCCCCGTAGTTGCAGCCTCCCAACCCCACCCTATATAACGCCGGTGTGACGCGAATGGCGTCAGACAAGTTGTTGATCCATTTCACCCTGAAGGGGGTTTCGGCGGTTGCCGCATTGCTCCTAGAGGACCGCCGGGACCGGCTGCATCGATAAAGAGGAAGACATGAGCAAAGTCATTGGCATCGACCTGGGCACCACCAATTCCTGCGTGGCCGTGATGGAGGGCAAAGCTGCCCGCGTCATTGAGAACGCCGAAGGCATGCGTACCACTCCGTCCATGGTGGCGTTCGCCGATAATGGCGAGCGTCTGGTCGGCCAGCCGGCCAAGCGTCAGGCGGTGACCAACCCCACCAACACCCTGTTCGCCATCAAGCGCCTGATTGGCCGTCGGTTCGAAGATCCGATCACCAAGAAGGACATGAA
>JACMKT010000029.1 GCA_014380005.1 Rhodospirillales bacterium
GGCAGACCCGAATCGGGAGTATGCCCGTCCATGCGGGCGACTGCCTCGAAAGCCGCGCGGGCTTCACGAGCCAAGGCCATGACCACGACTCCTCCCAAACGTGACCGCTTTTACCACCACAGGGGCGGGCGGGGTCAAGGGCGGAGCGGGGGAATCGTGATCGATGGCAGGCTTAACGCGATAAAACTGTTACGCCCGGCCCGGCAGCATGCGCTTGAGCACGTCGTCTTTCAGCATCACGTGGTGGCGGATGGCGGCGGCCACGTGGACCACCAGCACCACGGCCAGGGCCAAACCCATGGCTTCGTGGCCTTCGCTGAACAGGTGCTTCAGTTCGTCGTTCTTTTCCACCATGGTGGGCAGCACGAAGCCGAACACATCGACGACGCGGCCTTTGGCCTGGGTCATCAGGATTCCGTCGATGGGCATGACGATCATCAGGGTGTACAGGGCCAGATGGCCCAGTTTGGCGCCCAGGCGCTCGAGGGTCGGCATGGTGGCGGGCAGTTCGGGGGGCGGGTTGGTCAGGCGCCATGTCAGCCGGACCATTGCCAGAAGCAGCACGACGACGCCAATAGCCTTGTGCAGGCCGATCACCTGAGAGCGGAAGTCGCCCTTGGGCATATCTTCCATCACCATACCCACGCTCCACAGGCCGATGATCAGCAAGGCCATCAGCCAATGCAGGCTTTTGGCGATGGGGTTGTAAGTGGTCGCCGCGGTGGGCATGAGGTCACTCCGTTCATGTTTGGCGGCAGTATGAAAGCCGCTGCATGAACCGCACCTGAACGGATTTTAAGCCGATCTCAGCGACAATTGGAAATGCGCCACCAGCACCCGGTGCAGCCGCTGGGTCAGCCCGGCCACGTCGCCGTCCAGGATTTCCGCCACGTCCATATTGCGCCGCAGATTGATCCAGATGCCCAATTCCCGGTCCAGCCGGGTTTCGATGATGCCGATGACATAGCCGATATCGGCGGCGTCACAGGCATAGTCGCGGCTGAGATGGCGGTCCTGGGCGTAGGGGGTGTTGGGGTGGGACCAGTCCAGCACCTCCTTCACCAATTGCCGCGACAGCACCAGCAGGGTCTGCGCGTTCCAATCCAGGGTCAGGATGTCGTGGTCCATGGAGCATTCCCTTGCCGCCGATGAGAGGGGTGATCCCTCACATGGGGGGCAGCGGCGGGCTTCGCATTGAGGCGAAGGTCCTAGGAATGCTCCGAACGTTTAGCGCGACTCACGCCCTTTGAGGAAGAACGCCACCGCCTGGGCGCGGTTGCCGACGCCCAGCTTGTCGTACAAATTCTTCAGGTGGAACTTGACGGTGTTGAGCGAGATGTCGAGCTGGCTCGCCATCTGCTGGTTGGTCAGGCCGCCGGCCAGGGACGCCAGCAGCTCACGCTCACGCGGGGTCAGGCCGGCCAGGGGGTCGGACGCCAAGCTGGAGACGTCGATGAACGGGAACACCATGCGGCCGGCGGCAACGGCCTGGATGGTGTCCAGCAATTGCTCGGGCGGTTCGCGCTTGGAGCAGAAGCCGGCGGCGCCCAGGGTCATGGCTTGGCGCGGCACGTCTGGGTTGGGGCTGCCGGTATAGACGATCAGGCGGGGGGAATCGGCGCGGTTGCGCAGGGCCTGCAGCACGGCGCGGCCATCCACGCTGGGCATTTCCCAGCCGATGATGCCCACGTCGAAGCGCACCCGGTCGGCGGCCTCCAGGAATTTCTCGCCATCGGCGGTGACAGCCGCAAGGCAAAAGCGTTCGTCACCGGCGAACAGCTTGACCAAACTGCTTTGCAGCAGCGGGTTCTTTTCGGCGATGACGATATCGATAGGCTTGTTCTGGACGCCCATGGCTTCCTCTTCTCCCTCCCCAGGTCACCAACGACCCCTACCCGGGAGCGCGCCATCATACGCGGCTTGTGCGGAAGCGCAAATGCAAAGTGTGGGTTTTGACCTACCCTTGTGCGGGGCGCCTGAAGTTTAGAACCACCTGAAAGTATAGGCCGGGCGGTTGGGGCCGCCTCGGCCCTTTCGGCGGGTAGGGCGCCGCCCGGTCACGGGGGCGGCGCCAATGGGTTATGCCAATTCAGGATGGGTCATGTGGAACTCGGCCAAGGCCTTGATCCACGAGGCGGCGCAGGGCAGGTGATGGTCCTCGGCGACCTTCACTTCCAAGGCCAGCATGCCTTCCACCGCTTCGGCGCCGTGGGGCTTGTCCAACTCGGTTTCCGCCCATTCGGCGGCGATGATGACGGGGACGTGCTTAGCGCACGCGACGGCTTCCAACTGGTCCGGCGTCAAGCCGCTGAACGCGATGCAGTCTACCAGGGACAACATGTCCACCCTCCCTCAACCTTGAAATTGGCGGGGAGTCCGGGAAAATGAAAGTCCCGGGCTCGGCGTTGGAAGAAATACTAGCACGGGCAGTGTGGATTATTGAACCTGCACGTTCGTGGCAGTACTGACCATTCGCGCAGTGCACCAATTGAGTAGTGCAGCGCAGCGATGCGAGGGCCAGATTGACTTAGCGGGGATTGTGCGGAGCAGCATAGCGGTGGGTGCATGTCTGGGCTGCACCCACCGCGTGATTTCTAATGGCACATCAGGCAGGCGATGTCGGCGTGGTTCAGCACATGGCGGGTCACGCCGCCCAGGATCAGCTGGCGCAGGCGGGAATGGGTGTAGGCACCCATGACCAGCATGTCGGCACCGGCGGCATTGCATTGCTCCAGCAGGATGTTTCCCGCATGGGGGCCGCCATGGACCACTTTGCATTGGGCGGTAATGCCGTGCCAGGACAGGAAGGCGGCCAACTCGCCCGCCGAGGCCGAGACGGTGCGGTTGTCCTCGGCGATGGACAGGATGGTGACGGTCTCGGCGCGCTTCATCAGCGGCAGGGCGAAGGCGACGGCGCGGCCCGCTTCGGCGCTGCCGTTCCACGCCACCGCCACCGAACGGCCAACCACCGCCGGGGCCTTGGGCGGGGCCAGCAGCAGGGGCTTGCCGCTTTCCATCAGGGCGGCGTTCAGGGTCAGCAAAGACGGCATTTCGGCGCCCTCGGTGGGGCGGCCCATGACCACCAGATCGGACAGTCGGCCACGCCACGCCACCGCTTCCTCCTCGCGCCCGGTCATGTCTTCCCATTGGGCGGACGGGCCGGCCACGGGAACGTTGGACAGGGTCACGCCGTGGCGGGTACAGGCGGCGTCAAAGCCGGCACGGGCGGCGGCGGCGCGCTCGGCGGATTGGCGTTCGGCCACGGTCATCATTTCCTCGACCATGCCGCCGGACATGCCTTCGCCCACCAGCGGCACCGCCGAAGTCGGGTCATTGCGCACGTGCAGCCCGACCACATGGGCGCCGAACAGCGCCGCCAGCCGGAACGCGGTGTCCAACGGCGACACCGCCGAGGCACCGTCGGCCACGGGGACCAGAATGGTCTTGAAGTCGGTCATGGTCGTATCTCCCTTTAATTCTGGCAATTATGCACGCTGGCCGGGAATTTGTTAATCCATGGCGGGTGGATACCACTCATAACCCCAGCGCGGCCCGGCCAAGGGAAAGGGCCTTGATTTTTGAACCGCCGGTCTTGACGCGGCGCCAGGAAATCACGCCCAGATCGTAATTCAATTGCTGTTCCAGCACCGCCACGGTGGCGTCGGAGACATTGGCTTTGCGGCCCTTGATGCGGCTTGCCGACAAATGGGGCGGGCTTTCCAGCCACAGCCCGTGGAACGGGACGCCGGCTTCCCGCGCCACCCGTTCCATGGCGTCGCGCTGCTCGGGTTTGGCGAAGACGGCGTCGGCCACGGCGGAATGGCCGGCTTTTAAAACCTGCAAGCAGGTGTCGTATAGCGCCTGATAGGTGCGTTCGGTGATTTCAGGGGTGTAGCCCTCCGGCCCCAGCTTCTCCAGCAGGCCCACGCCCATCATCTGCTTGCGCAGGGAATCCGTGCGCACCACGGCGGCGGCGGGCACGGCCAGCAAGGGGGCCAGTTCGCGGCCCATGCGCGACTTGCCGCTGCCCGACAATCCCCCCACCGCCAGCAGGCGCGGCGGCGGCGGAGTCAGATAGGTCAGCGCGGCATCTAGATAGGAGCGGGCTTGATCGGGCATGCCCATGGTGGCGCACACATGGGCGCGTACCCCGGCGCGCAGGGACAGCAGCAGGGGCAACAATTCAACGCCCTGGTAATCGCCCGACAGGTCCAGATAGTGGTTCAGGGCATAGCCGGCCAAGGGCCGCGCGCCGCGCTGGTCCAGATCCATCAGCAGGAAGGCCAGATCGTAGAAGACGTCGATGCAGGCGATGTCTTCGGAAAACTCGATGGCGTCGAACAGGGTCGGCTTGCCCTCGAACAGACAGATGTTGCCGCAATGCAAATCGCCGTGGCACTGGCGCACGAGACCGCGCTCGCGCCGGTCTTCCAGCAATGGTCCCAGCCGGGTCAGCCAGTGACGCGATTGTTCGGTCAGTGCCTTGGCTTTGGCCGGGTCCAGAATGTCCGGGTGCGCCGCCATGGAGGCATTATTGGTGTCGATGGTCCAAATCAGCCCGGCCACGCCGCCGCGATCCTTGCGCACGGGGGCGACACGGTGGAAATCCCATACGGATTCGGTCAGTGCCTGGATACGGTGGCGGTCCACCCGGTTGGCGGCCACCATGGTGGAAAACAGGGTGCGCTGGTCGAACCGGCGCATGTGTACCAGCCACTCCACCGGCTCGCCGTCACCGCCCACGGCCAGCTTGCCGTCGCTTGCGCGGGTGACCGGCACGACGCCCAGGTAAAGCTCGGGGGCGGCGCGGCGGTTGACTTCCAGCTCGGCTTCGCAGGCTTGGCGGCGGGCCTCCAGGCTGGTGAAGTCCAGGAAGGGCAGGCGCACCGCCTTCTTCAGCTTCCACACCTCGTCGCCCACCAGGAAGACGGTGGAGATATGGGTGTCGATGCGCCGGGGCCGCTTGCCGCCATGGGTGCGGCGGGCGGAAAGCAGCGCCAATGTTTCAGCTTGCATGGGAGCGTCCTCGGCCTCGCAGATGGCGGCAGGGTAGCGCGAATGCGCCGCCAGGGCGAGGGCTCGCGGAGCGCTTAAAGCCAAGGTTTTTCACCACCAAGGGCACCAAGAACACCAAGACGACATGCCAGAGCGCACCGGCCCTGCCACCCGGCAGATAGCTTCGTGTCCTTACTCTTCCTTCGTGGTGAAATCTTCTTCTAACGGCAGGAAACCGCAGGCATGCCCGGATGGTGGTGGCGGAAGTCGGTCAGGGTGTGCTCCAGCCGGGCAAGGTGGTGGTAGTCGCTGCGCCCGATGGCGTCCGCCATGTCGTCCAGGATGAATTGGTGGATGACTGCCAGCCCGCCATTGGAACAGGCCAAGCAATTGCCCAATTCGGCGGCGACGATCTGGGGGACTTTTTCGTGCTCAGCGATGGCATCGACGATCTCGGGGGTGAGATCGCACATGTCGAGGCAATCCTGCAACGTCAGCATGGCGTTTGCTCCCAATTCCATTGTTTTATTGGCAATGGAGGGTGGGAGCCGCGAGGGGAGGTTTCAACTCGTTGATTGGGAAAGAATTATTGTTGCGTTATTGGCCGGTGGGCGCGGACAGGGCCACCGGCCAGCCCTTCAGGCGTTGGCGGCGGCAGGCCTCCACGGCGCGGCGCAGCAGGCGGCGGAGCTTGGCGCCGCCGAAATCGGCTTTGGAATCCGGGGCGGGCCAGGACAGCCGGTAGGCCGAAAGGATCATGTCGTCGAGGGAGATGTCGAAGTCCATGGTTGGCATAATAGCGGCGCCGGACAACATGGAGGGTGACGGTTCGGTTAAAACTGGGAATTTATCCTCCTCCGGTCGCCGGGGACGACGGCCAAGACTTCCCCAAAGACCGGAGGAGGAGCGCGCAACAGGCGTATGCCTACCATCCGATTTGGGCACTAAGCCTTTCGAGCACAACCCCCATGCGCGATTCCCCAGCCGGCAAGAAGTAGTCATGGCTCATGGGATCTGCTCTCCAAGCTTGCGGGCGGTGGTGCCCTGCCCCTATCCTGTCCGTCTGGTTAGGATGGGGGCAGGGGCGTGGTTCGGGGCTTCCTGATAGCGGCGATGGTTGTGGTTCTCGGCATGGGCACACCTGCCCGCGCCGTAGAACCGGTGCGTGTGGGCCTGGATGCGGAATTCGGCCTGCCCGGCAGCCTGTCGGCCCAAGCCATCGAGCGCGGCATCCGCGTGGCCCTGGCCGAAATCAACAGATCCGGCGGCGTGCTGGGCGGGCGTCCGTTGGAATTGGTGGTGCGCGACAACCGCTCGGTCCCGGCGCGGTCCCAGGAGAACCTGCGCGAACTGGCGGCGCTGCCTGATATGGTGGCGGTGTTCTGTGGGCGCTATAGCCCCGTGGTGCTGGAGGTCTTGCCCCTGGTCCATCAATTGGGGCTGGTGCTGCTGGACCCCTGGGCCTCGGCGGACGGCATCACCGAAAACGGCTTCGATCCCAGTTACGTCTTCCGCCTGTCCCTGCGCGACCGCTGGGCCATGCCGGCCATGCTGCGCCACGCCAAGGCCAAGGGCGCCGTGCGGGTGGGCGCGCTGCTGCCCAATACCGGCTGGGGCCGTTCCAGCCTTGCCGCCATCGAACGCTCCGCCGGCCCCGGCCTGCCCGCCATCGTCGGCGTGTCGTGGTACAATTGGGGCGATAAAAGCCTGACCCGCCCCTATCTGGAGCTGGTGCGCAAGGGCGCCCAGGCGGTGATCTTCGTCGCCAATGACAGCGAAGGCGCCATCCTCATGCGCGAGATGGCCGCCATGCCCAAGACCGAGCGCCTGCCGCTGGTCATGCATTGGGGAGTGACCGGCGGAAACCTGCGCGAGCAGGTGGGCGATGCGTTGGGTATGCTGGACCTGTCCGTGGTGCAGACCTTCAGCTTCCTGTCCGGCGAGCCGCGCCGGGTGGACCGCTTCCTCGAGCAATACCGCATGCTGTATGGCCCCACCCGGCCCGAGGACATCACCGCCCCGGTGGGCGTGGCCCATGCCTATGATCTGACCCGCCTGCTGGCCCGCGCCATCGACGCCGCCGGTTCCACCGACCGGGCGCAGGTGCGTGCCGCCATGGAAAAGCTGCGTGATTACGACGGCTTGATCCGTCGTTACCCCATGCCGTTCTCCGCCACCAACCACGACGCTTTGGGGCCGGAGAACGTGATGATGGCGACCTTCCGCCCCGATGGGCTGATCGTGCCGGTGGTTTCTCGCCAAGGCGACGGACGGTGATTGGCCGCATCCGTGGCCGCCTAGCAACCCGCGTCGCCATCGCCGCTTCGGGGCTGGCGCTGTTCTTCGTGCTGTTGATGGGCGGCGGCGCGTGGCTGGTCACCGCCCAGATGATCCGCTCCCAGGTCAACGATCTGCTGCTGATCGAGGCGTCGGGGCGGGCGGAAAAGGTCACCGATCTGGTGGAAGGCGTCGCCGCCAATTTCCGTGTTCTGGCAGCCAATACGGCAGTCGCCAATGCCCTGGTGGACAGCATCGGGCGCGAGACCTATCTGCAGCCTTTGCTGTCGGACATGGCCGAGGTCAACGGTCTGCGCACTACCCTGATGGTCACCGATTTCGTTGGCCGCCCCTTGGTGGGTTCGGTCCCGCCCGGCGATCACGAGGCGGATTCCTGGGTGGCCGGCGCGGTTGCCAGCGGGCGCACCCGGGTCAAGGTGGCCGACAGTCCCGATGGTCCCATCCTCAAGGTGGCCGAGCCTGTCATCTACGCCAATACCGGTACTGCCGAGGGCGCCCTGGTGTGGAAAGTGGCGGTCATGGATTTGGCCCGCCGTGTCGCCGCCCAATCGGGCGCCCTGGCCGGCGAATTACGGGTCGAGGCCGACGGGCGCAGTCTCGCCGTCCCATTAGGGCGTGGCCTGGGCGGCGGCGGGCAGAACCCGGTGGTGGCTGAAGTGCATGTGCCGCTGAATCCCCGATTCTCGGTTATCCGCATGTCCATCCGCATGGCCGCCGATCAGCAGGCGCTGGATAATTCGCTGGGCAACCTCACCACCACCTTCCTTGCCATCGGTGCCGTCAGCACCTTGCTGGTGGTGCTGTTCAGCGCCTTGCTGGGGCAGCGCCTGACCCAGGCATTGTCGCAACTGGCCGAAGCGGCCACGGTGTTCGAGCCTGGCACTGGCGACCGCCGCGTCTTCATGATGGAGGGCGACGATGAAATCGCCCGCCTGGGTGCCGCCTTTGCCGGCATGGTGGAGCGCCTGGATGCCGCCTATCAGGATTTGGAACGGCGCAGCCAGACCTTGCTGTCCAATGCGGAACGCGTGGCGCAAGTGGGCAGCGCCACCTGGGAATTCGCTTCGGGCCGGCAATTGTGGTCCGATCAGTTCCATACCTTGCTGGGCGTGGTGCCGGGCGAGGAAATCCCCACCCGCGCCACCTTCTTCCGCCGCGTCCATGACGATGACCGCGAGCGCCTGTCCGCCGCCCTGGATCTGGCGCTCAGCGGTGCCGGCAATGGCCGTGTCATCGAAGACGTGCGCATCGTCCGCCCCGATGGCGAGGAACGCGTCGGCCAGTTCCGTGCCGAGGTGGCACGCGACGAAGCCGGCCTGCCCCTGCGGGTGGACGTGACCATCCAGGACATCACCGCGCGCAAGCAGTTGGAGCATAAGCTGGATGCTTTGGTGCTGGAACTGCGCCGCTCCAACGAAGAGTTGGAGCAATTCGCCTATGTGGCGTCCCACGATCTTCGCCAGCCCCTGCGCACCGTGCGCAGCTATGTGACGCTGATCGAGGAGGCCATCGACGACAAGCTGGATGTGGAAACCCGCGAGTTCATGGAATTCATCCGTGACGGCGTGCGGCGCATGGATGCGCTGATCACCGATCTGCTGGCCTATTCCCGGGTGGGCCGCACCAGTACCGACGCCCCCGTGGATACGGGCCGCGCCGCCGATCTGGCGCTGATCGATCTGCAAAGCGAAATCGACGAAGCCCACGCCCAAATCACCATGCCGCCGCGCATGCCGGTGGTGCTGGGCGATGCGGGTGAGATGGCGCGCCTGTTCCAGAACCTGATCGGCAACGCCTTGAAATACCGCAGCCACGACCGCCCCTCCCAGGTGGTGGTGAAATTCGCCGATCAGGGCGAGCAATGGGAGTTCTCGGTCGCCGATAACGGCATCGGCATCCCGCCGGAGCATGCCGAGCGGGTGTTCGGCATCTTCCAGCGCCTGCATGCCCGCGACGAATACGAAGGCACCGGCATCGGTCTTGCCATCTGCCGCAAGGTGGTGGAACGCCAGGGCGGCCGCATCTGGTTCGAGCCCCACGGCAGCGGAACCATGTTCCGCTTCACCTGGCCCAAGCTCAGGCGCCTGCCGGAGTTGGTGGGGTAAGGGGAAAAAAACTTGCCGCGCCCGGTATTTCAGGCAAGGTTCAGCCCATGAAAGAGCAGTTCCATATCCTGCTGGTGGAAGACGATCTGGGCGATGCGGGTCTGGTGAAGATTGCCCTTCGGCGCGGCACCTATCCCACCCAATTGCACCACGTGAAGAACAGCACCGAGGCGTTTGGTTTCCTGCGCCGCATCGGTGCCGCTTTTGCCGAGGCGCCGCGTCCCGATGTCATTCTGCTGGACCTCAATCTGCCGGGCCGTTCGGGCCATGAAATTCTTGAGGAGATGAAGGCCGACCGCTCTCTGCGCGGCATTCCCGTGGTGGTGCTGTCCACCTCGGAAGCCGAGCGCGACGTGCTGAAATCCTATCAGCTTGGCGCCAACAGCTTCATCTCCAAGCCCATGGATATCGAGGATTTTTCCCGCGCCATTCACGCGGTGCAGGATTATTGGTTCCGCCTTGTCAAATTGCCGGACCCGTCATGAGCGAAACCATCCGCGTGTTGCTGCTGGAAGACGACCCCGCTGATGCGCGGTTGGTGGAGCACATGCTGCGCCGCATCATGCGCGCCAGCTTCGCCGTCGAGGTCA
>JACMKT010000267.1 GCA_014380005.1 Rhodospirillales bacterium
CCCGGTGTTCTTCCTGGCCCGCGACCGCGAATTGGCCGAGGAAGCCTTTGCCGGCGACATCATGGGCATCCCCAATCACGGCCAGTTGCGCATCGGCGATACCCTGTCGGAAAGCGAAGACCTCAACTTCCTGGGCATCCCCACCTTCGCCCCCGAAGTCCTGCGCCGCGTGCGGCTGGATGACCCCATGAAGGCCAAGCAGCTTCGCAAGGCGCTGGAGGACCTAGCCGAAGAAGGCGTGTCCCAGGTGTTCAAGCCCATCGACGGCGGGACTTGGATCGTCGGCGTGGTTGGTATGCTGCAATTCGACGTGCTGACCACCCGCATCGAATCCGAATACAACATCAAGGCCGGGTTCGAAGACGGCGGCTTCGTCACCGCCCGCTGGGTCGCTTGCGACGATGCCAAGGAAATGGACCGCTTCAAAGACTCCAACAAATCCAACATGGCCGAGGACCGCGACGGCGGCATGGTCTACCTAGCCCGCAACACGTGGCAACTGAACCGCGCCCAGCAGGACTTCCCGCTGGTGACGTTCACGGCGACGCGGGAGCAGCACTAAGATCGGGCCAGTGGGACGGTGATGGAAAACACCGAACCACTGCCCAGCCGCGACCGGACATCCAGCCTCCAATCCAACAGGCCCGCGACGCGGCGAAGGATAGCCAAACCAAGGCCAAGCCCCTTGTTCTGGTCCCGCTCGCTGTTGCCCAACTGGTAGAAGTCATCAAAGATCAGCCCCAGCTTGTCTTCGGGAATCCCAGCCCCGGTATCCCACACCTCGACCGCCAACCGGTCGCCGCGGCGCCGGCACCCCACCATGACGCGCCCGGTAGAGGTATAGCGCAGCGCATTGTGCAACAGATTGCGTATCGCCCGCTCGAATAGCAAGCGGTCGGTCATGATCGTTTGCCGGCTGGTCACCACCCGCAATTCGATCCCTTTTTGGGCTGCTGCCTCGCCAATCTCATCGACCAATTTGCCGATGATGGCATCCAAACGGATAGCCTCCATCGTCATAGGGACGACGCCGGCATCCAGGCGGGAAATGTCGAGCAGCGCGTGAAGAAGCCCTTCGCTGCTGGCCAGCGCAACCTCCGCCTTGTCCACCACACCTTGCTCCGGCCTGCCGTGCAACCGCACCGCAAGGATATCGAGAAATAGGCGCAACGCCTGAAGCGGTTGCCGCAGGTCATGGCTGGCCGCAGCCAAGAAATGAGACTTTTCTCGATTGGCCCGTTCGGCTTCGTCCTTCGCCGCACTCAGTTCTGCCGTGCGCGCTTCGACAACCTCTTCCAGTCGATGCCGCTGGAGGGCCAATTCCTCTGCCTGGTTGGCAGCAAAATCCACAGCCCGCTCGGCTTCCATGCGAAATTGGGCGGCGGTAATAAAAAGATTGCCCATGGCGGCGATCAGGAAATTGATCGCCTGAAGGCTTCCCGTCCGCACTTGCACGGCCAGCGCATCCGAGGACAAGGCAAGACCCGCACGCAGCATGTACCACGCCGACCACAGCCACAACAGCCACAGCAGCACCTTTACTCCGCCGCAGTCGCGGCGCAGCGGGTACAGCGCCAATGCCGCACTGACGAAGAACGGCACCCGGAAGCTTGACACGATGAACAGCCGCGTGCCGATGTCCGGCATGGGGTAGGTGAGGATGTAATAGGCGACGCCCAAGGCGGTGACCGCCATTACATACACGCGGTCCGGCGGTTTACGGCCAAGCATCACCCAAACACCGCGATGCACCAGCACCACCGAGCCTCCCACCAGCATATTGGCAAAGACGTTGGCGAACCACGGGGGAAGAACGGCGCGGAAACCGATCAGCCCACCGCCGATGCCATAAAGAATGACCGCCGCCGCCCAATGTAGCCGAAGGGAATTTGTCGTCGTCGAAAACGCGAGAAGAACGCATCCGAAGCCGACGGAAAATGCGCTTGAAGCCAAGATGACGGTATCGGTGTCAAGCGCTGGCATTCCGCCCCCGTTTGTATGGCGCAACTCTTCACTATAGAGTGAGTAGACACACCATCAAGTGGCGTCAACGCAGGCTTGGTGGAGTTCGCGGAACGGCAGCAACATCTTTGGTTGCAACGGGTTTCCCCCTTATACCGGGGTTGCGATTCGCACCCGCATCGGATACCCCTTACCGTCCGTCAATATCCGAGCAAACCATTGCCCTCCATGCGCCTGATCCGTCATTGCGGCGAGCTGCCATCCGATCTGAAAGGGTGTGTGGTGGCGCTTGGCAATTTCGATGGGGTGCATAAGGGCCATCAGGCCGTCATCCTGACCGCCAAGCGTATGGCCGCCGACTTAGGCGCGCCCCTTGCGGTGATGACGTTCGAGCCCCATCCGCGTGCTTTCTTCAACCCCACCCAGCCCCATTTCCGCCTGACCCCCTTCCGGGTCAAGGCGCGGCTGATCGAGGCGTTGGGGACTGACCTGCTGTACATGCAGCAATTCGACCAGCGCTTCGCCAACATGACCGCCCTGGAATTCGTCGGCGACATTCTGGTGGGCGGGCTGGAGGCGCGCCATGTGGTGGTGGGGTACGATTACGTCTTCGGCAAGGGCCGCCAGGGCACCGGGGCGCTGTTGCAGCGGTTGTCGGACGAGGGCAATTTCGGCTTCACCGCCGTGCCGCCGGAAATGTCCCCCAACGGCGACGTCTATTCCTCGACCCGCGTGCGCGAGTACCTGACCGCCGGCAAGCCCGCTGACGCCGCCGCGCTGCTGGGCCATTATTGGGAGATCGAGGGCCGGGTCGAACATGGCGATGCCCGTGGCCGCACCCTGGGCTTCCCCACCGCCAATCTGCCCCTGGGCGATTACCAGCGCCCGGCCACCGGGGTTTATGCGGTGCGGGCCGGCATCGACCACGGGGCCACCACGATCTGGCGTAACGGCGTTGCCAATTTCGGGCGCCGCCCCACCTTCGACAAGACCGACGAGCTGTTGGAGGTCCACCTGCTGGACACCGTCGAAGACCTTTACGGCAAACACCTCCGCGTGGCGCTGATCGAGCATCTGCGCCCGGAGCGCAAATTCTCCGGTATGAACGAGCTTAAGATTCACATCGCCGCCGATATCGAGGCCGCCCGCGTTCTGCTGGCCGCCCATCATTTCCCCGAGAATGCCGGCCCCATGGTGCCGGTGTCCGACAACTAAAAGAGCCGCCCCATGAGCGTGGACTATAAGACGACCGTCTTCCTGCCCAAGACCGACTTCCCCATGAAGGCCGGCCTGCCCGAACTTGAGCCCCGGCTGCTGCAGCGCTGGGCCGAGATCGGCCTGTTCGACCGCATTCGCGCGGCGGCCAAG
>JACMKT010000268.1 GCA_014380005.1 Rhodospirillales bacterium
ACATTCATAAACGCCAGTATCCAAGCTCCAAGGTCGTGAGGGAGGGCCGGTAGCCACGCCGCTCCCCGAAATAGCTGTTAAACAAGAAAGGCCCGACCACCGCGTCAAGTCTAGCTGACACATGAAGCCCCGGTGGCCTTCGAGATATGGGCGGTTATTTCCTCCGATACGAGGGGCGGGAGTGCAGATGCCCCCTTCCCCCACGGCCCCCACGCCCCCACATGCCTTGGCGACAGAACCCTTGAGTAGGGGCCGCATGGACATCATCAGCCTGCTGACCGGCGGACAGCCGGTGGCCTATGCCATGGTGGTGCTGTCGCTGGTGGCGGCGACCGGGCTGGCGCTGGGGTCGCTCAGCGTGGGAAATATGCGCCTGGGCATCGGCGGCGCCCTGTTCACCGGCATCGCCTTCGCCCATTTCGGCGTCACCGTCGATCCCGTCATCCTGGGCTTCATCCGCGATTTCGGCCTGATCCTGTTCGTTTACGCCATCGGCCTGCAAGTGGGGCCGGGCTTCTTCAATGCGCTGAAGAAGGAAGGGCTGGCGCTGAACCTGCTGGGTCTCGCCATCGTGGCGCTGGGCATCGCCATCACCGTAGGGCTGGTGTCCCTGGCGGGGCTGCCCATGGCAGCGGGACTGGGCATCTTCGCCGGCGCTACCACCAACATGCCATCCTTGGCCGCCGCCCAGCAGATGCTGAAAAGCGTGGGCGCCCCGCCGGCCGATGTGGTCGCCGCCGGGCTGGCCCTGGCGGTGACCTATCCCTTCGGCATCATCGGCAACATGATGGCCATGCTGGCGGTGCGCCATCTGCTGGGAATCTCCCCCACCGATGAGGCCAAGCGCTTCAACGACGCCCGCATGGAAGGCCATCACGGCGTCGAGACCATGAATATCGAGGTGCGGAATCCCGCTTTGGAGGGTTTGACCGTGCGCCAAATCCCCGGCATCACCCATCTGGGCGTGGTGCTGAGCCAAGTGCTGCACGACGGCAGCCAGGCCCCGGTGGGGCCAGACCAGAAGCTGGCGGTGGGCGACGTGGTGCTGGCGGTGGGACCGCGCCACAAACTGCACGATCTGCGGGTCATCTTCGGCGGCGTCGAGGCGCCGGTGAATCTGGAGGAACTGCCCACCGATCTGCGCTGGGAACGTCTGGTGGTGACCAGCAACAAGGTGCTGGGTCACACCATCGGCCAGCTGGATCTGGCCGCCGCCTACGGCACGGTGGTGTCACGCTGCAACCGCGCCGGGCTGGAGCTGACGCCCAATGCCCAATTGGCCCTGCAATTCGGCGACATCCTGACGGTGATCGGCGAGCCCGAGGATATCAAACGGGTGGCGGTGCTGGTGGGCAACACTCCGGCGGCGCTGAACCATGCCCATGTGGTGCCCATCTTCATCGGCATCGCCCTGGGCGCCATCCTGGGCAGCCTGCCCGTGCACATCCCCGGCCTGCCCGCACCGCTGAAGCTGGGCCTTGCCGGCGGCCCGCTGATCGCCGCCATCGTGCTGGCCCGTATCGGCCATCTGGGGCCGCTGGTGTGGTTCCTGCCGCCCTCGGCCAATCAGGTGCTGCGCGAGTTGGGCATCGTGCTGTTCCTGGGCGCCGTGGGCGTCCAATCGGGCAGCCATTTCGTGGACACATTGGTGAATGGCGACGGCCTGCTATGGATGGGCTACGGCGTCCTGGTCACCGCCCTGCCCCTGGCGGTGGTGGGCCTGTTGGCGCGGCTGTGGCTGAAGCTGAACTTCCTGACCCTGATGGGCGTCATGTCCGGCGCCATGACCAATCCGCCGGCCCTGCAATATTCCAACACCATGCAGCATTCGGAAGCCCAGGCGCTGGCCTATGCCACGGTCTACCCGCTCGCCATGTTCCTGCGGGTTTTGTCGCCGCAGATCATGGTGCTGTTGCTGGGGTGAGGGGCCGGACAGGCTGCATAGCATTGATTCTACTCGTGTTCAGACGTTTGGCGCGTCTCCTGGACACGAAAATGGTCAACACCATGCGGCACCAGAATAGCGTTTTGCACGATCTTTTGAAGCATGTTCCCTGGGCTTCGTTTGATCGGCTTGTCGGCCAATATGGTGCCGACCAGCCCATCTATGCGGCAATCACAGCGCCCAACGTCAACGACATCACCGCCGCCCAGGCAATGCCCATCGAGGCCGGTGCCGCTTATGTCTTCGACCTTGGCTATTACGATTATGGCTGGTGGGCCAAGATGAATGTCGCAGGATGCCGCATCGTCACCCGATTCAAGACCAACACGCCTCTGGCGGTGACGGCTGACCTGGACGTGCCGCAAAGCGGCGACCGCATCGGCCTGTTCCAGGCCGCCCGCGCTCGCGCCAGGGGGGGCGCAACACCACAACCTTCGCGACAATGATCTACCTGATCGCCGCGCCGCTCGGGGATCTCTTCAAATCCACTTGAGGCGTCGAAGAACCTTAATAGTTAAGGGGGTGGCACCCCGGTCGGGGCGTCTGCCGAAGGTTTCCGAAAAGCGGGTTCAAGACGACAGGGGCATGGTCATCGTCATCGTCATCGTAGGCTTAAGGGCACGCGTGCGCGCTCGCCACTGACTAGGAACTGACTAAATCGTTCCTGGCTGCGCTGCTAGCTGCTAGCGGCATTCTGAAACCCGCAGAAAAGAGAGGCCCCGGGGTTAGCCGGGGCCCAAGTCAAACAGGGAGGCTTCACGTCTAGGAGACGTAGGATCCGAAGACCCTGGAAAACCCGGGTGATGCACCCGGGGGAGTGACGGGACGGATCCCGTCAGAACCTTGTGCGGTCGCCGTTGGCGGCCTGACAGGGATTTATTTACGGCAGGTTCGCTGCGCTCACCATGGGAAAAAGCGCGGCTTGGGCATGCAAAAGCTGCATGACACAATCGTGAATGACGATTGCGGCAGGTATTCGCGGGGTGTTTTCCTTAAAGCACGGCCTTCGCCGTCACAGCGATTCTTGGATCTTGTGCAGCAAGAAGTCGCGGAACACGGTGATGCGCTTGGAGTGGCGCAGTTCTTCGGGGTAGACGAAGAAGGTGTCCAGCTTGGGGCCCTTCAGTTCGGGCAGGATATGGACCAGATTGTCGGCCTCGGTGGTCATGTAATCGGGCAGGGCGGCGATGCCCAGGCCGGATTTGACCGCGCGGTAGATGCCGTAGATGTTGTTGACCTCAAGCACCGGCTTGCGCGGGCGCGACGGGGTCGAGCCGGCTTCCAGCAGCCAGTTGACGTTGGCGACCGGGGGCGAGATGCGGGCGTCGTCGCCATAGACCACGATGTGGTGGCTGTCCAAATCCTCGGGCGTCTTGGGCATGCCGTATTTCTTCAAGTACTCCGGCGCCGCATAGACGTTGTAATGCATGGTCAGCAGATGGCGCTGGATCAAATCGGGCTGGCGCGGCGGCATCATGCGGATGGCCACGTCGGCCTCACGCATGGCCAGATCCAGCTCGCCGTCATACAGCACCATGGTGACGGCGATATCGGGATAAAGGTCCAGGAAATCCTTGATGCGCGGGGTCAGCCATAGCGAGCCGAAGGCCACGGTGGTGGTGATCTTCAACGGACCCTGCGGGCGCTCGCGGCTTTCCGTCAGCAGCGCCTCGGTCATGGCCAGCTTGGAGAATATCTCGCGGGCGGTCTTGTACAGCAGCTCGCCCTGTTCCGTCAGGATCAGGCCGCGGGCATGGCGGTGGAACAGCGGCAGGTTCAGGCTCTCTTCCAGGGCGCTGATCTGGCGGCTGACCGCCGACTGGCTCAGGTTGAGCACCTCGCCCGCATGGGTAAAGCTTCCCGCCTCGGCCACGGCGTGGAAGACCCTGAGCTTGTCCCAATCCATACCCTTAACGGGCTCCTTCCCCAAGAACGATCCCGGCGCCCCCATGACGCCGGGTCGTATCTGGTATTGTGGCTACTCTGCCGCAACTTCCTCTGTATGTCCATGCATGGCGAGGAAGCGTTCCGCTTCCAATGCGGCCATGCAACCTGTCCCAGCGGCGGTGACCGCTTGGCGATAGGTCTTATCCTGAACGTCGCCGGCGGCGAATACGCCGGGGATATTGGTGGTGGTCGAACCCGGCTTGGTGATGATGTAGCCTTCGTCGTCAATGGTGACCGCGCCCTTGAACAGCTCGGTGTTCGGGGTGTGGCCGATGGCGATGAATACGCCGTCGCAGGCCAGTTCGCTGGTCTCGCCGGTCTTGGTGTTCTTCAGGCGCACCGCGGTCACGCCGGGCGGGTTTTCGCCACCCAGGATTTCGTCGATGGCGCTGTCCCATTTGACCTGAACCTTGGGATTGGCGAACAGGCGGTCCTGGGCGATCTTTTCGGCGCGCAAGCTGTCGCGGCGGTGCACCAGGGTGACCTTCGAGGCAATGCCGGCCAGATAGATGGATTCTTCCACCGCCGAATTGCCGCCGCCGACCACCACCACTTCCTTGTTGCGGAAGAAGAAGCCGTCGCAGGTGGCGCAAGCCGAAACGCCGAAGCCCTGGAATTTCTGCTCGCTGGGGATGCCCAGCCAGCGGGCGGTGGCGCCGGTGCAGATGACCAGGGTGTCGCCGGTATAGATGTCGCCCGAATCGCCCTTGGCGACGAAGGGGCGCTTGGACACATCCACCTCGGTGATGGTGTCGTAGAGGAATTGTGCCCCCACATGCTCGGCCTGCTTCTGCATCTGCTCCATCAGCCAGGGGCCCTGGATGGGATCGGCGAAGCCGGGATAGTTTTCCACGTCGGTGGTGATGGTCAGCTGTCCGCCCGGCTGCAGGCCGGCGACCAGAATGGGCTCAAGGTTGGCGCGCGCGGCGTAGATGGCGGCGGTGCAGCCCGCAGGGCCCGATCCCAGGATGAGGACTTTAGTATGATGGGTGGCCATGACGATCCCCGGCTAACTGAATTGCGGTGTCCACAATAAGGAGGCCGCTGGCCCGGTGCAAGACGCGCTGCGGCAAAAACGAGAAGAGGGCGCAGGGCAGTCCCCGCGCCCTCTTCAGGCATCGACCTCTGCCTCCTGCGGGGCTGCCGCCCCGATCCCCGCTTGGAGGTGAACCTCCAAACCTCCCTTTAATTTAGTCAATAAAATCAAAGGAGGTCTGGAGCATCGCTCCAGATGGGTTCGGGCGATAGCCCGACAAGCGGACAGGTTAAATTTAAAGTTCCTTGCCGTGGCTGGCGAGGTACTTGGCAACGCCCTCGGGGCTGGCGGTCATGCCGGCCTTGCCCTTCTGCCAACCGGCGGGGCAAACCTCGCCGTGTTCCTCGTGGAACTGCAAGGCGTCCACCAGACGCAGGGCCTCGTCGACGTTGCGGCCCAGGGGCAAATTGTTCACATGGGCGGACTGAACCACGCCGGCCTTGTCGATCAGGAAGGTGCCGCGCAAGGCGACGGCGTCGCCGATCAGCACGCCATAGGATTTGGCGATGGACTTGGTCAGGTCAGCCACCATGGGGAACTGGACGTTGCCCAGGCCGCCCTTCTCGACGGGGGTGTTCTTCCACGCCAGATGGGTGAAGTGGGAATCCACCGACACGGCGACGACCTTGACGCCCTTTTCGGCGAAGGCTTTGAGGCGGTGGTCGTGGGCCAGGATTTCCGACGGGCAGACGAAGGTGAAATCCAGCGGGTAGAAGAAGACCACGCCGTACGAGCCGGCCAGATAGGACTTCAGGTTGAAGGCCTGATCGATCTCATTGTTCGGCATCACGGCCGGAGCGGTGAAATCCGGGGCGGGCTGGGTCACCAGGCTCACGGGATTGGTCACGTCGGTCATCCTTCGGGCTCCCTCAAAAATTCAAACTGCGTTGGTGCGCAATCTAATCCCGCTCCCGCCGCTGCGCAAGATGGAATGGTTATAAAAATGGATGCAGGGCGATACGTCTAAACGATTTTCAATCTCAGTTGCATGGCCGGGGTGCATGGGCGGTCAGCCGTTTTGCAGGGCGCCCAGGAAGGTCTCCACGTCGTGCTTCAGCGTGGTGCTCTCGGCGGCCAGTTCGGCCACGGCGCGCAGCACCGCTTCGGCGGAACGGTCGGTTTCCTCGGCGGCACGGTTGACCTCCACCATGCTGGCGGACACCTCGCGGGTGCCGATGGCGGCCTGATCCACATTGGCGAAGATGCGCCGGGTCACCAATCCCTGCTGCTCCACCGCGCCACCGATGCCCACGGACAATTCGTTGATCTTGCCGATGGTGCCGGTGACGCCGCGGATGGCGGAAACCGCCGCGCGGGTCTCTTCCTGAATGGCGGAAATCTGGGTGGAGATTTCCTCGGTGGCCTTGGCGGTCTGGCTGGCCAGATGCTTGACCTCGTTGGCGACCACGGCAAAGCCTTTGCCTGCTTCGCCCGCTCTAGCGGCCTCGATGGTGGCGTTCAGGGCCAGCAGATTGGTCTGGCTGGCGATGTTGTTGATCAGATTGACCACTTCGCCGATGCGGGCGGCGGCCTGGGTCAGGCCCTCGATGCGCTGATTGGTCTGCTCGGCCTCGGCGGCGGCGCCGCTGGCGATGGTGTTGGCTTGCTCGACCCGGCGGGCCACGTCGCCGATGACCGCTTCCATTTCGCCGGTGGCGGTGATGACCATTTCCACGCTGGAGGTGGCTTGGCCCGACGACGCCACCACCGAGGCGGCTTGGCGTTGGGTCGAGGCGGCGTTGCCGGACATGCCGTCGGCGACCACGCGCAGATGTTCCACCGCGCGGCTGACTTTCCCCAGCAGGGTGCCGATGGCCGATTGGAAGTCGAGGGCCAGCTCGGCCACTTCCTGCTGCCGGGCGGCGCGGCGGATCAGGTCCTGCTTGGCGTCGGCCTCCAGCCGCTGGCGTTCCAGGGCGTGGTTGCGGAAGACCTCCAGGGCGGTGGACATCTCGCCGATTTCGTCATTGTGGCGGCGCGGCGGAATGGGCGTGTTGAGGTCGCCTTCGGCCAGCCGGCCCATGACCTGGGTAATCTCGGCGATGGGGGTGCTGATGCGGCGGAAGACCATGGTCACCACCAGGGCGATCACCGCCGACAGCACCAGCTGGGTAATCAGCGCGCCGATCAACTGGCTGATCAATTGCTGGTGCAGGGCGGCGCGGGATACCGCCAGGGTCAGCGTGCCCACCTTGGTCAGGCGGCCATTATTGTCGAAGGTCAGGTCGCGGCTGACCACCACCGCATCGTCGGCGCTGATGGAGCCGATTTCGGCGATGGTGTCGTTCTGGGCGCCGGTGACCCGGGCGCCGGCCAGATCGCGCATCTCGCGCAATGCCTGGACCGAGCTTTCCACCACCGGCGTGTTGAAGTCGAACAGAGGGCGCGCCACCGCATTCGCCTGGACCCCGGCGATCAGATTGGCCTTTTCGGTCAACTGAACTTCGCCGCGATTGTAATCCACCCAGGCTTGCAGGCCTTGGGCGGCGGCAACGGTGACCGACAGGACCGCCACAAGGGTGACGAGAACCTGCTGACGAAGGGAGACGCGCTTGCTCATGGAATCTGCCCTATCAGTATTTGGCGCTGACGTTGGCCAGGAAGCCTTCCTTGTCCAACTGCTCGATGGCCGCGTCCAACTGACCGGCCAGCTTGCTTGCCGCCGCTTCGCTGCCGCCATGCTTCTTGCTGACGATGATGAAGTAGTTCTTGCCCGAAACCACCGGCGGCTGCAGCACGTCGATCTTGTCGGCGGCGTCGAAGCGCTTGATCAACGCCTTCAGCACGGTTTCTTCCACCGCCATGGTCTCAAGCCGGCCGGCCAGCAGCTTCTGGATGTTCTGGGAATCGGTGATGGCGGATTCTTCCACGGTCACGCCGGGCATCTTCTTCAGATCGCCGGTGATGGAATAACCGCGCGGCGCGGCGATGGGCTGGGGCAGCTTGGCGCCGTCCTTGGCCGCGTCCCAGCCATGCTTGGTGCCCTTGCGCACCACCATGACATAGGACAGCGTTTGCAGCGGGCGCTTGGGATAGATGGAATAGGCGGCGCGCTCGTCCTTGAACGAGGCGGAATAGGCGGCGTCGTAATCGCCGGTTTCCACATCCTTCAGGCAGCGCTCCCACGCCAGGGAATCGATCTGCACGTCATAGCCGGCCTTCTTGAAGGCGGCGGCGGTCAGTTCGGTGTGGGTGCCGGTGACCGCCTTGGAGACCGTGTCGGTCATGGTGAAGGGCGGCCAATCGGTGGTGCAGACCCGCAGCGGGGCGGCCTGCGCCGACACGGCGATGGACAGCATGGCAGCAGCCGCGGCGACGAAAACAGCCTTCATCATGACCCAATTCCCCCTTAGAACGGCATCTCTTAACTTTCTGTAAACCTAGCACGCCGTGGTTATGCGTCAATGGACCATGCCAGTACCAGTCGCATTCCGGCGCACATTCTTTGGGCGGCTAAGGTGTTTGCCCTGTGGCCGCGCAGCCACGAAAGATGGGCTTGCGCACAATCGGGGCAAACAGGCGCTTGGCGCGGCAGATTGTGCGAGGTAATATAATTTCGTAAAGCGCGTTCCGTTTGGAGTCTCTAATAAATGCAACGGGTCAAGCTCGACCGCATCGACCGCCGGATTCTGGCGGATCTGCAAGCCGATGGTCGCATGACCAACGTCGAGCTGGCGCGCCGCGCCGGTATCTCGGCACCGCCGTGCCTGCGCCGCGTGCGCGCTTTGGAAGAGGCCGGCTTCATCAAGGGCTATCATGCCGAGATCGAGCCCCATGCCTTGGCCTTCAATGTCACCGTGTTCGCCCATGTGGGGCTGAACAGTCAGGCCGAGGCCGATCTGCGCTCGTTCGAGGAATTGGTGCAGGGCTGGCCGGAAGTGCGCGAGTGCCACATGCTGGCCGGCGAGACCGACTTCCTGCTGAAGATCGTCGCCCATGACTGGGACGATTATCAGCGCTTCCTGACCACCAAGCTGACGGCGGCGCCCAATATCAGCCACGTGAAAAGCTCGCTGGCCATCCGCACCTCGAAATTGCAGCCCGGCGTGCCCATCGACGTGGAAGTTGGCCCGGAGGCCGAATCCGAGTGAGGAAATAACCCGGGATCATTCCCGGGTTTTCCATTTGCGGCACTATACGGTGAGTGGCATGCGCATGCGGATGCCCCACCTCTGTCTATGGGGCGAAGGCCGATGACCGAAATTCTCGACGTGACCGGGCTGAAGTGCCCGCTGCCCATCCTGCGCACCAAGAAAAAGCTCAAGGAGGTCGCCATGGACGGATTGCTCAAGGTCATCGCCACCGATCCCGGCTCGGTCCAGGACATGGCCGCCTTTTGCCGTCAGACCGGCAACGAGCTGGTGGAAACGGCGGAAGAAGGCGGCACCTTCACCTTCCTGATCAAACGCAAGGCTTGATGCGGGCGGTTGGACTGCTGGTCCTGGCGGTGCTGTTGTCCGTGTCCCCGGCTTGGGCGGCGGAATTGGTGCTGTTCGAGACCCCGACCTGCCCGTGGTGCATCAAATGGCACCGTGATATCGGTGTCCGTTACGACAACACCAAGGCCGGCCATCTGCTGCCGCTGCGCCGGGTGGACATGCTGAAGCCGCTGCCGGCGGACATCGCAGCACTTCCCCACGTGGCCTCCATTCCCACCTTCGTCATCGTCCAATGCGGACAGGAAGTGGGCCGTGTGGTGGGGTATAGCAGCGAGGCGTCGTTCTGGCGCGAACTGGCGGAAGCGTTGAATGAGGCGGGCCAGCCGGACGGGTGTTGAGCTAGGGTTCAGGCGTCTAGCTGGACTTGATCCATTTCTGTCCGGCTCAGCTAGATTCTGGTGACACGGATGGACACGGATAAACACGGATTTCTCTCTTATCCGTGTCCCGCGCAGCGGGGATCCGTGTCCATCCGTGTCATTATTTCTTGAGGAGTAGCAAAGGCACGCTGTTGTCTGCCTCGTCACCAAGCCATCCCCCGCTACCAAACCATCCCCCGCTACCAAACCATCCATTGGCCGGCCCACAGCCACGCCACCGCCAGGGCCATGGTGGCGGCGGTCATGGGGATGCCGGCTTTGGCGAAGTCCAGGAAGCCCAGGCGCTCGCCCACCCGCCCTGCCCGCTCGGCGACGATGATGTTGGCGAGGCTGCCCACCAGCAGCAGATTGCCCGCCAGGGTGGACAGCAGGGCCAGACCGTAAAGCGGGCCTTCCTCGGCGATGGGCCAGACCGAGAGGATCAGCATGGTGGCGGGCACGTTGCCGATGGTGTTGCTGGCCGCCAGCATCAGCGGTCCCATGACGCTGATGCGGTGGGGCATCAATCCCGAATCCGCCAGCCACTCGGCGCCCATGCCGGCAAAGACGGTGCTGGAAAAGGCGTCGGTGATGACGAACAGGCAGGCGAACAGCACCAGCAGATGCCAATCCACCGCCCCGATCATGTCGCGGCTGGCAAGGCGGCGTGACAGCAGCAGGAAGGCGGCGATGATCAGCGCACCGATTTCGCGGGGCAGATCGGTGGCGAACAGGGCCAGCAGGAAGACGATGGCGGCGATGCCCTTGCCGGTCTGCCACGGATCGGCTTTCGGCAGGGGCTCGGGCTGTTGTTGTTCGGCGGGTTGTTCGGCCAATTGGCGGCGCCAGATGTGGCGCACCACGGCAAAGACCAGCCCCAAGGACAGCAGGCCGGGCACGCCGCAGGCCAGCAGGAAGCGCCAGAAATCCAGATTGCCCACTTGGCCGATCAGGATGTTCTGCGGATTACCGATGATGGTCATGGCGCTGCCCGCATTGGCGCCGCCGGCCAGCCCCAGCAGATAGGGCCGAGGGTCCAGGCCGCGCTGGCGGATGCCCACCGCCACGATGGGCGTCATGGCGAAGACCACGATGTCGTTGGCAAGAATGGCCGACAGCCCACCGGCCACCAGGATGGTCAGCAGCAGCAGCCGGTCCGATGACCCCCGCGCCGCCGCCACCTTTGCCGCCACCCAGCCGTAGAACCCGGCCTCTTGGAACTGGCTGGACACGATCATCAGGGCGAACAGCAGCAGCAGGGTGGGCATGTCCACGGCGGTGCCGGCTTGCTCCAGATCCACCGCGCCGGCGCCCAGCAGCGCCACCACGCCCAACAGCGCCATGCCGGTGCGGTCAAGCTTCAACCCCGGCACCCGCCCAAGGGCAATGCCCATATAGGTGATGACGAAGACGGTTAGGATGAGCTGGTCCATGGCGGCAGCTTACGGAGTGCCGCCCATCCTGTCACCCCACCGGTTTACCCACCGGTTTAATAGCCATGGAAAGGCTTTACCACCAAGGGCACCAAGCACACCAAGAAGCCGTGCCGAAGCACGCAGCCAGCCACCCGGCAGATAGCTTCGTGCCCTTGGTGCCCTTGGTGGTTAATTTTTAAATTAAATGGGCTGGCACAGGCCCGACCGCAGGGATTGCCCCTGGGCTTGCGGGTGGGATTTCACCTCGATGGCGATTTCGGCGCCGGGCGCGGTGGCGTCGCCGATGATGGAGATGGCGTATTCGCTCTCGCCCACAGTCAGACGCACTTCCTTATAAGACGTGCGGTTGGTGATTCGGCTGACATTGAACGCATGCCCGGAAATGGTGCGGTCGGTCATCTTTACCGTATAGGCCCGGTCGGTGGCGCCATTGCGGCCATCATCCATCCACACATGGGGCACGCCGTCCAGGGCATAGCCATAGGTGTCCAGCTTGGTGGTGCAGCGCAATTCGCTCAGCAGGCCGCCGAAAGTGGGGTCGGTTTGGTCCGCCGCGTTCGCCATCAGGGGAAACGCCACCAGAGCCATGGCCGCGATCATCACTCGGGTGTTTCGCATGGTGTCCTCCTGACGGACGCAAACCTTAATACGGAGTAAAGATACTCCTTTGGTCCAGGCCCGCGTCAGTATCCGAAGGTCGGAGGCCACACATTATGTGGGGGTTCTGGCGCGGCTGCGCACAGGGTGAATCTAGGGTATGACATTCGGCGCGTTGCCATTATATTCCCCGCCATGTCCGATCCCTTCGACCTCGACGACGATATCCCCAATCCGTTCCAGCCGGCAGCCCCCCGTGCCGCCGTTGGCCCGGTGGCGGTGCCCCCCGATGCGCCGTGGCTGCGCGGCCTCAACCCCGAGCAGTTGGAGGCCATCACCACCACCGAAGGTCCGGTGCTGGTGTTGTCGGGGGCGGGCACCGGCAAGACCAAGGTGTTGACCTCGCGGCTGGCCCATATCCTGGCGTCGCGCCGGGCGCAGCCGTGGCAATGTCTGGCGGTGACCTTCACCAACCGTGCCGCAAGGGAAATGCGCGAGCGGGTGGGGGCGCTGATCGGGCCGCCGGCGGAAAGCATCTGGCTGGGCACCTTCCATGCGTTGTGCGTGCGCATCCTGCGCCGCCATGCGGAAGTGGTCGGGCTGAAATCCAACTTCACCATTTTGGATTCCGACGATCAGCAGCGCTTGCTCAAGCAGGTCATGGAAGCCGAGCACATCGACACCAAGAAGTGGCCGGCTCAGGCGCTGATGGGGGTGATCCAGCGCTGGAAGGATCGTGGCCTGCTGCCCGGCAAGCTGACCGCCGCCCATGCCTCGGACATGGCCGGCGGCCGCGCGCAGGAGCTTTACGTCCTGTACCAGCAGCGTCTGCTGACCCTGAACGCCTGCGATTTCGGCGATTTGCTGCTGCACAATCTGACCCTGTTCCTGACCCAGCCCGACATCCTGGCCCAGTATCAGGACCAGTTCCGCTACATCCTGGTGGACGAGTACCAGGACACCAACGTGGCCCAGTACATGTGGCTGCGCCTGCTGGCGCAGAAGCACAAGAACATCTGCTGCGTGGGCGACGATGATCAGTCGGTCTATTCCTGGCGCGGCGCCGAAGTGGGCAACATCCTGCAATTCGAGCGGCATTTCCCCGGCGCCAAGGTAATCCGGCTGGAGGCCAATTACCGCTCGACCCCGCACATCCTGGCCGCCGCCAGCGGGCTGATTGCCAATAACGAAGGCCGTCTGGGCAAGACCCTGCGGCCCGGCCTGAACCACGATGCCTCGGCCATCGAAAAGGTGCGTGTGCGCGGCGTGTGGGACGGGCCAGAGGAAGCCCGCACCGTGGTGGAAGAGATCGAAACCATCCAGCGCCGGGGTGAGGCGCTGGCCTCCATGGCGATCCTGGTGCGCGCCGGTTTCCAGACCCGCGAATTCGAAGAAAGGTTGATCACCACCGGCGTGCCTTACCGCGTCATCGGCGGCCCGCGTTTCTATGAGCGCCAGGAAATCCGCGACGCCATGGCCTATCTGCGGCTGGTGAACTCGCCCGATGACGGCTTGGCGTTCGAGCGTATCGTCAACACCCCCAAGCGCGGCCTGGGCGACGCCGCCATCCAGATGGTCCACGCCACCGCGCGCGCCCGCATGCTGTCCTTGTTCGAGGCCGCCCGCCTGCTGGTGGAAACCGACGAGTTGAAGCCCAAGCCGCGCAAGGCGCTGACCACATTCTGCGACAACGTCATGCGCTGGCGTGCCCAGCTTGATCTGATGCCCCACACCGAACTGACTCAGCTAATCCTTGACGAGTCGGGCTACACCGAAATGTGGCAGAACGACAAGACCCCCGAGGCGCCGGGGCGGCTGGAGAATCTGAAGGAACTGGTGCGCGCCCTGAACGATTTCGAAAGCGTGCAGGGCTTCCTGGAGCACGTCTCCCTGGTCATGGAAAACGCCGAAAACTCCGATGCCGACAAGGTCACCATCATGACCCTGCACGGCGCCAAGGGCCTGGAATTCGACAGCATCTTCCTGCCCGGCTGGGAGGAAGGCGTGTTTCCCCACCAGCGGGCCATGGATGAAGGCGGCAATGCCGGGCTGGAGGAAGAACGGCGCCTCGCCTATGTGGGCCTGACCCGTGCGCGCCGCCGGGTGCTGGTGACCTTCGCCGCCAACCGCCGCATCTATAACCAGTGGCAGGCGGCGCTGCCGTCGCGCTTCCTGGACGAATTGCCCGAAGACCATGTGGAGCGCGATGCCGCCTCGGGGCTGTATGCCGGTGGCGGTGCGTCGTCGGCGCGGTGGAACAATGACGGCTGGAGCGGCAGTTCCCGCAAGCCGCCGCCCACCATCGAAGCGTCGTCATGGAAAGTGACCACCCGCGCCGCCGCCTCGGGCTTCGACGAAGGCGACCGGGTGTTCCACCAGAAATTCGGCAACGGCACGGTCATCGCCGTGGACGGCGACAAACTGGAAATCGCCTTCGACAAGTCTGGGAATAAGAAGGTGCTCGACAGCTTCGTCGAGCCGGTGTAGGACGCTTCCACTCCAACGTGTGTTGGGCAACTGATTCCGGGGGGGCAATGGGCGGCTTGCGCGTCATCGGGCTTTCTGTGGCTGTCCTGGTGGGGCTGGCCGCCTGCACCACCACCAATACCAACCCGCCGAAGGCAACCGCGCCAGCCACTTCCATGGCGAAGCCCGCCGCGCAAGGGCTCTCCTTCACGGTCGGCGACAATTACAAGGCGCGGTGCCGCGATCTGCGGGTCGAACAGGACGGCAAGGACATCGAGGCGAAGGACGGCACGTTTCGGGTGGCCAAGCGCCCCTTCACCCTGATTTATGCCGGCAAGGGGAGTGCCCCGGCCATTTCGCTTGCGAGGAGCTGGGCGCTGAACGCCATGATCGCGAATACCGAGGAGCCCGAAATGTGGGGTTCGGCGGGCGATTACATGGCCCACGACGAAACCGACCTCCCGCAGTACAGCACGGCTAAGATCTACAATAAGGTGACTGGCTACGACGGCTTCGCGAAGCCCTTGGGCGCCAATTATGGCGTCTTCCTCCAACAGGAAGCCGCGAAGCCCGGCCGCCCCAGCATCGCGATGTCCATCCGCAAGGCCGCTGGCGGTTTCGACAAGCAGGGCGACCGACATGTCCAGACCGTCCGCAGCATCGATGGCGTTCCTTTGGCCGACTGGCCGCATTCACCCATGCACCTGACCTATTTCGCCACCCTCGAGCGGCACGGCCCGGCGGGGCCGGGAGGTGTCGCTGGCGATTCGCTGGTGCGGATGAATTGGGGCACCTGCGTTCTTGAATTCCGCTGAGGGCAACGGCAGAAGAAGCTCGACAGCTTCGGCGCGCCGGTGTAGGCCCCACTTGGAAATGTCGTCATCCCCGCGAAAGCGGGGATCCAGGGGGGAACGGCACAGCCTGCGGCGCACCCCTGGATCCCGGATATTCGCTTGTCCGGGATGACGAGCCTATGTGGAGAAAATAATGCCCCCCGTCTTCCCCGACATCTGGCACCTGCGTCTGACCACCAGCCCCGAGGCGCTGGCGGTGTTCGAAGATGTGTTCGAGCGTTTCGCCGAATCGGTGACCATGTTCATGGAAGACAAATCGGGCATTTCCGACGGCGATTGCGATTGGCATCTGGAAGGCTATTCGCGCACCCCGCCCGAGCGTATCCAGATCATCTCGGCCCTGTCGGCGGTGGCGGCGGCCAACGGTTTCGAGGTGCCCGAGCTTCAGGTGGAACGCCTGCCCAACGTGGATTGGGTGCTAGAGAACCTGCGCGACTTCCCGCCCATCGATGCGGGCCGCTTCTTCGTGCGCGGCTCCCATTGGGAGGAACCCACCCCCATCGGCAAGATCGAGCTGCTGGTGGATGCCGGCACCGCCTTTGGCTCGGGTGAGCACGCCACCACCCAGGGCTGCCTGCTGTCCCTGGACAAGCTGTCCAAGCGCCGCCGCTACATGAAGCCGCTGGATTTGGGTTCGGGCTCGGGCATCCTGGGCATCGCCATGGCCAAGATGTGGGCCTGCGACGTCATTGCCACCGACATCGACCCTGGCGCGGTCAAGGTTGCCGCCAATAACGCCAAGCTCAACGGCGTCGGCGCCCGTTTCACCTCGGTGGTGTCGGATGGTTACCGCAACCCCATCCTCAAGAAACACCAGCCCTTCGACATCATCGTCGCCAACATCCTGGCAAAGCCGCTCATGCGCTTCGCCAAGGACCTTGCCGCCCACCTTGCCCCCGACGGCGTGGCGGTGCTGTCGGGCTTGCTGGAATGGCAGGAACGCATGGTCATGGGCACCCATGAGCGCGTGGGCCTGACCCTGAAAAGCCGCGTGGTCATCGACGGCTGGGCGACGCTGACGATAGGTCGGTAAGGAAGGATATTCACCACCAAGGGCACAAAGGGCACCAAGATAGGGTGCCGCGTGCGGTCGTTGAGTGATCTCGCCAACGGTCGATTGATGATCTCCGCGATCATCGCCTGGAACGCCAGCTTGGTGTTCTTGGTGCCCTTGGTGGTGAAACCTCTCCGCATTGCAAAAAGTTAATACCCCACCTCCGTGCTTGGCTATTGACGGGGGCGGTTGTAGAAGGCGTCATGGGGCGGCACGGAACGGACACCGGACCCATGAATTTCGACTCGCGTGGCACTTTATGGAACCAATTCATCCTGGCGGCTGCCGTGGCGCGCATGGCGCGGCCGGTGGCGGAGAGTGCCGGGGATGATCTGGTCTATTTCTCCTACACCGACACCCATGCTGGCGCCGGGCGCTTGACCGGGCCGCTGCCGCAAGTGGCCGAGATGATCGAGCATCATGGCCGCTTCGCCAACCGCCACTGGTTCGCCGCCGTGCCGGGGCCGTTGCCGCCGACGGAGCATCCGGGCTCGTGGGTGCTGGCCGGGCGGGTGCTGGCCTCGGTGGGCGGGGCGCAGCTTGCCATCGAAATGGACGTCAACGATTTGGACCCCGCAATCATGGAAGTGGCCAAGACGGCGCGCGAACGGGGCTGGGTGCGGCTGTGGAGCCATGA
>JACMKT010000269.1 GCA_014380005.1 Rhodospirillales bacterium
AGAGCCAACGGCGATCAACATGACAAAAGACCTCCTAGTTGGCGCTCATGCCGGAGAAACCCATGAAAGCCAGCGCCAGCAGGCTGGCGGTGATGAAGCCGATGGGCGGGCCGGCGAACAGGCGCGGCACGTCGGCCAGGGCGACCCGTTCGCGCAAACCGGCGAACATCACCATGACCAGCGAATAGCCCAGGGACGACGCGAAGGCGAACACCGTGCTGTCCATGAAGCCGTACTTGCCTTCCACCAGCAGCAGGGTGACGCCCAGAACGGCGCAGTTGGTGGTGATCAGCGGCAGGTAGATGCCCAGCATCTTGAACAGGGCCGGCGAGACCTTGCGGACCACCATTTCGGTGAACTGCACGGCGGCGGCGATGACCAGGATGAAGGTCACCGTGCGCAGATAGCCCAGGCCGAACGGCACCAGCAGGAATTTCTCGACGCCCCAATCCACCATGGACGAGATGGTGATGACGAAGGTACAGGCGGCGCCCATGCCCACGGCGGTGTCCACCCGGGTGGTCACGCCCATGAACGAGCACAGGCCCAAGAAGCGCGCTAAAATGACGTTGTTGACCAACGCCGCGCTTACGATGAGCAAAATGATGTCTTTCATCGACCTGGTCCCTTAGCCGTCCAAACCGTGACAATCGCTGCCGCTTTGCCCTTGGGCGCGGCGGATGAAATGGGGCGTCAACTCGCCCCGCGCGGCAGAGCGTTTCGCCCATAGCCGCACAAAAACCAATCCCACAATCAACCCGGCCACCGCCGCCAAAGCCGCGGCCAAATCGCCGCCGATCTGCTTTTGCGCCGTTACCCCGGCCACCATCATGACCAGCATGGGCAGGCCGTAGGCGGCCAAGGCGCCGCGCAGCAAAGTGGCATCGGCGATGCCCACCACCACACGCTCGCCCACCGCCAGATTCTGATCGTTGCGGAGCGCGAAGCGCCGCACGATCAACCGGCGGCTGCCGGGCTGCGTACCGCATACCCCTGACGCTTTGCAGCCACCGCAGGCGGTGGTCTGCTCGGGTTCCAGCCAAACCATGTTGCCGTCCACCGAGATGACGCGGGCTATGCCCTCGGTCACCTCACGGTCGCCGGCATCGGGAAAGCTGTCACCCATGTCCGTCATGGTCAGGCTTCGACCTTGGACACCACGCCTTCAGGCGTCACTTCGATGGCCATCAGGCCACCGGCGGCGCGCAGCAAGGCTTGACGGCGATCCGGCGGGGTCAGCAGCAGGGCCGTGGACAGGCCGTCGGCGCGGGTGGCGGTTTCTGCCACCACGGTCATGCCCACCATGGCCGGCGCGGTCAGGCCGGTCTTGGGGTCGATCAGATGGGTGAACTTGCCATCGTTATCGAAGATGGTGCCGTAGCCGCCCGAGGTGGACACGGCCTTGTCGACCACGTCCAGGAAGGTGATGGCCTGCGAGGTATCCGCCGGGTTGGCGATGCCGATGCGCCACGCCGAGCCGTCGGGCTTGGTGTTGAACGCACGGGGCTCGCCCATGTCCACCAGGATGTTCTCGAAGCCGTGGCTGCGCAGGACGGCGGCCACCTTGTCGGTGATGTAGCCCTGGGCGCCGCTGTTCAGCGTCAGGCCCATGCCCGGCTTGGTGAAGGCCACGCTGTTGCCGTCCATGGCGACGTTGCGGAAGCCGACCAGAGCGCGGGCGGCGTCGATGTCGCGGGCGGACGGGCCGGCGGGGTCCACATTGGCGGCGGTGAAGTGGCGGAAGTACAGCTGCCACACCGGCTGAACGGTGGGGTCATAGGCGCCGCCGCTCATCTCGGCCAGACCCAGTGCGTGGGCTAGCATTTCCTGGAACTCGGCCGGGGCGTTGTCCAGCTTGCCGTCGCGGTTCAGCGCCGAGATGGCGGAATCGGCGCGATAGACGCTGAAGATGGTTTCCAGCCGGGCCAGCTCGGCCAGGGCGGCGTCGATGGCGGCGCGCGCCTTGGCCTCGTCCCGGTGATACAGCTGGATGGTGGAGGGGGCGCCGAGCGTCGTGCCTTCCCAGGTGATCAGGCGGGCTTGAGCGCGTCCGGCCGTCATCAGCAACGGCAGGCCGGCGGCAGCGGCGGCCACGGTGATCAGGCGGCGGCGAGTGATCTGGACCTTCATCGAAACTTTGCCCTCCCCCCAGGCGAACGGGGTTTGCATTTCATCCCAAAACTGACCCTGTTCGCACATGCAAACCAGGACCAATGGCTGGGGTGCAGTTTAGTCAAAACTTCTTAGGAATGTCCCCAAAAATTGCTCTTTCAAGGTTGTTTTCTGAGTCAACGCCCGCGCGCATATACGTGCGCGCGGGCGGGCGTTGCCTCGCGGCATCCCCAATTGGGGGGAGACGCTGCGGTTTCTCCAATGATGGATCGCCACCGTCCTTGGCCCACCCAACATGCCAAGTGGGTAGGCTGCGCGGGAGGGTGTGCCGGTGATAGTTCGGGGTGAGTCATGTCCCCATTCGAACGGCTGATGGGCGTCCTGACCGGGGGGCGCTCGGGCAAGGCCGTGGCCCGCTGCCGCGACGATCTGGCCGAGGCCGTGACCCGCGCCCATGCCGCCGAGGAAGCGCTGGCCCACAGTACCGAAGCGCTGGCCCACAGTATCGAAGCTCTGGCCCACAGCACCGACGTGCTGCGCGCCATGGTCTCGGCCCTGCCGGTGGGGGTGATCACCATCGACCGCCACGGTCGGGTGGAATTGTGGAACCAAGCCGCCGAGGCCATCCTGGGCTACAGCGCCGAGGAAATGGTGGGCAAGCCGTCGCCCACCCATGTGTTTACCCCCAACCCGCAACAGCGCGCCTCTGCCGCCGATGTGTTCCTGCGCATGGTCACCGGCCAGATGGTCAAGGGTGAGGAAGTCCAGTGCCGCCGCCGCGACGGCTCGCTGGTGGAGACCTCGCTGTCGGGAGCGCCGTTGCTGGGCGAGGACGACCGCCTGCGCGGCGCCATCTGCGTGTTCGAGGATATCAGCCACCGCAAGGCTATGGCGGTGCAGCTTCAGCAGGCTCAGAAGATGGAGGCGGTGGGCCAGTTGACCGGCGGTTTGGCCCATGATTTCAACAACATCCTGGGCGTCGCCATCGGCAATCTGGATTTGCTGGAGGCCGAAGTGGCGGATTCGCCGCGCACCGCCGAATTGGTGGAAACGGCGCTCAACGCCCTGTTGCGCGGCGCCGATCTGACCCGTGCCCTGCTGGCCTTTTCCCGCCGCCAGCCGTTGCAGCCGGCACGCATCGACACGGCGGCCTTGTTGACCAGTTCCGCCCGCATGCTGACCCGTGCCTTGGGCGAGCACGTCAAGGTGGGGTTGCGGGTGGACGGCGATCTGTGGCCGGTGGTGGTGGACGCCGCCCAGTTGGAATCGGCCATCACCAACCTTGCCATCAATGCCCGCGACGCCATGCCGTCCGGCGGCCATCTGGGCATCGCTGCACGCAATGCCGAATTGGACGAGGATTACGCCGCCCACAATGCCGAAGTGACTGCCGGCGAGTACGTGATGATCGAGATCAACGACGACGGCACCGGCATCGCTCCAGAGGCTTTGTCCCGTGTGTTCGAGCCGTTCTTCACCACCAAGCCGGTGGGCCAGGGCACCGGGCTGGGGCTGTCCATGGTGTTCGGTTTCATCAAGCAATCGGGCGGGCACATCCGCATCTACAGCGAGTTGGGCATGGGCACCACGGTGCGGCTGTACTTCCCCCGCGCCCCCGAGGGCAGTGAAGCTGGCCCGTCAACCACCACGACCGGGGCCATCACGGGCGGTCATGAAACCGTGCTGGTGGTGGAGGACAACGAGGACGTGCGGCGTATGGTGCGCAACCAATTGACCGAATTCGGCTATCGCGTGCTGATTGCGGAACACGGGCCGGCGGCCATGGTTGTGTTGGGATCGGATGCCCCCATCGACCTGTTGTTCTCTGACGTGGTGATGCCCGAGGGCATGACCGGCTTCGCCTTGGCGGAGCAGGCGTTGCGCCTGAGGCCGGGGCTGAAGGTGCTGATCACCTCGGGCTTTCCCGGGGATTCTTTCCACAAGCCGCCCAATGGGGCGACGCAATGGGCGTTCTTGAGCAAACCCTATCGCAAACGCGACCTCGCTTGCGCGGTCCGCGATGCCCTCGACGGCAAGGGAGCCATTCCATGAGCGACAGACTTCTGGTCATCGACGACGAACCCGATTTCGCCAATTTCGTCGCCCGCGTGGCGGAAAGCTGCGCCTACGAAGTCCGCACCACCGACAACCCCACGGAATTCCGGGCGCTGTGCACCCAATGGCGGCCCAGCCACATCATCCTGGATCTGGTCATGCCGGAAGCCGATGGGGTCGAATTGCTGCGCTACCTTGCGGGCGTGCTGTGTTCGGCCCGCATCTGGATCATGAGCGGCTTCGACGGGCGCGTGGTGGATGCGGCGCGGCGCATCGGCACCGAACGGGGCCTGGACATCGTCGGCACCCTGCAAAAGCCCATGCGCGCCAAGGAATTGCGCGCCGTCTTGGAGCAGCACCACACGGAAGAAACCGTGGTCACGGTGGAGGCGCTGGAGGAGGCCCTGGGCAGGGGCGAGATCCTGCCGTTCTACCAGCCCAAGGTGGTGCTGAACTCGTTGCAGCCGGTGGGGTTCGAGGCCTTGGCGCGCTGGCAGCATTCCAGCCAGGGCACCATCTGTCCCGACCGCTTCATCCCGGTGGCCGAGGCCAGCGGCCAGATCGATGCGCTCAGCGAGACCGTCACCCGCCAAGCGGTGTCGCAGATGGGCGAGTGGAAGGGAATGGGCATCGAGGCCCGGGTCGCCATCAATCTGTCCGCCCATAATTTGCACGAAGAAGCCCTGGCCGACCGGCTGAACGCCCTGTGCCGCCATGTGGGCGTGCCCGAGGAAAGCATCACCATCGAGATCACCGAGACCGCCGCCATGGCCGAGCCGTTGCGCGCGCTGGACATCTTGACCCGGCTGCGCATCAAGGGCTTCAAGCTGTCCATCGACGATTTCGGCACCGGCTTTTCGTCCCTGGTCCAATTGCACCGGCTGCCGTTCTCGGAATTGAAGATCGACCAATCCTTCGTCAAGGAATGCGACAGCTCGCGCGAAGCCCGGATCATCGTCAAGACCATGATCGAACTGGCCCACAATCTGGACATGTCGGTGGTGGCCGAGGGGGTGGAGACCGAGGCGGTGTTGCAGACCCTGGCCGACCTGGGCTGCGACGTGGGCCAAGGCTATGCGCTGGCCCGGCCCATGGGCGCCGGCAGTGTCCCCGCTTGGCTGGCCCAATGGGCGGCACGGCACCCGCATGGAGAGTTCGGTGGAAGGTGAACGGCGGATCTCGCGGCGAACCGCAAACCTGACCTTCGCCGCCCTAGGCGTGGTGTTCGGCGATATCGGCACCAGCCCGCTTTACGCCCTGCGGGAGTGCTTCGCCCATGGCTTGGCTCCCAATCCGGCCAATGTGCTGGGCGTGCTGTCCATGGTCATCTGGTCCATGGTCATTGTGGTGGCGGGCAAGTATGTGGGGCTGGTGTTGCGCGCCGATAACCGGGGCGAGGGCGGTGTCCTGGCGCTTATGGCCCTGGCCCAGCGCCAATGCGGCGATCGGCCCCGCCTGTCGCGCCTGGTCACCGGTTTGGGGCTGGTGGGGGCGGCGCTGTTCTTCGGTGACGCCATGATCACCCCGGCCATTTCAGTGCTCAGCGCGGTGGAGGGCGTGCAGGTGGCGGTGCCGGAACTGTCCCATTGGGTCATCCCCCTGGCGGTCGCCATCCTCATCGGCCTGTTCTCGGTGCAAAGCCGGGGCACGGCGCGCATGGGGGCGTTGTTCGGCCCGGTCATGGTGGTGTGGTTCGCCGTATTGGCCCTGCTGGGGCTGGTGCAGATCGCCGCCCATCCGGCGGTGCTGGGGGCACTGTCGCCCTTGCCCGCCGCCGCCTTCATGGCCCGCGATCCCTGGCTCGCCTTCCTGCTGCTGGGCGCCGTGGTGCTGGTGCTGACCGGGGCCGAGGCGCTGTACGCCGATATGGGCCATTTCAACCGCCGCTCCATCAGCCGGGCATGGTTCATGGTGGCCATGCCGGCCCTGCTGCTGAACTATCTGGGCCAGGGCGCCTTGCTGCTGGCCGAGCCGCAAGCCTTGGACAACCCGTTCTACCGCATGGCCCCGGACTGGGCCTTGGTGCCGCTGATCGTGCTGGCCTCAATCTCTACCGTGGTGGCGTCCCAGGCGGTGATTTCCGGGGCCTATTCCATCGTCCGCCAAGCCAGCCTGCTGCGCTATTGGCCGCGCATGACGGTGCTGCACACGTCGTCCCAGGATGCCGGGCAAATCTATCTGCCCTCGGTCAATTGGGAGTTGTTGGGCGCCGTGCTGATCCTGGTGCTGGGCTTTCGGTCCTCGGGCAATCTGGCCTCGGCCTATGGGCTGGCGGTCACCGGCACCATGCTGGTCACCACCGTGCTGGTCATGGTGGTGGCGCGCAGCCATTGGCATTGGTCATGGGCGCTGTGCGGTGTTGTCGGCGTGCCGCTGCTGCTGGTGGATGTGGCGTTTCTGGCGTCCAACACCCTGAAGATCCCCGCCGGCGGCTGGCTGCCCATGGTCACCGCCGTCGGGTTCGTCGCCGTGATGACCACGTGGCGCAAAGGCAAGCTGCTGACCGCCAGCCGTCTGCGCCACGACGTCATGGCGCTGGAAGATTTCGTCGCCGCCCAGGCGGGGGCTCAGCAACGGGTGCCCGGCACCGCCATCTTCCTGGCCAGCGTCCCAGAGATCGTGCCGCCCGCGCTCATGCACAACCTCATGCATAACGGCGTGCTGCACGAACGCAATCTGATCGTCCAGGTGGTCAACGAGACGGTGTCCCACGTGCGCAAGGACCAGCGCATCCGCCATGAAAGCCTGGGTCAGGGCTTCTATCGGGTGAAGCTGCGCTTCGGCTTCATGGAAGATTTCGACGTCCCCGGCACCCTGGCCCGCTTCTGTCCCGAATTACTGGCCGGCTCGCCCCGTATTTCCTATTTCGTCGGACGCGAGACAGTCCGGCCTACCCGCACCCCCGGCATGGCGCTGTGGCGCGAACGGCTGTTCGTGGCCCTGGCCCGCAACGCCGGCGACGCCAGCATCTTCTTCCATTTGCCGCCCGACCGGGTGGTGGAGATCGGGGTGCGGGTCGAGATTTAATCCGCCGTCCTGATGGGCACGTCCCCGCCCAGGGGTGGTTTCAGCGGCTGATAGCTGACTTGTTCGGGATAGTCGTCGGGGGCGAAGGCCAGGCCGATGCCGGCGCCCAGGGTGGCGCCGATCAGGCTGCCGAGGGGGCCGCCGATGGCTCCGGCGGCGGCGCCGTGGGCGGCGCCCCGGCTGATGCCGACCTCTTGGCCGGTGGTGCAGGCGGCCAGCAGGGAAAGCAGGGCGGCCCCCACGCCCATGATCCGCCTATCCATCGCCGTCTCCCGCATGGTCCATGCAGGCAGGTGGCGGGCGGCGGGGCGGCGGGTAAGGCGGCGGGTTCGTTTGCGCCGCCGCTACCCCTTAATCACCGCATATATTGGGCCATGTCGTGGTCCATGGTCAGCACATGGTCCACCACAAGGCGGCGGGTGAAGGTCAGCAATTGCGGCTTGATCTCGGTGTCGGTGATGCCCGAGCGCATCATGGCGCCGATTTCCTTGAGGTCGCGCACGAACAGGCGGTGGACCACCTTGTGCTCGTTCAGATGAGGGCATTTGTTTTCCGCCATGACCGATTCCTCGTGGAGGAAATGCCGGATCATGGTGGTGTTCAATTCGTCCAGCACGCGCATGGGTGACAGCTTGCCGTGGCTGCCCATCCAATCGGCGTACAGCATGTTCAGCAAGCGGGTGATCTTGCGGTGCTCTTCGTCGATGCGGCCGTGGTCCAGGGTGAAGGCCGAGTCCCAGCGGATCAACTCGGCCGCATAGGTCACGTTGGCGCGGGTCTTTTTGGCGGGAGTTTTCGCGGCGGGCTTGGAGGGCGCTTTGGCGGCGGGCTCGGCAAGGACGCGGGCAAGCAATCGTCTCATGGTGATGGTTCATCCATCTCGTTCAACGGTTCTGTTGCTTGTGCAAGATCAGGCCCAATTGCCAAACCTAGGATTTTGGCCGATTCGGCCCGCGTGGGGTTCCCAAAGTTGGGAATTTTTATTCCGTTTCCCGGAAGCGAAAACCCTGCACGTGGCGGGTTGCAGGGCTTTAGCCCAAATGGAACGCCGGTTGCTTGTCCCTAGGCAGCTTCATTAGTCCTTTGAGGATGCCGTCATGCGCTTCACCACCACATTGGTTCTCGCAGCCGCTCTCGCCGGGGTCACGTTTGCCGGTGCTTCGGGCCAGGAACGCATCGACGGCGCGGCCATCGCCAAGAAGGGCTTGCCCAACGTGCGCGCCTGCGAGTCCTGCCATACCGGCGTGGATGCGCCGCTGCTGAACGGGCAGCTGGAATTCTATATCGCCCAGCAATTGTCCGACTTCCGCAACGGCTTCCGTGTCAGCGAGGCCTGCGCGCCCGCCGCCAAGGGCCTGAACGAAAAGCAAAGCGCTGCCGTGGCGAAATATTACAACGAGCAGCCGCGCAAGAAGGCGCCGGTGCCCGATGAGGACGCGGCCCTGATCGAAAAGGGCAAGGAGATGGTCCTTAATGGCGATGTGCCCCGCGACATCTTCCCGTGCAGCCGGTGCCATGGCGGCGACGGGCGCGGCGGCGACTTCGCGGCTTTGGCCGGCCAGAACCCCGCCTACACCCTGAAGCAGGTCCAGGATCTGCGCACCGGGAAGCGCGAGAATGACGAGCTGGGCATCATGCAGGCCATCGCCCAGAAGCTGACCGACGACGACGTCAAGGCTGCCGCCGCCTATTTCCATCAAGCCGTCAAATAGAAAGCTGCACGGCATGCCTCCCCTGACCGCCGCCCGCCACACTGTGTTCAGCATCGTGCTGCTGGCCGTGCTGGTGGCGGCGGCGCATGGGGCGTCGTTGGGCTATGGCTTCGTCATGGACGACTGGCCGCAGATCGTCGAGAACCAGCGCCTGGGCCAGTTGACCCTGGCCGATGCCTTCCTGCGCGGCACCATGGCCAATTCGGCCCTGGCGGCCCATGGCGGGGATTCCTACCGGCCCGCCTTCGTCTTATGGCTGTCCGGCACGTCCCGGCTGTGGGGGCTTGATCCCCTGGGCTGGCATCTGTCCAACATGGTGCTGCATCTGACGGGGACGCTGCTGTTGTGGCGCTTGGCGTTGCGGCTGATGCCCGCGTTTGGTGCCTTGGCGGCGGCAGGCCTGTTCGCCCTCCATCCCGCTTTGGCCCAAAGCGTCACCTGGATTTCGGGCGCGACCGATCCGCTGCTGACCCTGTGGGTGCTGGGTGCGGCGCTGTCCCATCTGCGCTGGCGCCAAAGCGGACGCCTGGAATGGGCGGGGTTGACCGCCGGTCTGTATTTCCTGGCCGTGCTGACCAAGGAAACCGCCCTGCCGTTGCCGCTGGTGCTGGTGGCGCTGGATTATTGCCTGGGCGTGAACTGGCGCCGCAGTCTGCAGCTGGCGCCCTTGGCCCTGATCATCGCCGCCTGGGCGGTGTTGCGCCTCCACGCCTTGGGCGATGGCGCGGGTGAGGCAGGGCTGGTGCTGTCGCTGGATGGGTTCCGCCGGCTGGTGGATTACGCCATGTACGCCCTGGAATCCGTGGTGTTCCCGTGGCCGCAGCCTTACTTCTTCCTGCCCCCGGCCTCTCCCTTGGCGACGGTGGCCCTGGTGCCGGCCTTGGCGGTGATCGGCGGCTTGCTGTATGCCGCAGGCATGCGCGCCGGCTTGTTCTCCGCCGCCTGGACCCTGCTGTTTTTGGCACCGCCGCTGATGGTGGCGTTCCATCCGGTGGGCGCCTTTGCCTTCCGCTTCCTCTATCTGCCCATGGCCGGCGTGGCCCTGCTGACCGGTTTCGCCGCCGCCCGCCTGCGCGTGGAGCGGCCCGGCGTGCTGCCCCCCATCATCGGCTTGGTGGTGGTGGCGGGTTTGAGCGGTTCGGTGGTGGCGGCAAAGGATTGGCGCGACGACGAGGCCTTCTACACCCTGGTCATCCGCTCGTCCCCCGAGGCCGGATCGGGCTATTACGGACTAGCCCGCCACTGGGAGCGCAAGGGCGACGTGGTGCGCCAGGAAGCCGCGTTCCAGCAGGCGGTGGCGGCGGTGACTAATGCGGACGAACGGTTGTCGCTGCTGGAAAGTTTGGGCATCCTCATGGCGCAGAACGGGCGTCACACGGAAAGCCTGCAGGTGTTCAAGCAATTGGCGGCGCTGCCGACGGGCCGCCATGCCGGGTTGGTGGGGATTGCCAACGTCCATTGGATGGCTGGCGATCTGAAGGCGGCGCTAGCAGCCTATGACGACGCCCTGCGGGAAAACCCCAACGACCGCGGCACCCGCATGAATCGCGAGCGGCTGGCCGGTCTGTTGCGGCAAGGCGGCACGGCACGGATTCCCTGAAGCGGGAGCCATTGTCAAAATTGGGAAAGGGCGGGGCATGGCGGTGGGAATGAGGCGGCTGGCCTGCCTTTGCGGCCTTGCGCTGGCGCTGGCCTGCTCGGCTGACGCCAAGCCCAAACCCGCGCGCGCCCCCGTGGCGGAACAATCGTCGCCGGTGGAAACCGCCATCATGGCCGCGCTGGCTAATGGCTCCGGCTGGCAATTGCCCAACCGGCCCCGCATCAACGAGACCCTGACCGGCTTTACCATTCACGCCGACGGCGCGTCCTATGGCCTTGGGCACGGGCTGGCGCTGCATTTCGAAGCCCTGGACGTGCAGGCCGTGCCTCAGTCCGGCGGCACGTTCAATGTGGTGGTGGATGTGGCCGGGCCGGTCACCTTGCAGGCGGCGGAAGGCGTGTGGGCCACGGTCAATCCGGGCCAGCACAGCTTCAGGGGCGTGTGGGACCCGGCGCGGGAAGGCTTCCAGAAGCTGGGCGTCACTTTGGGCATGACCACCATCGCCCTTGCCAACGGCGCCATGATCACCCTGGAGCAGGCGGTCGGCACCTATGGTATCGCGGACGGCCATGGCGACGGCCACTTCACCGTGACCGGAGTGCAGACCGGTCTGGTGGGGGCCTATCAGGGCCGCACCGCCGACGAAGTGATCCTGAAGTTCCGCCTGGACAACCCGGACACTCAGCCGGTTCTGGCGCTGGACTACCGTCACTCGCTGCCCGCCACCGGGCTGTCCGGCATGGCCGGCGAGTTCATGCCGTTGCGCATGGGCTTGGTGGCGCGGCTTGATCCGTTCCCCTGGCAAGGCGTGCTGTCCGAATTGGCGCCCTGGCTGGTGGAAGTCGCCAGCCGCACCCCGCCCTCGCCGGGACAGATGTGGTCGGCGCTGTGGACCCATGTGGCAAGCGCCTTGGGCACGGCCAACGCCCAGATGGCGGTGGAGCGGTTGGACGCCCGCTCGGTGGGTTTGGCCGCCAATGGCAGTGGAGCGGTGAATTTCGGCGCCGCCGGGCCGCGCGGCACCATTAACGCCGATTTGCGCGGCATCAACGAACGCATCGGCCAGATCACCTCCGCCGACCGCCGCGAAAACCCCATGCTGTTTCCGTCCCTGGCGCTGATGACGGTGGTGGGCGACGGCGTCAACGAAGGCGGTAAGCGCTTCCACCGTTATCGCATCGAACTGGCGGAAAGCGGGTTGAAGGTGAATGGGCGCGATGCGGGTGGGCTGAAGCCTTAAGTAAGGCTACTTCCGCTCGGGCACCAACGCCGCCCCCCGCGCCTGTTTCCCCGCGATCTCCCGCGCCGTATCCTCCAGCGCCACGAAACGGTCCGGCGTGGTGGGGTGGCTGCTGGCATGGGTGATGGTCAGCGGATTGGCCACCGCCATGCGGCGCCAGAATTGCGGGGCTTTGGACACGTCGTAGCCGGCCAGGGCGGAGAAATACAGGCCGACGTAATCGGCTTCCGCTTCGAAGGCGCGGGAATAGGCCCGTTCACCCACCTTGGTCCAATGGCTTTCCAATTCGGGGGCGCCGGTCAGGGCGCTGAGGAAGGTGCCCAGGCGGCCTGCCGCCTTACCGTTTTCGTCCTGCTTTTCCAGATGGCCCATCATGTTATGGGCCAGTTCGTGCCCAATGACGGCGGCCAGATGGTCGTCATCGGTGATGAAGCTGATCATGCCCGAGGTCACGGCGATGGCTTTGCCGTCGGCGAAGGCGTTGACCCCCGACCAGCGGTTATGGAGCAGGCGCGAGCGGCAGACCTGCACCGGCTCCACATTCAGGGTCAGGCGGTCCTTGCCGCGCAGCACGCCCAGACTGGCCGGGCCGGGGCGGTCCAGCGCCTGATACAATTCGTCCACCGCACCCTTGCCGCGCACCAGGGTGACGCCGTTCACCACCAGGACCACATCGCCCACCTTCAAACCGGCCCGTTCGGCGGGTGAGGCGGGGGCGACCGCCATGGTCATGGCTTCATTGTCCAGGCCGACGGATTCGTCCCCCCACAGGTTTTGCAGGGGTTTGACGTCGTGGATGGTCTCGAACAGGCCGCCGATCTGATAAGCGGTGTGCCCGCTGCACAGGGGCGTGCCGCTGGTCAGGATGGGCCAGCCCACGGCGGCGATGCGGGCGGCTTCGTCAAGGTCGCGGGTGATGGGGTTGCCGGCGCCGTGGCGGTAAAACCCGTGCCGGTCGGTCACGGCGGCGGCCTGCACCGCCGCTTCCGCCTTGGCGCGGTCGCGGTCGATGTCGGGGACGCGGGCCACTGGCGTGCTGCATGCAGCCAACGCCAGGGGCAGTGCCAGCGCCAGAAGGGCGCTACTTGGTCTTGACCACCACATCGACGAAACTGATGGCGTTGAAGGTGCGGTTCAGGCGCATGCTTTTGAAATTGCTCATGGAGGCGCCGTCGCTCCAGGCGATGGCGGTGCCCACCGGCAGGGCCTGCTGCGGTGCCGCCAGCCAGACCTCGCCGCCCTTGGCGGAGTTCACCCGGATGTAGGTGTAATCGGTGGTCTCGATGGTCTCGGCCACCGTGCCGCGATTGGGGGTGGGCAGGGCCTTGTCGGCGGCGAAACCGGAATGGGCACCGACCACCAGCAGGGCGGCAATCAGCAAAAGACGGAAGGCTTTCATGGGCTTACTCCGCTACCAGCCGCGAAACGGCGTGGCTGTGCAGGTCAAGGCGGTTCCACACCTCGTGGAAGGATTTGACCAGATGATCCATCATTTCGTCAGTGTGCAGGGGCGTCGGCGTGATGCGCAGACGCTCGGTGCCCACGGGGACGGTGGGGTAATTGATGGGTTGGACATAAATGCCGTAATCGGTCAGCAGCATGTCGGACGCCTGTTTGCATAATTCCGCATTGCCCACCATGACCGGCACGATATGGCTTTCCGACGGCAGCACCGGGATGCCCATTTCAGCCAAGCGGCGTTTGGCGGTGGCGGCGCGTTCCTGGTGGCGGGCGCGGATGTCGGGCTGCCCGCGCAGCACACGGATGCTGGCAAGGGCGGCGGCGGCCACCATGGGCGGCATGGAGGACGAGAAGATGAAGCCCGGCCCGAAGCTGCGCACGTAATCCACCAAGCTGGCCGACGCCGCCATATAGCCGCC
>JACMKT010000030.1 GCA_014380005.1 Rhodospirillales bacterium
GGGCACCAAGAACACCAAGACGACATGCCAGAGCGCACCGGCCCTGCCACCCGGCAGATAGCTTCGTGCCCTTCGTGCCCTTGGTGGTAAATCTTGCGGTGACAGCCCCGCGCGATGGCCCCGCTAATCCGTGAAGACCCATTTAAATGACACAGATGGACACGGATAAGATCCATCCGTGTTTATCCGTGTCCATCCGTGTCACAAAATTCTTGGTTGAAGCGGTGCGGCCGCCATGTGGAGCCCCGTATTAAACCAGCCGCCCCTTCAACTCGCCGAAGCGTTCTTCCGGCACGGCGACCACGTTCAGCTGGCTGGGCAATTGGAAGCGTTGCGCCGCCAGGAACGGCACCAAAGCCAGCACGCCTTTGCCATCCGCCGAGACATTGGCCGCCATCTGGATGCAATCGGCGCTGTGGCCGACCCAGCCCGGATAGAAGAAGCGGTAGTTGCGCGCCGCCAGCAGGGCGATGGGGTCCAGGGTCAGGGCCGGGTTGTCGCGGTGCAGCCAATTCTCGAACACGATGAAGGGGCGCGCGCTGTCGATGATTGCGGTGGCGCCTTGCAGCACTTCCAGCTCGTGGTCCTCGGCGTCGATCTTGATCACGTCGGGGGCGGCCAAGCCCAGACTGTCCATGCGGGCCATGGCTACCTTGGTGTCGCCGGCCTCGCCCAGCCGGGCCAGACCGCTTTGCACGCCGTCGGAAAAGGCCATGCTGGATTCGCCGTCGCGCTCGGCCAGGGCGATGTCGTGGCAGGCGATGACGTTGTCCAGTCCCGACTGACGCACCACCGACTCTAGATCGTGGAAGGTGGCGGGGAAGGGTTCGAAGGCGTGGACTTTGCCGGTGAAGGACGGCCGGCTGGCGATCAGCAGGCTGTACCAGCCCCAATTGGCGCCCACGTCGAAGAACACCGACGAATCGGGCACCAGGGCGTCCAGCAGGGCCGAGGTCTCCGGCTCATAGATGGGCCGGCTTTGCGGCAGATACAGCGCGCCGAATTGAGTGTTGCGGGCGTTGAAGGCGACGCGCGGGGCGGAATCCTTCAGGGTCAGGCGGAAAACGCCCTTGCCGCCCATGCCCAGGCTCAGCATCAGCCGGAACAGTTTCTTGGCCGGCTTGCCGACGAAGCGCTTGGACAGCCGGCGGCGGATGCGGAACGCGGCGCTGTGGACGCGGCTCAGCAGCGGCAGGCGTTCCACCGCGAACGGATTGCGCAGGCTGATCGGGCAGCGGATGACGTCGTCGTTGCTGATGCCGGACAAAATATACCCCCTTTAGACCATGGCAGTTCTCCCCTATTGCGCGCCAAACGGCAAGGGAGTCTCTCTTGTTGTCTAGGCTGTTGCGCTGGGCTAGCGGCGCTTTTGCGTCGCGGTATATACTCCGCCCCAGGATAAAGGTGGGTTGCCCCATGAGTTTCTCAAAAATCGCCATCGTTAGCGCCGATACCGAGGCCGGAAATGCCGGGCTGAAGCGGTTGCTGGACCGCTACGAGCATGTGGCCCCGGAAGAAGCGGATCTGATCGTGGCGCTGGGCGGCGACGGCTTCATGCTGGAATGCCTGCACCGCTTCATCGACCGCCACGTGCCCATCTACGGCATGAACCGGGGCTCGGTGGGCTTTCTGATGAATGCCTTCCGCGAGCACGGCTTGGTGGACCGTCTGCGCAAGGCCCAGCCGGTGGTGCTTCATCCGCTGCGCATGCGCGCCAAGCTGGCCGATGGCAGCACAATCGAGGCTTTGGCCATCAACGAAGTCTCGCTGCTGCGCCAAACCCGCCAAGCCGCCAAGGTGCGCATCCGCATCGACGGCAAGGAACGGCTGGAGGAACTGATCTGCGACGGCGTGCTGGTGGCCAGCCCCGCCGGCTCCACCGCCTATAATCTGTCGGCCCACGGCCCCATCGTGCCCCTGGGCGCCGGCATCATGGCGCTGACCCCCATCTCGGCCTTCCGCCCCCGGCGCTGGCGCGGCGCCCTGCTGCCCCACACCGCCAAGGTCACCTTCGAGGTGCTGGAAGTGGATAAGCGCCCGGTCTCGGCAGTGGCCGATTACACCGAGGCCCGCGACGTCACCGAGGTGGACGTGATCGAAGACCGCTCCATCGACCTGACCCTGCTGTTCGACCCCGAGCACAATCTGGAAGAACGCATCATCGCCGAGCAATTCTTGCCGTGAGTCCTTGGCCGTGACCCGTTTTCCCCGCGCCCGCGCCCGCGCGGTGGCTCTGGCTCTGGCGCTGGGGTCCGGCGGCGGCATTGCGTTCTACCTGCTGGATTTGCCGCTGCCATGGATGCTGGGCGCCATGACCGCCTGCACCGTGGCGGCCTTGTCGGGCGCCCGCCTCATGGTGCCGTTCGGTTTGCGCTCGGTCATGATCGCCGTGCTGGGCATCATGCTGGGCAGCGCTTTTACCCCCGCTTTGTGGGGCCAGGTGCCGCAATGGTCGGGCAGCCTCACGGCTTTGTTCGCCGCCATGGCCGCCACTACCGTCCTTGTCATGACCTATCTGCGCCGGGTGGCCGGGCTGGGCATGGTCACCGCCTATTTCTCGGCGGCGCCGGGCGGGTTGAACGAGATGGTGATGACCGGCGGCGCCATGGGCGGCGACGAACGGGCCATCGCCATGATCCATGCCCTGCGTGTGTTGCTGATCGTCTTCGCTGTCCCCTTGGGCTTCCGCCTGATCACCGGCGTGCACGGCGCCTCCATGACCAGCGCCATGGGCTCGTTGCTGGCCCTGCCGCTTCGCGATGCCGCCATGCTGGCGGCGTGCGGCGTGATTGGGGCGCTGGTGGGCCGCCTGCTGCGCTTTCCCGCCGCCGGGCTGACCGGCCCCATGGCCGCCAGCGCGGCTTTGCATCTGGCCGGTGTGACCGCGTCGCACCCGCCGGCGGAACTGGTCATCCTGGCCCAAGTGATCACCGGGGCCGGGCTGGGCGCCCGTTTTTCCGGCCTGCGCTGGGGTGATGTGGCCGGCATCGCCAAGGTGGCGCTGGGCTCCACCGCCATCATGGTGGTGATCAGCGCCGGCGGCGCCTTGGGCCTGAGCCTGTTGACCGGCCAGCCCTTCCCCCTGCTGCTGCTGGCCTTCGTCCCCGGCGGCATCGCCGAGATGTGCCTGATCGCCCTGTCTTTGGGCCAGGACGTGGCCTTCGTCTCAACGCATCACGTGTTGCGGGTGGTCATGGTTATTGTCGCGGCCCCCCTGGTGTTCCGGGTGATGGCGCGGGTGATGCAGTGTAGGGCAGGATGAAGATTAATTCTTGTGGTTGGGCGGTCGTGTAGTTGCCCTGTTAAAGGCGTTTCCACGGCGCGGCAGCTTGCTTTGCCCCAGGAATTAACAGTAGCGTGCCCGGCGGTGCTGCCGTGACCTCTCGCACTAGCAGCCTGTCGGACTCGCGCTTTCAGTGGAGTGCCTGGAGCGGTAGCTCCGCTGAATCGGCTGGGATTGGGGCGTGATCGAGCCGGGTCGGGGTCGAGGCTGGGGATGAGGCTTTCGGGGCGTGCGGGACGGCGGCGA
>JACMKT010000270.1 GCA_014380005.1 Rhodospirillales bacterium
ACCAACCCTGGCGCGCACCGGCGGATGTGCTGCGGCGGGCCGGCGTGGTTCTGAACAAACCGCTGGTGGATCACGACATGGCGCGCAAACGGGCGCTGGCCGCGTTTGCCGAACTGAGAGCGGGCTAATACCATGTCCTGCTGATCGTGACCGATCAGCAGCGCCCTCATGCGCCGGGCGCCCTGCTCCGCAGGGCTTGGCTCACGCGCCATAAGGCGCGCGGCGCAGTCGCGCCTAACCAAATCCCCATGAGTTGCCCTCATGGGGATTTGGTATAAGCCGCGGGCGCGTCGGAAATGGTGAAGAAGAAACTGGTGTCGGGGCTCGGACATGGCCCGGACCGGCAAGGACATCACCGGTTTGCGGGCCCCGGTGGGCACCACCCCTTATTACCTGATGTTTTCCAAGACGTTAATCCAACGCCCAACCGTGCGGCCACCGGCCTTCCTGGACATTGGCCGGATCTCTCATTATCAATGGACGAAACTCCGAACGTGAAGCACCGTGCCCAATCTCGACCAGCAGACAATCCGTGATTTTGGCGAGCAATGGACTCGCTATACCAGCAATGACGGCTATTACGCGTCATCGCAGATGTGGGCCGATATTTGCGGGCCGTTAGCGGGTGCCGATGATTTCGTCGGGAAAACTGTGGTCGACGTGGGCAGCGGGACCGGTCGCATCGTCGCCATGCTGCTGGCCAGCGGTGCCGCCCGCGTGGTGGCGATCGAGCCTTCTGTGGCCTTCGAGGTGCTGCAGGAAAATTTGCGCGGGTATGGTAACCGCGTGGAATTCCTGAATGTCACCGGTGAGCGCATCCCCCCCGGACCATTCGACCGGGTGGTGTCCATCGGTGTGCTGCACCACATCCCGCAGCCCGAGCCGGTGGTCCAGGCCGCCTACCATGCGCTCAAGCCCGGCGGCAAGATGCTGGTGTGGCTGTATGGGCATGAAGGCAACCAAGCCTATTTGCGTTTCGTGCTGCCGTTGCGGCGGATTACCGCCAAGCTGCCCCATTGGTGTCTGGCGGTTACCGCGCAGGCGCTGACCGTGGCCGCTGACCTTTATACTCTGGCCTGCCGCGTCCTGCCGCTGCCTTTAGCCGATTACATGGTCAACGTTTTGGGTAAGTGCAGCCGCGACAAGCGGGTCTTGACCGTTTATGACCAGCTCAATCCCGCCTATGCTAAATATTATCGGGAAGACGAGGCGCGCGCCTTGCTGGGCCGGCACGGATTCATGGACATCCGGCTGCACCATCGGCGCGGCTATAGTTGGACCGTGATCGGCACCAAACCGGATGACACCAAGTGATCATCTGCGGGTATTCAAGGAGAGGGGCATGACTATCAGCGACACGATGGTGGCGCCCGACAAGGCGGCGATGCCTTGCCAAAACGAACTGCCGTTGGTCTCGGTTGTTTGCCCGGTTTACAACGAGGCCGACAGTCTGCCCGAATTGGTGCGTCGCCTGACGGCCACCTGTGACGGGCTGGCGGATCGCTTCCGCTGGGAATTCATCCTGGTGGACGACGGCAGCCGCGACGGCAGTCAGGCCATCGCCACAGGGCTCCTGGCTCAGGAACCGCGTCTGGTGGTGATCGAATTGCGCGGCAATTTCGGCCAGACGGCGGCCCTGCAGGCGGGCTTCGATCACGCCGTCGGCGACATTGTGGTTTCCATGGATGCCGACCTTCAGCATTTCCCCGAGGAAATTCCCGCCTTCCTGACCGAGATCGAGGCCGGGGCCGATGTGGTGTGCGGCTGGCGCCATCAGCGCCAGGAAGGCATCATCCGCCGCTGGCCGTCGCGCGTCGCCAATTTCCTGATCCGCCGCATCAGCGGCCTGGACATCCACGACATTGGAACCACCTTCCGCGCCTATCGCCGCGAGGTCGTGCAGGACTTCCTGCTGCTGGGCGAAAACCACCGCTTCGTTCCCGTCTTTGCCAAGGCCCACGGCGCCCGCATCACCGAAATTCCCATCAAGAATATCGAGCGTCCGCACGGCCAGTCCAATTACGGCATCTCGCGCACGCTGAACGTCTTCATCGACCTGTTTTTCCTGTACTTCTTCACCCATTACATCGACCGCCCCATCCGTATCTTCGGCAAGATTTCCTTGGTCGCGGCTGGATTGGGCGGGGTGATCGGGTTGGTGCTGATGTTCGTGTGGCTGGTTCATGGCGTGCCGGTGGTGCGCGACCACAGCGGCTGGTTCATCCTGGCGGTGATGCTGCTGTTGGCGGCGTTGCAGGTGCTGCTGACCGGCATCGTCTCGGAAATGCTGGCGCGCATGTACTACACCAAGGATCGCCGGCCTTATGCCCTGCGAGCCGTGCGGCGCGCCTGTTAGGCCATGTGCGGATTCGTCGGGCTATTTGATCGCCGGGGCGGCGGCCTGCCGCCCGATGACATCCTTGTGTGCGCCACCGACCGCTTGGCCCATCGCGGCCCCGATGCGGGGACTTGGTGGCGGGATGGTCCGTTTTTCCTGGGCCATCGCCGCTTATCCATCATCGGCCTTGAAGATGGCGGCCAGCCCATGGCCAGCGCCGACGGGCGCTTCGTCATCGCCTTCAACGGTGAAATCTACAATTTCCTGGAACTGCGCGCCGAACTGGCGCGCGACGGCACCGCGTTCCGCACTGGCTCGGATACCGAGGTGCTGCTGGCCGGTTTCGCCCGTTGGGGCGAAGATGTGTGCGCCCGGTTGGAAGGCATGTTTGCCTTCTCCATCGTCGATCGTCTGGCCGGCAGTGTCTTTCTGGCCCGCGACCGCTTCGGCGAAAAGCCGCTTTTCGTGGCCGAAGCCGACGATGGCACGGTCGCCTGGGCGTCCGAGGTCAAGGCCCTGGCCGCCTTGGGTGTGGCCGGCGAGGATCTGGACGACGACGCGCTGGCCGCTTACCTCAGCCTGAACTACGTGCCCGGCATCGCCACCTTGCTGCGCCGAATCCGCCGGCTGCCCGCAGGCAGCTGGCGGCGGTACGATTGTGGAGGCAGCACCGAGGGCCGCTATTGGCGCCTTCCCGCCTTCCGCCCACGCGCTTTCGCCTCGGCCATGGCGGCGGCGGCGGAATTGCGCCCGCTACTGGATAAAAGCGTCGCACACACCTTGCGCAGCGATGTGCCAGTGGGCCTGTTCCTGTCCTCGGGCATCGATTCCGCCCTGGTGGGTGAAAGTGCCGCCCGCCAAGGCCGGCTCACGCAAGCCTATTGCTTGGACATGGAGCATGCCGGCTATAGCGAGATCGCGGGCGCCCGCCGGGTGGCCCAGCGATTGGGGCTGGACATGGTGGGCGTGCCCATGGGACCGGGGGCGTTGGAGGATTTCCTCGCTTTGGCCCAGCATGCCGACGATCCCTTGGCGGATTCCTCGGCTCTGGCGGTGTGGACCCTAAGCCGCGCCGCTGCCCAGGACGTCAAGGTGGTCATCGGCGGCGATGGTGGCGACGAATTGTTCGGCGGCTATCAAACCTATGCCGCCAGTCGATGGCATGGCTCGGTGATGGCGCGCCTGCCCATGGCGCTGCGCCGGGCGCTGGCGGCGATGGCGCCGCATTTGCCGGTGTCCGCCGGCAAGGTCACCGCCAGCTACAAGGCATGGCGCTTTCTGCGTGCCGCTCACCTGCCCACCGCCCAGGCGCATTTCTGCTGGAACGGCACATGGCTGCCGGAAACGGTCATGCAGCTGCTGAACGGCCAAGGCGGCGGTAATCTGGCGCGGCTGGCCGGTGATCTCGGCTTGCCGCCCCAACCCAGCTTGGATGAATTACAGGCCGCCGACACGGCGGAATATCTGGCCAACGACATTCTCGCCAAGGTCGATCGCATGACCATGGCCCATTCCCTGGAATGCCGCGCCCCGCTTTTGAACGCCGACATCGCCGCCTTCGCCACCACCCTGCCGGCGGCCTTGCGCGTTCCCTGGCGGGGGCAAGGCAAGCCGGTGCTGCGCGCATTGGCCGCCCAAGCCCTGGGCCGCGACGTGGCCTATGGCCGCAAGCAGGGGTTCAGCATCCCCGTCCACGATTGGCTGCGCGGCCCGGCCCGGGCGCTGATGGTGGATCTTTTGAATCCGGCTTCACTGGCACAGGCGGTGCCGCAATTGTCCCCCCACGCGGTGGCCCGCGCCATGGCAGCCCATCTGGGCGGTGCGCAACTAGGGTTTGAAATGTGGGGGCTAATGATTCTGGTGGCCTGGACGCGGTGCATGCGCCAGGGTTTCGCCGGCGGGCCGATACCACCTCGCCCCGCACGCCGTTTGGAACTTCCAGCCATGCAGGTGACCGCGTGACCAAATCTTGCCCGCTGTGCGAAACGCCGGCAAAGCTCTGGATGCAGAATCATGGCCGCACGCTGCTGCGCTGTCCCGGTTGCGGCTTCGCCTGGGTTGCCGAGGGCTTGGCCAAGGCCGAAGGCGGTCACAGCATTTATGACGGCGACAACCCGGTCTTCTTCGAGGACGGCAACGAAGCCTATTATCTGGGCGCGCCCAGTCTGGTCAATGCGGGCATCAAGCTGGACCTGATGCGCCGCCACGTTCCGGCGGGCGCCCGTGTGTTGGATGTGGGCGCCGGCTTTGGCCATTTCGTCAAGGTGGCCGGCGGTCATTACGCGGTACACGGGATCGAGGTCAGCCCTGTCGCCATCGTTTGGGCCAAGGACAATCTGGGGGTGACGCTGGAGCGCGGCACCGCCGAAACTTTGACCGCAACGGATGGCAGCCTGTTCGACGCCGCCACCCTGTGGGACGTGATCGAGCATGTGGAGGACCCGCGCCAAGCCCTTCGTCAGGTGGCTGAGCGGCTGGCCCCCGACGGCATTGTGGTACTATCCACGCCCGATTTGGGCAGTCTGGTCGCGCGTCTGCTGGGCCGGCGCTGGTATTATCTGGATTTGATTCAGCACGTGCATCTGTTCAGCCGCAAGACCCTGGGGCGGCTGTTGGCTGAAAGCGGTTTCACGGTATTGTCCTGGGGCTCCATGGGGCATCGCTACGAACTGGGCTATGTGCTGTCGCGGCTGGATTATTTTTATGGCCGGTCACTGCTTGGCCGCCTGCTGCTCGCGCCGTTGCGCGCCATGCCCGCCGCTTGGCTTGGCCGCCAGATCACCATTAATCCCCACGATGTGCTGACCGTGGTGGCGCGAAAGGCAGTGCCGTGAGCCGAGTCGATCAGGTCCTTGACTATTATTCGGTATTTTCCGCCACCCTGGCCTATCTGGCGGTCTATCTGCTGGTGGCCGGCGGTATCGGTCAAATCTTGCGCCGGCGCTGGCTGGAGGGTCAGGCCCTCGGCCTGCTGGCACTGATCGGCGGTTGCGATCTGGCAGTTTACGCGGCGCGCGCCGGCCAATTCTCCCTGCCGGTTTTCGCCGTCCTGGCGTTGGTCTTCACCGCCGTCATCGTCGCCGCCATGCGCTGGATCGCTTTCGCCGAACCCGCCCCACGGCAGCCCCAGGACGGACTGGTCTGGCCCTTGTTCCTGACTTTGGCGGGGCTTGTGGTGGCCCTGCGCTTCATGACGCCCGACCCCCAGGCCGGTTATGCCATCTATCAGGCGTGGTTCCCGCTTTATCTGGATACCTCCATGGCGCGGGGCTTGTTTCCCGATGCCAATGCGGTGGGCATGGGGACCGGCTTCCAGACCACCGGCCAGATCGCCTATCCGCTGGACACCTTCGGTCCGGCCGCCTTGATGGCATGGTTGACCGGCGGGTCCAGCCATCCGGTCTATTTCGCCAGCACCATCGCTCCGGGCCTCGCCGCCTTGGGCATCCTTTTGCATGGACTGCGCCGCAGCCGCCCGGCGCTTCTAGCATTTTTCGTGGTGATTCTGGTCTTCCTGCGCTGGGGCACGTCGTTGCGCCTCGTCATGCTGGATAATTGGCTCGACATCAGCCTTTACCTGTCCGGCACGGTCACCATGGTTCTGCTCGCCACCGGCGAAAATCGTCGCGTGGCTCGATTGGGCGCCGGCTTGGCCTGTATGTTCATGGTGTTTTCCCGCCCCTATGGCCTGCTGTTCAGCACCTCCATCCTGGTGGTGCTGTTCGTCCAGGACATGGCCGCGCCCAGCACCCGCCGCCATTTCAAATATTGGTTCGCCGGCGGTTTATTGCTCACCGCCTTCGCCGCGCGCGAGCTCATCCTGGTGGCGATGAATGGCATCTATTACGCGCGGCCCACCTATTCCACCCTGATGGTGCATTCCTGGGCCAAAATTTTGAGCGGCAGCCTGCACGATTGGGGCCTTGTTCCCGATCTCGAGCATTTCAGTTTTCCACTGCCCATCGCTCTGCCGGCACTGGCCGGGCTGGCCGCCCTCGCCGTCAGCCGTCGCCACACTTTAATGCGGCGGCCGGCGCGGCTATTGGCCTATGGCGGACCGCTGCTGCTGCTGCTGGGGCCGCTCTTGACCGAGGCGATCACCGGTTACCGCAAAGGTGATTTCAGCAAGCTTTACATCGTCGCGATCCTGCTGTTTCCGTGGTATCCCGCCTATCTGCTGTCACGCCTGCTGCCGCGCCATGCCGCGGCGCTGCCCGGCGGCTGGCGCCTATGGGGGGGCGGGGCGGTTCTGGGACTGGCGGGAATGGCCATCGTCGCCGGGTCGCAAGCCGACGCGATCAGGGCCAAGGTAGACCGGGTGGTGTGGACCTACCGCCAAAACAACGCCGATCTGCTGATCAGCCGCGATTTGGCCGCCGCCTACGGCCCGCAACTGGATCAGGTGGTGAACCGCAAGGTGCTGTACCTGTACGCCGAACCGGGCACCGGCCTGCGCGCGTTCATTGGCGGCGATTTTTTCGAAGACGAGGATTTCTGGGGTGATCGGGTTCAGGCGGAAATCAGCCGTGGCGGAAATCTGGCCGGCCTGCTGGCCGCGCTGAATTACCCCAATATCTATGCCAGCTCGCCCCATTGGCGCGGCATGGAACCCATGGTCACCTATGGCGGCTGGCATAAAATCGCCGACGAAATCGACGCCCTGGACAGCTCGCCGCTGGTTGAGCGGGCCTTCGCCGCCGCCGGCGGGAAATTCTATGTGATGCGCCAGCCGCGGCCTGGATGTTCAGCCCCCGGCTGTTGATGAGGTCTGGTACAGGCGGATTTCGGTTTCGGATTTTCCCGTTTCACTTTTTCTCTAAATATTTTTCTTCGGCGCTCAGATTTTCCGCCAAAGTGGGAGGGCGCTGGGAAATACACGGGCGCATTGTCCATGCCGCCTGAAACGACGAAGCCCCGCTCGATGGCGGGGCTGTCGTAAGTCTATGACTTCACTAAAAGAAAAATGGCGCGCCCGGAAGGACTCGAACCTCCAGCCCCCAGATTCGTAGTCTGGTGCTCTATCCAATTGAGCTACGGGCGCTTCTCTATGACCGTTGCGGGTCAGCGAGGGAGCGGAACATACATAATGCCGGAGGGCCGTGCAAGCACTTAATTGCATGATGGTGAATTGGTTGGAACATACTAGACCTTGCTAGCCTTTCGGTGCAAATCCGGCTTGTGGCCCCCTTGCCGTTTGCGTAAAATCCCCGACGATTGCGGGGGGCAAGTCATTTTTCCCAGAAAATCACAATGTTGCTGACCCGGCGGGTTTCATCCCAATTGGCGAACTAAAAGGTAAGCAGTCCCAATGGCCCTGAAGACAACCCATGCCGCGGCGTTGTGCGCGGTTCTCCTGGCAGGCGGATGTTCGTTCGCCGAGGAAGCGCTGTTTCCCAC
>JACMKT010000271.1 GCA_014380005.1 Rhodospirillales bacterium
CCGGGTCTTCACGTCCTACGACAACATCGTGGACCACTGCTGCTACGCCTGGAACAAACTCGTCGATCAGCCCTGGACCATCATGTCCATCGGGCTGCGCCAATGGGCGCATGGGTTCTGATCAATGGGACTCGGTATAAGCCCGCGACCGGGTGACATCCTGGCACATGCCCACGATCAGATTCTTGGGCGGGGTAATGACCACATGTTTGGCCGGCATGCCGACCACGGGGCGGATAGCTTTGCCGATAATCTGGCGGGTGGCCTGATCGTCGGTACGCACCGTGTCGCGGCCACGCTGGAAAGCATAGCTGTCGGCATCGGTGGAGTTCATGTAGATGACGCACTGCGCCTTGACTTCATCGGGGACAAGTTCCCACAGGCCCTCGATATTATCGTACCAAGACTCAGCGGGATTGATATTGGCCGTCTTGGCCGCTCCGTCGCCACCGGCGTCAATGGAGTCCTTGAGAAGCTGGATAAAGCCCTTGTTCAGCTTCAAGAATTTGCCACTGGCGGGATTGCCGGTGCCATTCCAAGCCAGATCCACCAGCTCGCCCTGGATGCGGGTGGCGAACATTCCCTCCAACTCGTTGGCAAGATTGGGATTGTCCTGGTTGTTAAGCAGGAAATCGTTCTTCAGATCGACGAACAATTGGGCGCTTTCGGCCCGCAAAGTATAGCCGAATTCATCGACGCTGGACTTGTCGTCGTCTTCAGGCTCCTTACCCTGATCAACGCGGCACAATGACCGGCGGGGAATATCCACCACCTGACCTTCATATTCCAGGCGCTGCATCTTGGTGGTCGTGATTTCCTTGAGGAAATCATTGCCGTACACCAAGCTGATCATCTTGGACGCCTGCTGGGGCGACAGGCGTCCACCCACAGCGATATCACCGGGGCCGATCAGCCCCTTGGCAAAGGCCACCAAAGCGGCCACCTGGGCGTTGCCACCATAGGCCTTAGCCAGAGCGGCCACCACGCCGGGGATGTTGACCCCTTCGGTGATACCGTTCTGCACGGCGAGGGCGGCTGCATCTGCGTCGTTCAGCGCTTTGACGAGGGCTCGGATTGTCATAATCCGCCCCCTTAAACGAAGCTGGGAGTAGCGGGGGCGCCACCACCGCCAAGGTTGCCCTCGGTCACACCCTTGGCCACCGCCTTGGCGACGGTGTCAGAGATGGTCGTGGGCAGGGCGGCCATGGCGCCGGCCATATCAGTCATGGACTTGACCAGCGCGGCCATGTCCGGCGGCGCTTCAGCGGCGGCTTGGGCGGCGGACGGGATAACGGGCGGCGCAGCCGCTTTGATCACCCCTTCCGCCTTCAGCAGGTCGATCACCGATTTGGCGATGTCGGCCTTTTCATCGGGCGTGATAGCCACGTCTTTCTCCTCTTTGGATTTCGCGAAGTCTTCGAAAAACTTGGCCATCTTGGACAGCCAGGACTCGACCTGTTGCGCATCGGTGGGCGGCTTCTCCAGCTCGCCATATCCGGCAAGGCTGAAGCCGGTGTAGTCACCGGCCTTGATCGCCTTCCACAGATCGCGGTCCAGCACCTTGACGCCCACCGCCCACGAGCCTTCGGGCTCGCTCGGGAACATCGGATCGCCCTTGCGGATGATCCACGATTCCACGGCGTAGGCGTCTTGCTTGGAAAAATTGTGCTGCTTGTCGATGTTGCCGCCCATGAAATCGCGCATGAAGCGTTCCGCTGCCTTGCGGATGGTGGAGGCATTGGCCCAGTGGCCGTGGGCATCGACCGTGTTGGCGGGATAAACGATGCCATAGGCGATTTGCAGCTCGTCATCCTGCTTGGTCAGCGAGATGGCGGAAACGGTACGGGCTACATGCTTGCCTCCGCTCTTGAGGGTCAGCGTCTTGCCGGTAGCCGGCACGTCAACGACGGAAATGTATTCCACCACCAGATCGGTAATCTGGGTAGCAGAGGCCAATTCCTGTGGGGTTCCCGCGCCAACGGCCATGACAGATATCCAGAATTGAGACATCACAACAGAACACGGGCAGGGACTCTCTGGAAGACAGGGGCATAACGATAAGTCCAGATATGGACTTATCTAAGTTACCCCCTCTCGTAGCCGTTTATTGGCCGGGTCATCATGCCGGCCATGACAACCGAACGCAGCAACACCGGACACGGCGAAGTCTTCAACAAGGCTCTGCTGCCCGCGTCCTTCGATCCGCTGGCATCGCTATCGCGTGATGTTGGCGGCGGCATGCATTGGCCCATCGCCCCCACATCGCTGTTGCTGCTTTACCTGGGCTCGCCCGAGCATGCCCGCTGCATCCACCTGATCGCCGAAGGGGCGTTCGGTGGCGGCTTGGTGGATGGCAAGGGCGAAATCATCCCCGGCCTTGAGGATCTGTTCGACGGCGGCAGTACAACGACCTTCGTCGATTTGGGCGTGGATTTGGGCACCTACGGCAACGCCTATTTGCAGCGGGTGTTCAATCGGGCCACGGGCCGCATCGTGCTCATGCGCCGCTTGCCCGCCATCACCATGCGCAAGTACGGGACCGCCGGCTTTGTCCAAACCACCCGCGACCAATACGGGATGGAGACGCGGACCTTCTTCGCGCCGGATGAAATCGTCCACCTGAAACCGCCCTGCCCCATGGGCCATTTCTACGCTCTGCCGGATTGGATTTCCGCGTCCGGCATGATCGAGCTGGCGAACGCTGCCACCGAGTGGAACGCCACGTTCTTTAAGAACGGCGCCATGCCGGAATACGCCATGATCGTCAAGGGCAGCACGCTGACAGACCCTCAGAAGCAAGCCGCGCGCGAGTTCTTCCGGCGCGAGTTCCGTGGCTTGGACAACGCCCACAAGACCCTGTTTTTGTCCTTCGACAACAAGGAAACCGAAGTCGATTTCGAGCGCATTACCGCTGAGATGAAGGACGGTGATTTCCTCAAAATGCTGGACGCGGCCAGGGATCGTATCCACATGGCCCATGGTGTGCCGCCCCGCCTGTTGGGCATCATGCATGCCGGTGGGCTGGGCGGCGGCGGTGAGATTACCGGCCAGCTAAAGATCTTTGAGGATCTGCGACTGTCCGCCATCCGGCGCCGGACACGCGACCAGATGGCGCCCACCTACCGCGCCCTAGGCCTGAACCCCGCAGATATCCGCCATCGCCCGCTGGATTTGACGCCGCCCGATACGGATCGCGAGAAGGTCAAGGATTGGCTGGACGCCAACATCATCGACCGCGATGAGGCCCGCAGCTTGGCCGGCATCGATGGCGAAACCGCACTGGCGAAGTCCCGCGCCGGTCGCTTGGCCGTGCTCACCAAGATGCTGGCGGAATCGTGAGGTGGCAAAACGTGCCGCCCCTGTCGCCGATGCTGCGCCCAAGAAACGCGAGCGTCCGCCCGCCGGTGATACCGGCACACCCAAGAAGCGCGGGCGTCCGCCCGCCGTGCCCGAAGCCGTCAAGGCGGTGGCCGAAGACCATTATCTGAAGGGCTACACCCCGGCGGAAATCGCGGCGGAACTGAAGGCCATGGGCCACGCGGTGACCGACCGCACGGTGCGCAATTGGGCGGAAGCGGGCAAGTGGAAGGTCAAGCTGGGCCAGCGCCGCGAGATGCCCCACAATCTGGATACCGAGATCGCGCGGCTGGCGGCCAAAAAGACCGTCACCATGGGCGATGCGCAAAAGCTGGCCATGCTGTCCAAGACCCGCCAGCGCATGCGGCTGATCCTGCCCACGCCCAAGCCGCGCCCGGTGATCCTGGCCGCCCTGCATGCGGATTTGCTCGCAAAGGCATTGGCGCCGGAATACGGCCTGCGCACCTATCAAACGCGCTACCTGACCAGCACCGCGCGATTCCTGCTGCGCCTGAAGGCCCGCCAGATCGGCTTCTCCTACAGCATCGCCTTGAAGGTCACGCTGAAGGCGGCGGCGGGCCGTCCGCAATTGGTGGTGTCCGCGTCGGAACGCCAAGCCAAGGCGCTGCTGGGGCTGGTGGTCCACCATGCCCAGAAACTGGGGATCACACCCGACGATGTGACCGCCGATACGGTGACTATCGCCGGAACAAAAATCACGGCCTTGCCCCCCAATGCCGCCACCATCCAGGGCTTCCCTGGCGACGTGACCATTGATGAGGCTGCGTGGATCCGCAACCTCAAGAAGGTCTGGGAAGCTATTATCCCGTCCATCACGTCCATGGGCGGCACGGTGGAAGTCAACTCCACCCCGTTCCTGCCCGGATCGTTCTTTTGGAAACTGGCGACCAACCACGAAAACCGTTGGGGCCAGTTCGACCGCGAGACCATCACCATCCACGACGCCATTGCCGAAGGGATGGAGATCCCCGGTGGCGTGGAAGAACTGCAATCCCTGTTCGAGCCCGACAGCTGGGCCATGATGTACCTGTGCCAGTGGGCAGAGGACGGCGCCGCGCTGCTGTCGTGGGCAGAGCTTGAGGCCGCCAGCAGCCCGGTGGACTATGCCGCCGGCTATGACGGCCCGGTGTGGATCGGCATCGATGTGGGCCGCACCAATGACCGTACCATCATCGTCGCCATTGGCCGGGTGGATGACCGCCGCTACGCCATCCTGGATTGGTGGGAACTGCACCAACAGGCGTTCAGCGTCCAGCGCGCAACCATCCTGCAACTGCCCGGTCTTTACCCGCTGATTGCACGCGGCCAGATCGACCGCACCGGCATGGGGCGCCAGTTGGCGGAAGAGGTCTGCATCGCCCATCCCGGCAAGTTCCGTGGCGTGGACTTCAGTTCGCAGTCAAAAGAACGCTGGGCGCTCAATCTGCAAAGAATGGTGCAGGAAAAGACACTAATTCTCCCCAACGATCCAGGCTTCCTTGTCGGATTACATAGCGTCAAAAAAATCGCAGGAACCACCGGCATGAAGTACGAAGCCGCCCGCGATGCCAACGGTCACGGCGACGAATTCTGGGGCACCGCCTTGGCCGCCGATGGCCTGGGGCCGATCAAGCGCGTCTCGTTCGAGTGCGAGGTGTGGTGATGCATTACTTGGCGCATTACATGTCAAGTGGCAATTTGGTGACTACTAATCTTTGTCAAGTGGCAATTTTAACTCATGTCTGCAGAGAAATTACTTGACCATAGACAGACAAAGAGTGTGCCTTTTAACGGCGGAAAAGCTGCGAGAGATCGCCACCCGCCAAGGCGTGGTGCCGTTCCTCAAGGGCGATCTGCGCAAGAGCCACGTGGTGCAGCCGGTGGGATCCACCAATGCCCGTGTCGGCACCAACCTTCCCTATGCCAGAGCGGTGCACGACGGACGCCCCGCTTTGCTGATCCGGCCCAAGAAGGGCAAGGCCCTGTTCTTCGCCGGTCTTTCCCACCCCGTGAAAGTGGTGCGCCAGCCTGCCCGTGTCGGGCGCCCCTGGTTGCGCCAGTCCGTCACCACGCTGGCCCGCGAAGGCCTGTCCTTCCTTGCCCCGATCATCGGCCCGGAAACGGCGGCCTTGCTCCAGCGCGCGCTATCCCAACACAAACTGAAAGCGACCATCAAATGACCAAGAATAACGCCATGCCCCTGACGCTCCCGACCATTATCTCCCTGAGCCGCTTGGCCGAACCCGCCGGCCCGGACGTGTTTAACGCTCTCGCCCGCGATCTGCTGAACGATGAAGGCGGCTCCGCCCTCACCAATCGCGCCACCGACAAGGGTGGTCAGACCCGCTTCGGCATCTCCAAGCGCTCCCACCCCGATGTGGACGTGGTCAATCTGACCCGTGACGGTGCGCTGGCGATCTACCGCGCCAAGTATTTCGATACGGCCCGCGTCGCCGAACTGCCCACCGTGCTGGCTAAGATGGTGTTCGACGGCGCCGTGAATCATGGCGTGCCCAGCGCCGGCTTCATGCTGCAATCGGCCTATAACCAGCTGATCCAGGATCTGGACATCGCCGGTGCCGATCCCCTTAAGGCGGACGGCGTGACCGGTGACAAGACCATCGCCGCCATCGCCGCGCTGGACCCGGTGCAGATCCTGGCCCTGACCACGCTGTTCTGCTCCCAGCGCATGATCCGCTATGGCTCGGACGCCACCTGGTCCGCCAACGGTCACGGCTGGTCTCGCCGCCTGTGGCTCAACACCTTCCAATCGCTGATGCAGGGCGCCACCGCTCCCGCCGAAGCGGCCTCGGTCTAAGAAGGGCACCATGGGAATCATTATCGGAGCCATCTCGCTGGTCCTCGCGCTGGCCAGCGCCGTCTACAGCAAGATCGCGTGCGACAAGGCCGGGGACGGCGGCGCCTTCTGGGCTGTCGTTCTTTGGCTGTCCCTGATCAGCGCGATCATCGCCCTGGCCGTGACCTCCTACAACATCTGGCACGCCGGCTACCACGGCACGGCGATCTGCGTGGCCATCGTGCTTTCCGTCGTCATCTGCATTGGCGCTAAAGCCGCCATCAGCGGCTAAGGGAGGGGACATCATGTTTGGATTGGATGACGCCCTTGTTGGGCTGGCCATCAAATATGTTCCGGAATTGCTGGGCGAGGTCTTCGGCGACAAGACCGGCGAAGCCGCCAAGGATGTGGCCCAAACCGTCACAGCCCTGACCGGCCACGATAACGTGGACAAGGCCAAGGACGCCCTGGATGCCAGCCCCGATCTGGTCTTCCAGCTTCGCACCAAAGCCATGGACCTGAAGGCGGCGCGTGAGGATCGCCAGCATCAGGAACGGATGACCGCCATGGCTAACGCCGTCACCATGGCCATGGCCGCCAACACCGACCGGCAGGGCGCCCGCGACCGGGACCGCGAATTCATCAAGGCAGGCAAGTCCAACACCCGTGCCAATATCATGCTGCTCTGTGCCGCTATCGGCATCATCGGCGGGATCGGCTTCATGGTGATGGGCAACGTGGACGGCAACACCGCCGTGGGTGGCTGCATCATTTCGGTGGTCAGCCTGCTGGCCGGTGCCCTGAAAACCGCCTTTGATTTCGACTTCGGCGGATCGGCCTCTGAGCAACACACCATGGGCGTGTTGGCTAATTTCAAGAAGTAGCACTGTTGGCGGCGGGCATGTCCCGCCGCCGATTTCTTAAAGAATCAAGCGACGACAGAAGTCTATCGCATACCGCAGGTTATCCTCATCGCTGCAATATGCGGTGACGGCCTGTCGGCCAAGGGGTTTGAATTGCACGTCACTGGCAATGCTCAGCATGCCCCACGCCGTGAAATTATCCCAATTGACCTTCTTCAGATCAGCAACATCCCATTTAACTTTCAAGGCAAGCGCATCACCGCTTTGGCCGAACTTGTCTGTCGTCGGAGCCTTGAAAAAATAAAGCACTTCAAAATATTTATCCGGCCAATTTGCGACAATTCCCTTGTTTATCTTTATCGCATCGAACGCGAGACCGGAGACGAATGCTTTCTCTGATAAAATATCTTTTTCAAAATATGTTATTTCAAGGCGCTCTCCCTTTCCAAGCACATTGGTTTTCTCAACCTTCACAATGCGCCGTGAAAGGTCTTCTACACGTTCAATTTTCTCGTCACATCCAGCCAACAATGGCAATGCCGCAAGCGCCAATCCAAATGACTTCCACATAGCCTGTCATCCTCCCGCGTGTGCCAATAATGAAAACATAGTTTAAACAATCCATGTCATCAACATCAGCCACTCAGGATGGCAAGGATGTAGAGATACAATCTCTGGTGATAAGTCTAATTAGGAATATTAACAGAGTAAAAACAGCAGACGACAGGATCATGAAAACTACATTCCGCCCGCGTTGCTTTTTTCGCATGAGCGGCATGAGATTTTCAATGTCGTATTGATTTACCACCTTTTACCCCCAACTATAGCAAGGCCAGCCGCGCGGCACGGCAGGCGGTGCGAAGTCAAAACTTCGGGGGGTACTGATCTACCCTCGTACGAACGCGGTTCTCACCCGCGTCACGGCCCCGCCAGCGTGCGGGGTTCAGGGATTATATTCACTTAACCGTTGATAATCAACCTCTGCGCTTGCCTATCAGATGGGCGAAGTTTTGCAGCACTGCCGCCACCTTATCAGCGACATCGGCTTCCCCTGTGGGCGGCGGTGTCATGTCAGTGATGGTCCTGTAGGTGCCGATCACCAGACGGCCCACAATGCTAGGCTCCGCCTCAACGTCCGCTGATTCCATCCACGCCAGCACGCCAGCGATCACCTGAGCCATGCGGTCCTCATCTAGCCTACTGGCGGCAGGCGATGGGCCGGGCTCGACATCGCGCCGCATGGTGCCCATGCCCAGCAGCAACCAATCTAGCGACGCATTGCAATCTGCAGACACTCGAACGCATTCCGCATACGGAACCGAGTTGCGCGTACGCCACGCGCTGACGGTTGTCTTGGACCCAATGCCAAGCTTTTCCGCCAATTCGGCATCGCTTTTGGTTCCAAGGGCTTGGGCTATTCGGCCTATGACCGCCTTGGCAGAATGCAAATCATCGTCTACTGGCGACATATTGAAATCCGACTGTTGACAGAGACTGCAATATGCATTCATTCTGTCGTCATGATGACTACACACGGCAACCATACCCCGCCATCCGATCCCGGTGAAGACCTGCTGAAAGCGGTCCGCTCTGGCTTTGTCGGCCTGGGCACCACATTGACCGCTTGGTGCGACGCCAACGGCGTATCGCGGTCGAATGCCCGGTTTGCCCTGCTGGGCAAGCGCAACGGCCCCAAGGCCAAGGCCCTGCGGGCACGGCTGCTGGTGGCTGCACAGGGGGAAGCCAAATGAATTACCTCTTGCAGGATTGTGGTGTTGACGCCTTCGACGATTATTCGCTGACCCTTTGTGTCGGCGCCTCCACGTGGTCCGATCACAAGCCCGATGACGCCGATCTGCGCGACTGCCCGATGATCTGCGTCAGCACCGCCACCAATGCCGATTGGCAGGCCGGGGATCACGGCGACAAGGAGACGTGGATTTACTTCTACGACCGCCGTTCGTGGCGGGGCGCTCACCGGTTGGCGAGGGTCATGCTGCGCGGTCATGGGGTGGCCAGCATCCCCAAAACGTTCGGCGCCGATTTGGGCGGGTTCAGCACTGACGCCATTGTCGGGGCCAGCCACCAGTTGGACATCTACTGATATGGCCGCTGACGATACCCGCCGCTGCCGCGAAAACATGGGCAAAGCCGGCCTGCAAAAAGTCGAGACCTGGGTTCCGGCTAAAGCCAAGGCCCCGCTGAAGGCCATTGAAGCCGTACTGCGCGGCAAGAAGGGGGATGACGCCCTGCAAGAGCGCGTCCTGTCCCGGTTGCAGGCCATCCACGACCTGATCACCCACGCCACCACCCCGCTGCCTGCTGCCGCCTTTAATGGCAAGGACGCTGTGCGGGGCATGATCGACGTGATGGGCGAGGCCCTGCGCGCCGCTAACCAGAAGCAGCAGGCCTGACCATGGCCGACCTGCCCGCCAACGCTGAGATGTGGCTGTCCGCCGAACAGATGGCGGGTATGGCCAACATCTCTGTGGAGAAGGCGCGCCGCGCCCTTCGCCGTGCCGGTGAGGCGGGCGAGCGTTGGCGCAAAGCCGAACTGGTGGTGCGCTGGGTGCCGGGCCGTGGACGTAGTGGCGGGTCGTGGGAGGTGCGGGGCGACGCCCTGCTGTCCGCCCTTGGCCGCCAGGGTCCGAATTCCCAACAGGGTCCGATTGCCGAACTCACCACTTCGGCAGGGTTCCATTCGGACCCTCAACAGGGTCCGAATGCGCTGCCGAACCCATTGCCGCATGTGGGTCCGAATTATCCCGAACAGGGTCCGAATTCGGTGGTCGAGTTCGGCAATTCGGACCCTTCCCATAAGGCAGGGCATAAGGCCCCTGGGTTCGGCAATGGGACCGTAGTGCCTTTCATGAAAACCGCAAAAGGCGGTTACATGAAAAATTCCCCCACTGCCGGCGTGCCGGCTTACATGAAAACGTCCGACGCCTTTTTGGCGGAACCGGCGGAACCCCTGACGCTCGCCCATGGCGATGCCGTGACGGTGGAAGAATTCGCGCAACTGGCCGGGATGAAACCCCGTCAGGCGCGCAATTGCTTCACTTCCGGGCAATGGCAGGGGTTCGATTTTCATGTAACGGCTCGCGCGGCCAAGGGCGGACCCGGCGGCGAAGTCCGCGTGGTGCTGCTGCCCGATCTGCCCGCCCCTTTGTTCGAACGCGCCAAGGCCATGGTGGCTGAGACGGCGATCCCCACCGCCAGCGTGGTTGAGGTGACCGAGGGCGCGACCGAATTGCGTCCCCGCATGGAGACGGACGCCGCCACTCGGGTTGCCCTGTGGCGCCTGGACCTGATCAGCGAAGCATTGCGCCACCCGCGCCGGTCCACCGAGCGGGGCAAGGCGGTGCTGGAGGCCGTGGGCCGTCACCGCCTGCCGGACGGATCGGCCAAGTGGGTGCAGGCCCGTACCTTGTGGCTGTGGCTGGCGAACTATGAATCCGGCGGCCTGAACGCCATCAAGCCGGTGGAGCGGGCACGCGGCTTTCGCCGGGTGCTGGTCACCCGCGCCTGGGACGCGGCCTGCCCGCTGCCCAATTCCATGAAAATCCGCGTGGCCGAAGATCTGGAACGCTATGTGCGCAGCCTGTGGGCGTCGGGCACCAATGGCTGGCGCCACGTCTGCCAGCTTGCCACCGCCAAGTTGGTGGAACTGTCCCAACAGGCCGGGTGGTCCGCCGATGACGAGGCCCTGAAGGAGCATTGCAGCATCCCGCGCCGCATGGCGGAAACCTTCCGGGGCATGTCCTTGGTGGCCTTGAGCGAGAACGACGCCAAGGCTTACTTCGACCGCGTGTTGCCGCGTATCCGCCGCTCGCGCCACGGGCTGCAGCCCATGGATATCGTGGTGGGCGATGTGCATCACATGGACGTGCTGTTCACCCGCCCGGATGGATCCGTCGCCACGCCCAAGATGATCACGTGGCACGACATCGCCACCAACCGCCTGTACGCCACCCTGATCCTGTTGAACAAGGGCGAAGGCGTGCGCCGCATCCATGTGGCCATGTCGTTCGCGTCCCTGTGCCAGGAATGGGGCTTGCCCAAACGGCTCTATCTGGACAACGGGTCGGAATATTCCTGGGCCGAAATGCTGTCCGGCTTCGCCGAATTGGCAGGCATGGCCGTGGATTTCGAAGTGTCCATGCTGGAACAGGACCGCGATGCCGCTAAGGCCGTGGCCGCCGTCCGCGTTGCCGCTGGCCGGGTCATCCGTGCTCGTCCCTACAACGCCCCGGCCAAGCCGGTGGAAGGGCAATTTTCGAATTTGGAGGCGAACTACCTGTCCATGCTGGATGGCTGGATTGGCGGTAACCGCATGAATTCCAAAACAAAAAACGTCGGCAAGAAGCCAGAACCGTTCCCTGGCACCTGGGCTGAGTTTCATGAAAAATTTGCCACCGTCCTTGCCTATTACCACACCACGCCACAGCGCGGATGGCTGGACGGCAAGACTCCGCGCGAGGCGCTGGGCGCCGCCATCGGGTCCGGCTGGGGCAAGGTGGACGTGTCCGATCAGGCGCTGTTGCTGTCCTTCGCCGAAGAGGACACGCGCACCATCGACCGTGGCACCCTGACCTGGGACGGCACCACCTACGAACACGACAAGCTGTTGCCCATGCCGGGCCGCAAGGTGCGCGTCCGCGTGGCGCCGCACGATCCCCGCATGGCCTTTGTCTTCGACGGAGACGCGCTGTTGTGCACCGCCGTGCCGACAGAAGCATACGGGTTCATGGATCGTGCCGGGGCCAAGGAACAGGCCCGCAAAGCGACCGCCCTGCGCCGCGTCATCGCCGAAAAGAAGGCCGATTGCGACCGCCTGGATCTGGTGGATGAGGCCGCGCGGCATGTGCGTCAAGCCGGCGCCAACCCCGAGATCCCGGTGGCGTCCACCATCCAGCTTTCGCCCGAGGCCAAGGCCATGGCGGCTGAGGCCAATCGCATCGAATTGCAGCGCACGGCTTTGCCGGTGCCGCAGAAACGCCCGCTATCCCAATGGGTTACAGATGAAGACGAGGGAGACATTACATGAAAATCGACAAGCCCGATCACGCCGATACCATCTATCTGCGCAAAACTGCGGCCATGACTGAGTCGGTGCTGGCCGCACCCGAAGGGCGGCGCATCGGCCAGATCACCGGTGAGCCCGGCACCGGCAAGACCTTCGGGACCCGGTATCTGGTCAGCAATTACGAGGCCGTCCGGATCTGCGCGTGGAACGATATCGCCGTCAACGGCATGCTGATCCAGATTGCCCGCGCCCTGGACGCCGATATCAAGGACAGCACCGCCGTTGACTACGTGGTCAACGTGGTCCGCGAGCGCATTCGCAGCAAGCTGCTGGTGGTGGACGAGTCCACCCATCTGCGCTGGCAGCATCTGGAGCATTTGCGCCATTTCGCCGATGAATTCGATGCCGCAGTCATTTTGGTGGGCACCCCGTTGCTCTCCAAATACATGGCTGGCACGGACGCCCGGATCTATCTGAAGCAGTTGACCAGCCGCATCGGCGCCAAGCGCGTTGAATATGGGAATTTGTCGAACAAAGAGACCACCAGCAACATCGCGGCGCCCGCCTTCGGGACGGTGCCGCCCGAGGTGGCGAAGGCCTTCTTCACGCAATGCAACGGCAATTGGCGTGAAGGCCAGGAACTGGTGGATGCCTGCAAGCGCATCATGACCGCCAACGCCATCACCGAACTGAACATTGAAGTCATCGCCGCCGCCGCCGCCGAATGGGGCACGGCCAGCCACGGGGGCAAGTGATGACGCGCCCCTTGCAACTGCATTCGCACGGGGAGGTGCGCCATGGCTAAGCCCCCGAAGCCCGCGAAGATCCGCACCATGAAGCTCACGCCCGCCGATTACGGCAATGGCATCACCTCCCGTAATCAGGCGGTGAAGGGAATGTTTTTTTTCTCGGGAACCGGTCCGGTTGGCGCCACGTGCGTTAAGTGCGCCAGCCACGTGGTTTCCAAAATTACGGAAAAAGACAAAGAAAGCGGAATGCCCAAGACCACCCCCAGCCCGACGCACATGTTCTGCGGTAAGGCGCTCGATTACTACGCCGATAATGAAGGCAAAGCTGCGGAGTTCCCTCAGGACACTGCCGCCTGCAAGTACTACCAGCCCAAGAAGACGGAGCCCTGATCCATGACCACCACCGATACTCGCCCGGCGCCGCCGCCCGGCTTCCTGTACGACCGCGACGGCGATCTGCGCGCGGAAAGCAACATCAAGCCGGCGGAAGCGCTGGAAGACCAAGTCGCCACCGATCTGGGCCGGCGCGCCCTGCGCATCCAGAAGTTCCTGGCGACGTTCAAGACCCGCGCGTTCCAAGAAACCGCCGCGTTGCTGGAGACCCTGAACGAAAAACACAACGTCAAGAAGGGCGGGAAGAAGGGCGGCGCGGTCTTTTACAGCTTTGATGGCACGTTCAAGGTCGTGCTTCAGAACAGCGACCGGCTGGCCTTTTCCGCTGAATTGCAAGCCGCCCGCGCGCTGCTGTCCGAGTACCTGGATGAGGTCACCTCGGAAGCCTCTATCGATCTGCGCAGCCTTGTGGGCCGTGCCTTCCAAATCGACGGCGATGGCAATTGCAACGTCAGCGATGTCATGCGGCTGCTGTCCTACAACATCGCCCATCCCAAATGGATCGCCGCCATGAAAGCGGTCAAGGAAAGCATCCGCGTGGTCGGCACGGCCTCGTACATCCGCTTTTACCAGCGGAACGAGAAGGGGGAGTACGTCGCCATCTCCCTTGATCTTGCCAAGCTCTGACATACCGAACGCTACCACCAACGAGGGAGTAACCCCGATGGCAGAAAGAAAAATTACCGCCACCGACCTGACCGACGATGCCGTCAGGGACCGTTTTAAAATCGCTCTGCGCCGCCACGTTGGCGTGGCGCGCCCTTGGTCCATTACGGCCCTCGCGGCTGAGAGTGGCGAGAAAGAACGCAATCTGCGGGCCTATCAGGACCAATCCGGTTGCTTGCCGGAACTGCCGAAGCTGTTGCGCATTGCTATCGCACTTGGTCCGCAAGGGCCGGCTTTCCTGTCCGAGATATTGAGCGTCGCCGGGTTCGAAGGTCTGCGCTGCCTGGATAGCCAAAACGACAACCCGTTCTCTGCCCAGGCGGCGTTGGCAGAAGCGGTGTTCCGGCTGGCCGGCTGGCTGGCAGACGGCAAGTTCGACCACCAGGAACGGCGCGAAGCGATCCCGGCCATGCTGGCCACCATCGACCAATTGAACGCCTTCGTCGCCGGCCTTCAGGCCGGACAGGAGGGTTGACCATGCAGCGCAACAAGCTGATCGCCAAGATCAAGGTGGGCGCCAAAAACATACGCTTGGTCGATGACGACTACCGCGATTTCCTGGCCCTGCACGGCGGCGGGAAGCGGTCGTGCAAGGACATGACCGATGACCAGCTCAAGAAGGTGGCCGCCGCCCTGGACACCAAGGGCGCCTATCCCGATGTCAACCAAGGCGGCACTGGCGATGACCGCCCCACCGATGCCCAGCGCCGGAAGCTGGCGGCACTGGCCCGTGATCGGGATTGGGACGGCCTTACCGATGACCGCCTGATCGCCTTCGTCAAGCGCACCACGGGCGTGGAAGCCATGCGCTTCCTGACCCGCGCCGCCATGTCAGACGTGATCACCGGTCTGGAGCGCTGGAACGGGGGCGCGTCATGAAGTGCCCCCGATGCGGCAACGACAACACCCGCGTGGTCAAGACCCGCACCAAGGATGACGCCATCACGCGTCAGCGCTGCTGCGGTGATTGCGGCCACCAGTTCCAGACTGAGGAAAAGCGCCTGTCGGTCAAGGTTGCCACCCGCCGCAATCCGGTGGTGGCCCATGGTTGACATGGCCGCCGTTGAAAACGCCTTTGCCCATGTGATTGAGCGGCGCCACCTGCGCGCCGTGCTGATCAAGGATGCGGACGCCTGGGCGGCCCTGTATGGCGAATTGCAGGACGCCTATACCCGCGCCTTCGCCACAGCCGCGCAAGAGGCTCTGAAGGACGCGCTGGACCGCATGCGCGATCTGCCGCCCGGCACCTTCGGCCAAGCCGATGCCACCCACATCATGGGCGTGCTGGAAGGCCGCCTGGGTGCCGAAGCCCTATCGGGTCTGGTGAACGGCCCGGTCATCAACCTGACCGACGCGCTGATGCGCCTGGGCGCCGCTGAAGTGGGCACGTCGGTGGGTGTGGACATCGCCTTTGGACGGCCCGACTTCGACGCGCTGAAGCTGATCCAGAAGGACAATCTGCATTGGGTAGCCAATAGCTGGAACGCCCGCAACAACACCATCTTCCGCAAAGCGCTGGATGATTACTTCCGCGAGGGCATGACCCGCGAACAGTTGATCCAGCGCTTTGCCGAGGAATTCCCGGCGCTGGCCGCCAAGGGCAAGGTGTATTTCGAACTGCTGGCCGATACCGCCGCTACCAAAACCCGCGAGATGGGCCGGGTGACCGGATACGAGCGGGCCGGCGTGGAGTACGTGCAGATCCGCGCCCACCTGGATCACCGCACCTCGGAAATCTGCCGCAACATGCATGGCCGGGTGATCCCCGTGCGCCGGCTGTCGGACCAGCGCGACAACTACCTTGATGCAGTCCGCCGGGGTGACGTGCTGGGGGCCAAGGACGCCTGGGCGTGGCAGGGCGACAAGGCCGCCGCCAAGCTGCAAGACGCCAAGACCAAGGACATCCCGGCCAACATCGCCAGCCCGCCCTATCACGCCCGCTGCCGCACCATCACCGTGGCCTATCTGCCCACCAGCGGCGCGGCCTCGGAATGGGAGCGCAGCACCTTCGACCGCGAGCCGTTGTCGCGCAAGGCCACCGCCGCCCTGATCGAGCATTGCAAGGCCGCCAGTTGGCGCGACGCCAAGTCCATGGCGAACCATTACGACAAGCACGGCAAAGCCCTGTGGGGCACGCGCGAGGCCTACAACGCCGCCGCTATGGACCTGATCCGCCGGGGTGACCGCGACGTGTACCTGTCGGTGCGCGGCGGACGCCTGAAGGCCCTGTTCGTGAGGCCGGGCGCCAGCGCCCGCAAATCCGCTGAATTCGCCGTGGTCGATGTGATCGGCCAGGACATCGAAACCCTGCATCGCCGCCGGGGCGCTCTATCCACGCCCAGTGACGACGTGCAGGCCATCAAGCAACCAGCCAGGGGGATAACCAAATGGCTTTCGAAGTAGGTGAAGAGAGGGAAGTGGCGCTGCTGCTGTCCTTCCTGGAATGCCGTCCCTTCATCTTGGAAGGGCGGAATCAGTATCAGTATATCGGCGATCAAATCTTGCCGGCCCGTTCGGCACTGGAATTCATCCGCACCGATATGGCAGCACCTTTCCGCACGGCGCTGGATGAATTTGATTCCTTCATCAAGGCCAATGCCGAAAAGTTCAACGACTTCTTCGCCTATGAACACGCCCGCACGATTTCGGACACAGCCCTGGAAGATTGGGTCTGGGGCGACGACGGCAAGACGCCCGCCGTGCCGGAAACCCATTGGTGGTGGAAGCCGCTGGATGTGGCCGCCCAACAGGTTGGGGGGCAGTGATCATGCACGATCCCGTCACCGACCAGCGCACCTACGGTCAGCAGATCCACGACCTGCTTCAATCGTTGCCCGATCCCCGCGTCAACCTGCCGGCCTACGCCGCCATCATGACGAATATCTCCCGCGTGGCGTCCACTGCCGCGCTGGATGCCCAGGACAGCACCGCCGGCAATTTCTCGTACATCCGGCCCGCCAACCCGACCGCAGAAGGGGGGCAGTGATCATGAGCAAAATCGACAACATCAAAGACAATGACCGCGCGGAAGTCATGACCTCCATTGGCATTGTGCTCCATGTACTTGGGAGCATGAACAACCCGCTTTCCCATGAGGACCGTCAATTCCTCATCGATTCCGGGAACCTCATGCATGAGTGGGGAAACGGGTTCTCGCTCTGGAACGATACGGCCCACCGTCGCATGGTGGATTATTTAAAATCGTCTTCAGCAGAGCATGAGACGGTCGAAATTCTGCGGCGCCTCATCAATGAAGGAACCGCACAATGAGCCGCCGCAAGCCCATCGTCTTGGGTGGCAGCCTGAAGCTGTCCGCCCCCGCCATCTTCGCCCAGATCCCCGAGTTGGCCGAACTGAACGCGGACATGGAAAAGCGTGGCCTCAAGCTGTCCCGCGAAATCATCACCGGGGAAATCACCCGATCCCTGATGGTGCGATTCTCCTTCGCCTGGAAGTCCGGACGCGTGGTCTACCGCCGCCAATCCTTTGAAGTCGCGCTTTGGGCCTTTTCCGGGCGCCCCGCTGCAAAAGCGGAGGGTTGAGCATGAGAACCAGCACCGTGACCCTTCGAGAGGCTAAGGAGGCGTGGCCGACCAACCGCGCATGGTGGCGGAATGGAGACGCCGCCCCGGAACTGGAACAGCTTTACATCAGCGGCGAAAGCTACCTGGACCTTGCCATCCGCTACAACACGAACCCCCGAGACATCTATCGGCGGGTCACGGAACTTGGGCTGACCAAGAAGCATCCGCGCGGGCGCGGCGGCCACCACATGCGCAAGAAAAAGGCCGATGGCCCGCCGGGCTATCCCAAGCGCAAGCGCTGCCTGAAGTGCCGCAACGAATTTACCAGCCACGGCCCGCACAACCACCTGTGCACGGAGTGCCGCTCCACCAACAACTGCGCGGGCACGGATATGGAGACGGCCTATGGCTAAGGTCACCGCCGCCCCCACCAACGCCGAACTGGATGCCGCCTTCAAGCTCGCTCGCAATGGCCGATCCCGCAAGCTGGTGGAGATCATCCGCAGCTTCAGCCGTGACGATTTGGTGGCGGGCCTGTCCGCTACCAACGGCGATCTGAACAGAGGTTTGGCTTACGCCGCCGGGCGGAAGGAATTCCGCCAGAAGTATCTGGGGAAACGACATGGCCAATGAAGTCACCTTCACCGCCCCAACCGGCCACCGAGCCCCCGGCGCCGGCACCCAAGCCCGCCCTGACCTCGCTGTCCACACCCCAACGCCAACCCCCGGCGCCGCCGCGCCCGCCGATCCGCACGGCCAAGCCCAAACCCAAGCCGGCGGCTAGCCCGGCGGCGGGCACCACCCTGTTCGATTTTTGAGTGATGGAGATGACCATGGGAATTTCGTTCAAAGTTTCCGACGCCGATCGGGCGTTCATTACCCAGATCGTTGACCGTGCGGCCACGATCATCCCGGACATGGACAAGCTCGAGGTCAAGATGAGCCTGACCGCTTGCCATGCCAATGGGTGCCCCTTGCGTTTGGCCGATATGGCCGAAGCCGACGACTTCAACCTCCTACATGACGTGGGCGGGATTCACAATTGCATCAATCGACGTACCGGGAAAATCGACGGCCTTTTCCGGCCGCGTTTCGCGGCCCCTTGTCATGCTGAGGCCGTTGAGTGATGGGCCAATCTCGCTTGATGTCCCTGGTAGAACAGTTGTTCAACGTCGGCTCGGGCATGGTCCTGGCGCTGATCGTCGGGCAGCTGGTCTACCCGCTGTTCGGCTATCAGGTCTCGCTTGCCGACAACCTGGGCCTGACCGCCATCTTCACCATCGTCAGCGTCATACGCGGCTTCGTCTGGCGCCGGGTGTTCAACTATCTGCACCACAGGCAGGCGTGATGTCAGGCATCCCATGGGACAGCCTGCTGACCGGGGACTGCCCACAGGACCACAGGCATAACTGAAGCTGAACGCCTCGTCTGAAAGGTGACGAAATGAGCGGTGATAAGCCACAAGGCATCCGCAACAAGTGCGGAAATTGCACCAAATGGCAAACCGATGATGGCCACACTGGAGAGTGCCATATTGCTCGCACCACAGCAGAAGACATTTGCAAAGGCCACGAGCGGGTTGAGCCCGCCGACTGCCCTGGTTGGCCGCGCTGCCGTGACGCCCTCCATCCCATGGATCCTGCGCACTGGCTCCATGAACAGCCGCTGTGTCAATGTAGAGACGGAAATTGAGAGCGCGAGTCATGGACGATCCGCTTGCTATCACACTGCGCCAACTGCTGACCGGATCGTGCCGCGATGTCGCATGGACGGCGGAAGACCTGTTGTGAATTTGGCGCAGCACCGGGGCGGATGATTTCAGAATAGCCGACCTGTTGCGCATGGTCTTGCCGCACACCATAGCGGCGGTGGACGTGGCGACGGTGGAGATCCACGGCATGCCCACCGCCACCAAGCTGTTCCCTGATGTCCTGATCCACTTCGCTGGCGGCGTGGCCGCCATGCCCGATCTGGTGAACGCTGCCCGCCAATTGCTGGCGGACAGCGCACCGAAGCGCCCAGTCCCGGCGCCTGCCCAACTGTCGCTGTTCTAGCGCGGGCAGTTGATGGCGTTCTTGGACGCCACCTTGCGGGCCGCATAAAAATCCAACTTCGTCCGTTCCTGGAAATCGTCGGCTAACCGCTGACGGTGTTTCTCGGATACGGCTTCGCGCGCCTCCATCCACGCCGCCGCGTTCGCGCCCGGCGCCGGGGCAGACCCAACTTCACGGTCAGCGGCCCGTTCCACTTCCGCCCTGCCACGCGTCATGGCGTCGCAGAAGGCCGGCAGTACCGCCCGCACTTGGTCAACGGTCGGCTCAGCCCCAGCCGCCATTGCGGGGGCAGCGGCCATCACGACCAACACCACCACTCCGCCGAAAAATTTTCTGAACATAGCCCCTCCAACCGGCGTTCTATCGGTTGAGATATTTCCGCACTTGGCGCTTCAGGGCAAGCCAGCGGAATCAATTCGCCAAACGTAATGCAATCTCAAATGATCCACCCATTCGACTTGACCCACCGGCCCATCATCCCCTAAAGGCTAGTCATACCGCGATTTTTGGACTAACCCCGATGGCGAGATTGGATGCCGTTGCCACCGACGACGACGATGGGCCGCCACTGCAATTACTTCCAATCCCCCCTAACCGGCACCGACTGCACCGCAAGCGGTAATCATTCAGCTGGCGTAAGCTGTCCCACCACCAAGGCACCAAGATGTCTGTCGGATGGCAGACTAAGTGTTTTCACCACGAAGGAAGAGGAAGGGCACAAAGCTAGCCTGTCTGGGAAATGGCTTCGTGCCCTTCTCTTCCTTCGTGGTGAAATTTTTCTTTGATGCAGCCCCCCAGGCAAAGGCCTTTTGGCACGCTCTCTTGTCTTGGTGGTGAACCTGCTATGTGTCCCCGCGATGAAATCGGCATCGGGGGCGGCCGTAAGGCCGCTCCCTTGCCTCACCACCCGGCTTGCGGGTCCGCACCGGGCGGTTCGAGGGATTGAGGTCAGGCGAGTCTGGGCATTCCGAGTTGGTCTGCCCATTTGATCGTGAGGACGGAGTTGA
>JACMKT010000272.1 GCA_014380005.1 Rhodospirillales bacterium
CTTCTTGCCGTGGGGCATCTGCAGGGACTTGTCAGCCTTGCCGTCGATCAGCACCATCAAATTCGAGGAGACCGGGTCGCCGGGAGAGAACAAGGCGCCGTGCTTGGTGCCCTTCAACATGCCCACATACGAGGTCAGGTCGAAGCCGCTTTTCACGAAGCCCTCGGCGCCGGCCTGATGGCACATGGCGCAACGCTGCTGAATGATCGGCTGAACGTCTTCGGAGAAAGTGATGGGCGCTTCCTTGGCGAAGGCGGGAGTGGCCGTGGCCAGCACAAGAGCGGCGGCGGCGAACATGCGGATTTTAGTCATTCTTAGTTCTCCCCTTAATCCTCAAAACCCTACTCATTATATGACCATATAATAGCGTATTTTACTTTCCGCGTCGCGCGCGAACCGCCACGAAAAGTCTCCCCTCGGGGCCGGCTTCATGCTTTATTAGCGGCCCTTTCGGATGGCTGGTTAGAGAAGCATGCAGAGCCTGAACACTTACCGCGCCGGCCCTGACGAGCGCGGGCATTTCGGCATTTTCGGCGGCCGCTTCGTGGCCGAGACCTTGATGCCGCTGATCCTCGAAGTGGAGCAGGCCTATTTGGCCGCCAAGGCCGACCCGGCCTTTGAGGCGGAGTTCCGCTCGCTGCTCGCCAATTATGTGGGCCGCCCGAACCCGTTATATTTCGCCAGCCGGCTGACCGAGGCCTGGGGCGGCGCCAAGATTTTCCTTAAGCGGGAAGACCTGAACCATACCGGCGCCCACAAGATCAACAATTGCATCGGCCAGATTCTGCTGGCCCGGCGCATGGGCAAGAAGCGCATCATCGCCGAGACCGGCGCCGGCCAGCACGGCGTCGCCACCGCCACCGTGTGCGCGCTGTTCGGCCTGCAATGCGTCATCTATATGGGCGCCACCGATATCGAGCGTCAGGCGCCCAACGTCTACCGCATGAAGCTGCTGGGCGCCGAAGTGCGCCCCGTGGTGTCGGGCGCGGCGACCTTGAAGGACGCCATGAACGACGCCCTGCGCGACTGGGTCACCAATGTGGCCGACACCTATTATCTGATCGGCACCGTGGCCGGCCCGCACCCGTTCCCCTGCATGGTGCGCGACTTCCAATCCGTCATCGGCGATGAAGTGCGCGCTCAGATCCTGGCCCAGGAAGGCCGGCTGCCCGATTCCCTGGTGGCCTGCATCGGCGGCGGCTCCAACGCCATGGGCCTGTTCCATCCGTTCCTGGACGAGAAAAGCGTGCGCATCATCGGTGTGGAGGCTGCCGGTCACGGCATTCCCACCGGCCAGCACGCCGCCAGCCTGACCGGCGGGCGCCCCGGCGTGCTGCACGGCAACCGCACCTATCTGCTGCAGGATGCCGACGGCCAGATCGCCGAAGCCCATTCCATCTCCGCCGGTCTGGACTATCCCGGCATCGGGCCGGAGCATTCCTGGCTGCACGATGTGGGCCGGGTGGAATACGTCTCGGTCACCGATAACGAAGCCCTGGCGGCGTTCCAGCAATGCACCCGCCTGGAAGGCATCATCCCGGCGCTGGAATCCAGCCACGCCTTGGCCCATGCCGGCAAGATCGCAGGCAGCCTGCCCAAGGATCATCTGATGGTGCTGAACCTGTCGGGACGCGGCGACAAGGACGTCAATACGGTCGCCCGCGCCTTGGGCGATGCCAATGGGGGATCGCTGTAATGAGCCGCCTCGCCCCCCGCTTCGCCAAGCTTGCCGCTGAAAACCGCGCAGCATTGGTCACCTATTGCATGGCGTTCGATCCCGACCGCGCCACCAGCCAGGCCATCCTGAACGGATTGCCCAAGGCGGGTGCGGACGTCATTGAATTCGGCATGCCCTTCACCGACCCCATGGCCGATGGCCCGGCCATCCAGTACGCCGCTCAGCGCGCGCTGGCGGCGGGCGGTTCGCTCAAGGGCACGCTGGAGATGATCGCCGAGTTCCGCAAGACCGACACCGACACCCCGGTGGTGCTGATGGGCTATTACAATCCCATCTATGCCTGGGGCATCGAGAAGTTCGGCAAGGATGCCGCTGCCGCCGGTATCGACGGCCTGATCATCGTCGATCTGCCGCCCGAGGAAGCCGGTGAACTGCTGCCCCATTGCCGGGCCAACAACATCGACTTCATCTTCCTGACCACGCCCACCAGCGACGATTCCCGCCTGCCCACCGTGGTCAAGGACGCGTCGGGCTTCGTTTACTACGTCTCCATCGCCGGCATCACCGGCACGGCCTCGGCCAGCAGCGATGCCATCGCCAATGCGGTGTCGCGCATCCGCACCCATACTACCCTGCCGGTCTGCGTCGGTTTCGGCATCAAGACGCCGGAACAGGCGGCTGAGGTCGCCCGCGTGGCCGAAGGCGCCGTGGTCGGTTCCGCCATCGTCGCCTGCGCCGAAGAGGCCCGTGCCAAGGGCCAGGACCCGGTGGCCGCCACCATGGCCCTGGTGTCCAAATTGGCAGAAGGCGTGCGCGGCGCAAGGAAGTAGTTTTTGACACGGATGGACACGGATAGACACGGATGGGATGTCCCCATGCGCGTTCATCCGTGTTCATCCGTGTCCATCCGTGCCATATATTCCCCGCCGCCGGCCACCCGGCGAGTGATCTGTCAGAGGGTTTTTGATCGATGAACTGGCTGACCAACTACGTCCGCCCCAAGCTGCAAGCCCTGGTCCGTCCCAAGGACGTGCCCGATAATCTGTGGCACAAATGCACCAGCTGCGGTCACATGATCTTCCACCGTGACCTGGAAAAGGCGTTGAACGTCTGCCAGCATTGCGGCCACCACATGCGTCTGACCGTGAAGAAGCGGCTGGAAATGCTGTTCGACGACGGCAAGTACACCCGTATCGAGCTGCCCAAGGCCGCCGAAGATCCGCTGAAGTTCAAGGACCAGAAGCGTTATACCGACCGCCTGAAGGACACCCGCCACAAGACCGGCGAGCATGACGCCATCATCGTCGGCCACGGCAAGATGGGCGGCCAGGGCGTGGTCATCGCCGCGTTCAACTTCGACTTCCAGGGCGGCTCCATGGGCGTTGCCGTGGGCGAGGGCATCGTTTCCGCCGCCGAACTGGCGGTGCTGCAGGATGCTCCGCTGATCGTCGTCCCGGCTTCGGGCGGCGCCCGCATGCAGGAAGGCATCCTGTCGTTGATGCAGATGGCGCGCACCACCGTGGCGGTGGACAAGGTCAAGGAAAAGCGCCTGCCCTATATCGTGCTGCTGACCGACCCCACCACCGGCGGCGTCTCGGCCAGCTTCGCCATGCTGGGCGACATCGCCATCGCCGAGCCGGGTTGCGTCATCGGTTTTGCCGGCGCCCGCGTGATCGAAAGCACCATCCGCGAAAAGCTGCCCGAGGGCTTCCAGAAGGCCGAATACCTGCTGGAGCACGGCATGATCGACATGGTGGTTCACCGCAAGGAATTGCGCGCTACCCTGGTCCGCACCCTGTCGCTGCTGCGCAACCGCACTCCGGCGGGCGATCTGGTCATGCTGCCGCTCGACATCGACCCCGAAGGGGCGGCACGGCTGTAAGTTTAAATTCACCACCAAGGGCACCAAGGACACCAAGCCGGCGGGCCAGACGGCAACGTCCAACCCACACTCGGTAGCTTGGTGCCCTTGGTGTTCTTGGTGGTGAATCCTTAATGATCGATTCCGTCCTCGCCCGCCTGACCCAGCTGCATCCCAAGATCATCGACCTGTCCTTAGGCCGGGTGCTGGCGCTGCTGGACAAGCTGGGGCGGCCCCAGGACCACTTGCCGCCGGTCGTCCATGTGGCCGGCACCAACGGCAAGGGCTCCACCGTCGCCACCTTACGGGCGCTGTACGAGGCGGCGGGGCTGCGGGTCCATGTCTATACCTCGCCCCATCTGGTCCGCTTCGCCGAACGCATCCGCATTGCCGGCCATCTGCCCAGCGACGACCAATTGCTGGCCCTGCTGGAAGAGGTCGAGCGGGTCAATGGCAATGAGCCCATCACCTTCTTCGAGGTGACCACCGCCGCCGCCTTCCTGGCCTTCGCCCGCACGCCCGCTGACGTGGTCATTCTGGAAACCGGATTGGGCGGACGGCTGGATGCCAGCAATGTGGTGGACCGCCCGGCCCTGACCATCATCACCCCCATCGCCATGGACCACGAATCCTTCCTGGGCGACAGCCTTGCCGCCATCGCCTTCGAGAAGGCCGGCATTATGAAGCCCAATGTGCCCTGCGTGGTTGCCCGCCAATTGCCCGAAGCCGATGCCGTGTTGACCGCGCGGGCGGCGGAACTGGCGGCGCCGCTGCTGCGCTTTAGCGCTGAAAAGGCCCTGGATGGCCGCCTACTGTTCCAGGGTATGACCTTGCCCGCCCCGGCCTTGCCCGGCGATTTCCAATACGCCAATGCCGGGCTGGCCCTAGCGGCGGTGGACCGGCTCGCCACGGACGGGGTGTTGCCCCGCCTGACGCCCGAAATGTTGGCCCACGGCCTGACCTCCATCCAATGGCCCGCCCGCCTGCAACGCCTGACCAAAGGCCCGCTGGTGGACATGCTGCCGCCCGGTTGGGAATTATGGCTGGACGGCGGTCACAACCCCCACGCCGCCGCCGCCATCGCCGCCCATGCGGAAGGCTGGCGCGACCGGCCCCTGTTGGCCCTGTTCGGCATGCTGGCAAACAAAGACGTGGACGGCTATTTCGCCCCCTTGGCGCCGCGCTTCGCCGCCCTGCGCGCAGTGGCGATCCCCGGTGAGCCCAACACCATGAGTGCCGAAGACGGGGTAGCCGCGGCGTTGCGTCACGGCTGCGCCCATGCCCAGGCGGTGGACGGTGTTACGGCAGGCATGGCCGAACTGACCGCCCGTCCCGGTCCCGCGCGGGTGTTGATCTGCGGCTCGCTGTATCTGGCTGGCGTGGTGCTGGCGGAGAACGGCTGATAAGGTTAACCACAGAGTTCCCACCGGCGCTCGACGCCGGTGGTGCAAAAGCGGCATTTTCGAGAGAATTTTCAAGATGTTGGCCGAAGATTCCGACAACGAGTACATGATGCTGGATTCCACCATCGTCCGAGCTCATCAGCATAGTGCCAGGGCTCGAAAAAAAGGTTCATCACGGATTCGCGGGGATAGCCTTCTCAAGACCCCCAAACCGTGTCACCCCGGACAAGCGAAGCGCCGATCCGTGGTCCATGGTGGTGGCGAATCGACTGCCGGTTTTTTATGGGAACACAGATGAACGCAGATAAACACAGATGCCGCTGGCGCGGCCTACACGGATAAGAATAGAAATTTTTCTTCTTCATCTGTGTCAGCGCCGTCAGGCGCATCTGCGCGCATCTGCGTTCATCTGTGTTCCATTTGACTCAAGCGCCTGCCGCGCACCGACCATGGACCCCGTATCTGCGCTTCGCTTGTCCGGGGTGACGACCGTGGGCTTGGCAAGCATTCCCCGCTAATCCGCGATGAACCAAAAGAAAAGGGGCAGCCGAAGCCACCCCTTAACCTTTAGAACTGATTTCCCAGGCCGCGCTGAACCACGCCATCCGCCAGAGACGGAGGGCATAAGCCTAGCGCTAGCGCCCAGACGGTCAGCCCTTAGACTTCACGCAGGTTCGCGGCCGAAACCTTGCCCTGCTGGCCCTTCTGCAGCTCGTAGCTGATCTTCTGGCCTTCCTGCAGGGAGCCGAGGCCCGAGCGCTCAACGTCCGAGATATGAACGAACACGTCCTTGGAGCCATCTTCCGGCTGAATGAAGCCATAACCCTTGGTCGCGTTGAACCACTTGACGGTGCCGACAGACATAGTATTTCCAATGCAGCTAAGTGCCGTCGCACGGTAATCGCGCGGCGGATCAGACTTTAACGTAGGGCGGGGTAGCAGGCTCGGCGCTCGATCACGAGCTTTGAGAGCAGGCCGAACAACGAAAGTTTGATAAAGAGAAGTTAGGGCCTTTGCCGGGCATTTGCAATTCAAACTTTCGGCATAGCCAAAATATCATCCCCTTGCCCCGTCCGGCGGAATAATCCCCTCTAATAGTGCCAGCGGGAAAGCGGCGAATAAATCGGTGGCCGCCAGCACCATGGAACCGCGCCGCGCCACCGGTTCAATGATGCGCCCCGACAGCAGATCACGGAAGCGGCCACCGTGCCGGGGTGCCTCCATATGGACGCCGCGCCATACCGCGCCCAAGGGCGGGATGGCGCCGTCGGACCATAGCCGGGCGGTCTGCACCGGCACCGCCACCACCATATGGGCATCACCGTGCTGGCGGGCAAAGGCGAGCACATTGGCGGCGCGCGGGCCGCGTACCGGCAGCGGACGGTAAGCGCCCTCGGCGAACAAAGCGGGCTGGCGGCTGCGCAAATCCAGGGTCCGGCGGATGATCGCCTGCTTGACCGCGCCGTCCTGCCAACGCGCCACATCCGCCGGCAGCGGGCCATCCATGCTGTCCAGCATACGGCTGCGCAGGTCGAAATCCACCGGGCGGCGGTTGTCGGGGTCCACCATGGAGAGGTCCCACAATTCGGTGCCCTGGTAGATATCGGGCACGCCGGGCACGGTCAGCTTCAACAGGGTTTGCACCAAGCCGTTCAACTGCCCCACAGGCAGCACCCGGCGGCGGAAACTCTGGAAGTCGTCCAGGAACGGGTTGCGCCGGTCTGTCTCCAGGATGCGGTGGACGAATTCCACCACCGCCTGCTCATAGGCCTCATCCGGATGCGCCCACGAGGTTCGCCGCTTGGCCTCCTTCACCGCCTTGACCGCTACGCCCGACAGGCGTTCGGCGAAACCCGCATCATCATCGGGCCACGCACCCACCAGGGTCTGGTAAATCCACATCTCATCATTGGGTTCCGGCGCCGGGCCGCTGTCCAACGCCTTGCGGAACGAGTGGTTGAGCTGGCTCCACCGTTCCACATGCTGACGCCATTCCTCGGGCAGTTCCGACAGCACGTCAATGCGCACGCGGGTGTCCTCGCCCCGCTTGGTGTCGTGGGTGGCGGTGGCGAGAAGCGCGTGGGGATGGGTGCGGGCGCGCACCCGGTTGGCCTGATGGAAATTGGTGACCGAGACGCCGAAGCGGGTGGGCTCACCGCCGACCTCGTTCAGGGAGATCAGCCGGTTATAGCGGTACATGGCCGTGTCCTCGACCCCCTTGGCCATGACCGGGCCGGTGTATTGCTGCAGCCGCATGGCGAAATCCACCACGGCGCGGCGGGAATACAGCCCGTCCTTGGCCAGGGAGGTATCCATCACTGCTGCGACGAAATCGTAGACCGTGGCATCCAATCCGGTCTGCCGCCGGGCTTTCGCCAAAGCCCAATCGATGTAGCGGCGGTCGTTATCGGTGACCCGGCGCGAGGTCACATAGGTGCGGTAGACCGGCAGGCAGGCCACCACCTCTTTCAGGGCCTGGACCAGCACCGACAGGGTAAAGTCGCGCGAGCGCCAATGGGAGGCGGCGATACGGCCCAGCCGACCGGCCAGCACGCGCAATTCGGCGGACATATGCTCGTCGATGATGCGCTTTTTGGCTTCGGTGACTTCGCGCTCGAGATCCATCTCGAAGCCGATGAAGCCAGCATAGGTGGCGCCCAGCACCGCCTCGCCCGCCGTATCCACGAACAGGCCGTTGACCAGATTGGCGAACTCGTACCCCGTAGTGCCCGCCACCGGCCAGTCGCGGCGCAGGGGTTCGTGATAGGCCAGGATTTTTTCCACCCAGACAGGGATTTCACCGGCCTGAGCTTGAAGGTGGCGGCAATATTCCGCTGGGTTGAACAGGCCGTCCACATGGTCGATGCGCAGGCCTTGGATCAGCCCGGCGCGGATCAGCTCCAGGGTCAGGCGGTGGGCGCGGTCGAACAACTCGGGCTCCTCCACCATGCGCAGCGCCGCCAAGCCGTTGATGTCGAAGAAGCGGCGGTAATTGATTTCATCGGCGGCCACGCGCCAGAACGACACCCGATAGCTTTGCCGTTCCAGCAGATCGTGCAGCCGGGCCGGGTCCGGGGCCAGTTTCGCCAAAGCGGTATCGATGGCATCGGCCAAAGCCGGCTTCAGCGCCACCAGCCCGGCCAGCCGCGCCTTGCATTGCACCGCGCGGGTCCGCCGCGATTGAGCCGAGCGCCCGGATTGACCGGCGACGAGGGCGCGGAAATCCAGCACCACGTCCAGCAGATCGTCACCCGCGCCGGGCCGCACCGCCGCTTGCAGAATTTCGGGATAGTCGCGCACGGAAATGGGGTAGCGGTGCCCCCAATACCAGACGCTCAGCGTGCCCTCGTCCCGGTCGAATTTGGGCACCAATTCGCCGCGTTCCAGCACCGCACCGTAATGGTCACCCAGGAAAGGCAGCAGCACCTTACCCTTCAGCTCGCGCCGGGGCGGTTGCCAATCGATGTCGAAGAACCGGGCATAGGGGCTGTCCTCGCCCCATTCCAGCACGTCCAGCCACCAGCCATTGTCGGCCCCGCCCACCCCCATGTGGTTGGGGACGAAATCCACCACTAGCCCCATACCGTGCTGGGCCAGCCGCGCCGCCAGTCGCTCGAACGCCGCGCGGTCGCCCAGTTCGGGATTGAGCGCGTTGTGGTCGATGATGTCATAGCCATGCTGCGACCCCGCCCGCGCCTTGAGGATGGGCGAGACGTACAGATGGCTGATGCCCAGGGCGGCGAGATAGGGCACCACCGCCTCGGCCTGGGCGAAGTTGAAATCGCGGTGA